>NZ_JACHJB010000001.1:3094308-3441462 GCF_014207745.1 Nonomuraea muscovyensis
CCCGTTGGCGGCCCGGCCGTTCGGCGCGAGGGCCGCGATCAGCAGCCCGATCGCGAACATCGCGGCCGTGCCGAGCAGGAACGCCACCGTGAGCGCCAGGGCGCCCGAGGGCACGTGGGCGCGCAGGACGGTGCCCGCGACGGCGACCAGCAGTCCGCAGGCGGTCAGCGCCAGCACGAGCTGGAGCGCGAGCTGCACCGTCAGCAGGCTCGCCGGCCGCACCGGGGTGGTGGACAGCCGCCGCAGGATGCCCCGCTCACGGTAGGTGGCCAGGGTGGTGGGGAGCTGGTAGAGGCCGACCAGGCCCACGGCGATGGCCAGGGACATCGGCAGCAGCACCGTGTCGCCGGGCGTGATCGAGCTGCCGAACACGACGAGGATGAACAGCGGGATGAGGATCGTGAACATCGCGCCGGGCTCGCGCGCCAGCAGCTTCAGCTCGACGGTGGTGAGTTTGGCGAGGGCGCTCATGAGGGGTCTCCGAAGGGGCGGCCGGTCAGGGCGATGAAGGCGTCGTCGAGCGTCCGCCTGCCGATGCGCAGGTCGGCGACGAGAAGCTGGTGGCGGGCCAGGGCGGCGGTGACGGCCGTGGCGAAGTCGCCCCGCCCGGTGACGACCACCTGGTCGCCGGTACGGGTCACACCGGACACGCCCGGCAGGTCGCCCAGCAGGGCGGCCGGGTCGACGGCGTCGGTCATGAGGGTGAAGCGCATCTGGTGTTCGGCGTCCACCCCGTCGATCAGGCCGGTCGGGGTGTCGATGGCGACGACCCTGCCGCGGTCGAACACCGCGACCCGGTCGCACAGCTCCTCCACCTCGTCCATGAAGTGACTGACCAGGACGACGGTGACGCCGCTGTCGCGCACCTGCTTGATGACCTCCCAGGTGGCGCGGCGGGCCTGCGGGTCGAGGCCCGTCGTCAGCTCGTCGAGGAAGGCTACCTTCGGGCCGCCGACCAGCGCGAGGGCGATGAACAACCGCTGCTTCTGGCCGCCCGACAGCTTGCCGAAGCGGGCGTTGCGCTTGTCGGCCAGGCCCCACTGCTCCAGCAGCTCGCGCCAGTCGCGCGGGCGGGCGTAGAAGGAGGCGTACAGGTCGAGCGCCTCCCAGACCTTGATGTTCTCGGGGAGCTGCGTGTGCTGGAGCTGCACGCCGATCACCTCGCGCAGCCGGCGGCCGTCCCGCACGGGGTCGAGCCCGAGCACCCGGACCGATCCGCCGTCGGGCCGCCGCAGGCCCTCCACGCACTCCACGGTGGTGGTCTTGCCGGTGCCGTTCGGGCCGAGGATGCCGAAGATCTCGCCGTCCTCCACGGAGAACGACACCCCGTCCAGGACCGTCTGTCCCGCGTACCTCTTCGTCAGGCCGGTGACGTCGATGACTGCCATGGATCAAGCATCCGGCGCGGACCCGCGCGGCGAATCGACCCACCGGCCGGAGTTCGGTGGGTGGGCGGCTGAACCGGGAATCCACCGATCGGTGGATGGCGCGGCGCCGGCGATTGGTGAGAAGTTGGTCGAAACCTGTCCATCAACTGATTGAGCGACCCCGCGGTCGGACCTAGGGTCGGCCGCGTGAGTTCACGGGAGAGCGGCCAGCGGGAGATGATCCTCGAGGTCGCCACCAGGTTGTTCGCCGCGCTCGGCTACGACGGCACGTCCACCCGTCAGATCGCCGAGGCCGTCGGGCTGAACGTCGCCACGGTCAGCTACCACGTAGGCAGCAAGCGCGAGCTGTACCTGGCGGTCATGGAGCGGGCATTTCGTGGCTTCGCCGACGAGATGGAGGACGCCACGCGGGAGCTGACGGCCGCTCCCGGCGAGGCGAAGGTGGTGGCGCTGCACCGGCTCCTCGACCGCTACATCGACTTCTGCGCCGAGCACCCCGAGTTTCCGGCCCTGTGGATGCATCGCTGGCTCGCCGACGCCACCGACGTGGCGGGGCTGGAACCGGTGTACGTCCAGCCGCTCGCCCAGTCCGTCATCGACTCCATCGCGCCACTGAACGTGGGTGACGCCGATATGGACTTCACGGTCATCTCGATGATCTGGTGCATCCACAGCTTCGTGCAGAGCGGAGTGTACGACAAGTCGGGCGAGCGTCAGGGCCCCGAGAACCCTCGCGCGCTGGCGCGGTTCCGCGCCCACATGCACACGATGATCCACCGGACGCTCGGTCTGCCCGGGGAGCCTCCCCGGGTCTAGAAGATGCGGTACGTGCGGCCGCAGTTGTCGGACTTGCCCGCCCAGCAGGTGTACGTGTAGATCTTCTTGATCCCGCGCCCGCTCCAGGTGCCGACGACCTTGCCGTCCCACGACTTGTTGAACGTGTGCCAGGCGCCGTTCTGGTAGTACCTGAACCACACCCAGCCCTTCTTGCCGCCCGCCTTGTCCACGCCGTACCACTTCGTGTGGACCTTGCCGCCGCTCTTCCACGTCCGGCCGAACGTGTAGGCCTTGTGGTCGCTGGAGAAGAACTTGCCCCAGGTGACGACCTGCTGGGACGCGGTCGTGGTGGCCGTCGTGGTGGTGGCCGCCTGGGCGGCGGGGGTGAGGGCGAGACCGGTGACGGCCATGGAGCCGGCCAGGGTCGCGATGGCCAGGGTCTTGCGCATGGGTTCCTCCTCGGGTGCTGCCGGTTTCGTCCGGCAGCACGGACATTACGGAGCCCCCGGAGGATCATCTGTGTAGGAATCCACACAGCAAGGGTGACCAGCGCCACACAACCCGATACCGGGATTCGGCGTCCTAAAAGGGTCACTTACGGATCTCTCACATGAGACCATGACCACGGTTGGCGATCATGCCAACACGCTGTCATGACCTCAGGTCAGGCTGTGAGGCCTGGCCGCCCCGAGAAGGATGGAACGCATTGCGTAAGCACGCCAAGGCTCTTGCCGTGGCCGCGCTCTTCGGAGCCGGCACGATTCTGGCCCACCCCGCCCCCGCCCTGGCCGCCGGCTACACCCCGGAATCCGCCTGCGCCAAGGAGTCCGGCCGCGGCGGCTGGACGCACGTGGCCGACAACATGCGGACGCTGAAGAACGGCGGCTCCACGTGGGGGCACGTCTGGCTGATGTGGAACCGCGGCCTGCAGAAGAACTGCGTCGTGGTGATCAAGACCGCCTATGCCGGGACGCCGACCTACACCCAGGCGATCCTCAAGATCAAGGGCGGCGGCGCCTACCGTGACCCGGGCACGCTGACCGCGAAGAAGTACCGCTACTACGCCGCCGCCATCGGCTACGGCAAGAAGCAGTGTGTCGACTTCGAGGGCCAC
This sequence comes from Nonomuraea muscovyensis, assembly GCF_014207745.1. Taxonomy (NCBI): domain Bacteria; kingdom Bacillati; phylum Actinomycetota; class Actinomycetes; order Streptosporangiales; family Streptosporangiaceae; genus Nonomuraea; species Nonomuraea muscovyensis. The sequence continues at coordinate 3,097,588 of NZ_JACHJB010000001.1, forward strand.
ACCACCGACACGCGTAAGGACTTCGGGATCGCCTCGGCCAAGCGCGGCAAGTGGGGCAACTGCGGCTGATCCGCCAGCCTCACCACGCCGCCACCATGCGGTGCCCTCCCGGGACCGGCCGTCCGCGAGCGCGGCCGGCCCGGGCGGCACCCGCCACGACCTGACGCGAACTTGGCCCGGTGTTGACGACGGGCCAGGGCGTGCCCCCGTGATCGCCGTTGACCTGCGGCTTAGCGTCGCGATGGGGTCGCCCGTGCGGGGCGGCCACGGTCGAAGGGGCCCGTACGCATGCTCATCCGCTCCCGGTTGCGCCGCTCGCTCGTCCTCGCCGTCGTCCTCGCGGCCGCCCTGCCGGCGGGGGCCGCCCGTGGCACGGCCGCCGATCACCACCGGACGGACCCGGCCGCCGAGGGCCGGCTGATCCCGCGGAACGTCACCTGGGCCGGGCACTACGGCCGGACGGTCCACCTGCGCCACGACGGCGTGTTCGAGGGCCGCACCTCCACCGGCGCGTTCCGCGTGCCGTACCAGATCACCGCGCCCTCGGAAGCCGGGCGGGGCAACGGGACGGTCCTGGTCGAGCCGTCGCACTTCTCCATCGGGCTCGGCGCCCGCGACGTCTACCTGCGGCCGCGTCTGCTCTTCAGCCGCGGTTTCGCCCACGCCGGGATCGGCTGGAGCACCGCCGACTTCGGCCCCGGGCAGAACCTGCGCGTCCTCGACCCCCGGGCCCCCGGCGTCTTCGTCCGAGGCGGCACGGCCGAGGGCGGCGGCCGTACCGATCCCGAGATCGTCACCGAGTTCGCCCGCGCGCTGTCCCGCGACCCGGTCGCCCGCCGGATCCTCGGGGAGGCCGCCAGGAAGTACGTCACCGGCTTCTCCGACTCCTCCGTCCCCGTGCTGGACCTCGTCACGTCGGGACGGGCGCGGGGCGTGTTCGACCTGGCGCTGCCGTTCACCACCGAGGGGGCGGACCCGCAGCCCGCCCTGCTGGCCGGGCGCTACGACGGCAGGCTCGTCATCCTCAACTCCGAGGCCGAGGACTCCGCCACCCTCGCCGACCGCGGCGTCGTCCCCGACCGCTACCGCGTCTACGCGGTCGCCGGCAGCCCGCACGTGCCCGACCACCTGGACATCTCGTCCTTCGCGACGCGGACCACCCCGGCCGGTTGGGAGCCCGCCCTGCGCGCGCACTTCCTCCAGGCCGACCGCTGGGTGCGGCACGGCGACGCGCCCCCGGCCTCCTACCACCTGAAGACGGCGGGCGGCGTCATCGCCCGCGACGCCACCGGCAACGCGCTCGCCGTGGACGCCCACGGCCGCCCGGTGCCCCGCCCGCCGTACGTCGAGCTGGGCGAGGCCCGCTACGTGACCGGGTTCGTGGGGAGCTACGACATGGTCAGGAGCATCGGGGAGCTCGGCTTCACCGGTCACGCCGGGTACCTCGCGGCCTTCCGCGGCAAGCTGCTGGCCCAACTCGCCGCCGGCCACATCACCCGGGAGGAGGCCGCCGCGATGCGCGCCCGCGCGGCCCTGTGCCCGCCGCTCACGTACACGCAGACGTATCGCGACCACTACGCCGACTTCGTGGCGATGCGTCCCTGCGCCTCCGCCTGACGGCCCTTCCTGCCCAACGGCGCCAGCAGCGCGAATCCGGTCACGGCCAGCGTGCAGGCCAGGATGACGAGCTGCACGCCGTACTCGATGCCCTGGGTGGGCAGCAGCCGGTGGCCCATGTGGAAGCCGGTGTGCACGCCGACCGCCATCCACAGCGCCCCGCCGCGCACCAGGGCCGCCGCGCAGGCGAAGCCCAGCGCGCTCGCGGTCACCAGGTAGAGCAGCCGCTCCGTCACGGTGTCGGCGGGGCTGGAGGAGAGGATGTGCAGGGCGCCGAAGACGACCGACACGATGATCAGCACGGCGCGGGGCGACAGGCGGCCCGACAGCGTGTCCTGCAGGTGGCCGCGCCACAGCAGTTCCTCCGGGAACGCCTGGCCGAGCACGATGATCGCCATCGTCAGGGGCATCATCGGCAGCACCGGCGCGACCGTCTCCTGCCACGGGGCCCAGACGGCCGCACCGAGCGCCACCGACAGCGCGTTGCCGGCGAGGCGGCCGGCGGGCAGGAGGCGCTGCGGGTGATCGCCGCGCGGCGCCCCGACGTGGCGCTGGTCGACATGCGGATGCCGGGGATGGACGGCGTCGAGCTGATCACCCGGCTGGCCGCCGAGCAGCCGCGGGTGGCCGCCATCGTGCTGAGCACGTTCGACGAGGACGACTACATCTTCGGCGCCCTGCGCGCCGGCGCCACCGGATACCTGCTGAAGGACTGCTCACCCGAGGACCTCGTCTCGGCGGTCCACCGGGTGGCGCGCGGGGAGACCGTGCTGGGCAGCCCGGTGGCCGCCCGCCTGGTGGCCGAGCTGCGGCACGCCCCGCCGCCGGCCGCGACCGCCTTCCGCGGCCAGGAGCTGCTGTCGGCCCGCGAGGTCGAGGTCGCCAGGATGGTCGCCGCCGGCGCCGCCAACAGGGAGATCGCCGCCCGGCTGTTCATCACCGAGGGCACGGTCAAGAACCACGTCTCCAGCGTGCTGCGCAAGCTCGCTCTGCGCGACCGCATCCAGCTCGCCCTACGCGTCAAACCATAGCCCTCACCTGGGCTGACGCCGAGCTTAGGGCGGCCGGGGGGCGGGAAGGGCACCCCCGAGGAGGCTGTCATGGTGACTTCACGGAGCATCTTCCGCCGCAAACCGGTCGAGCGGATCGCCACCGAACACGAGGGGGAGCTCACCCGCACGCTGGGCCTGTGGCAGCTCACCGCCATCGGCATCGGGGGCATCATCGGCGCCGGCATCTTCGCCCTCGCCGGCGCGGTCGCCAACCAGACGGCGGGCCCGGCGGTGCTCATCTCGTTCCTCATCGCCGGCGTGGCCAGCGCCGCCGCGGCCTTCTCCTACGCCGAGTTCGCCGGGCTCATCCCGAAGGCCGGCTCGGCCTACACCTACGGGTACGCCGTGCTGGGCGAGATCGTGGGCTGGTTCATCGGCTGGGACCTGCTGCTGGAGTACACCGCCATCGTCGCCGTCGTGGCCATCGGCATCTCGGGCTACTTCGGCTTCCTCGTCCAGCAACTCGGCGTCGAGGTGCCCGCCTGGATGCTCGGCGCGCCCGGCACCGGCGAGGGCCACGTCGTGGACCTGTTCGCGGTGATCCTCTGCCTGCTCATCGCGTACCTGCTGAACCTCGGCATCAAGAGCGCGGCCAGGTTCGAGACGTTCGTGGTCGCCATCAAGGTCGCCGTGGTGCTGCTGGTGATCGTCGTCGGCTTCTTCTACATCAACACCGCCAACTACACGCCGTTCTTCCCGTTCGGGATCGGCGGGGCGATCACCGGCGCGGCCACCGTGTTCTTCGCCGTCTTCGGCTACGACGCGATGAGCACCGCGGCGGAGGAGTCGAAGGACGCCACGCGCCACATGCCCAGGGCGATCATCTACTCGCTGGTCATCTCGATGATCCTGTACGTGCTCGCCACACTGGTGCTCACCGGCATGCAGAACTACCGCGAGATCGACCCCGAGAGCGGCTTCTCCTCGGCGTTCGCCTCGGTGGGGCTGTCGGGGCTGGCGACAGTGATCGCCGTCGGCGCCATCGTCGGCATCCTGACCGTCATGTTCACGTTCATGCTGGGCGTGACCCGGGTGTGGTTCTCGATGAGCCGCGACGGGCTGCTGCCGCAGTGGTTCGCCAAGCTGCACCCCGTCCGGCGGGTGCCGACGCGCGTCACCTGGATCGTCGGCGTCGCCTCGGCCGTGATCGCGGGCTTCCTGCCCATCAGGGAGGCGGCGGAGCTGACCAACATCGGCATCCTGCTGGCCTTCGTGGTGGTCTGCCTGGCCGTGATCGTGCTCCGCTATCGCAGCCCCGAGTTGCCCAGGACCTTCCGGATGCCGGGGATGCCGGTGGTGCCGGCCATCGGCGCGGTCTTCTCCGTCTGGCTGATCACGTTCCTGGCGCCGGAGACCTGGCTGCGGTTCGCCGTCTGGTTCCTGCTCGGACTGGTCATCTACTTCGCCTACAGCCGTCGGCACTCCGAGCTGGAGCGCGCCCCCAAGTCGCGGGAGTAGGGACCGCGCGGCCGAGTTGCGGGAAGTCGCCCCGGAAACTCCGCCGGAGCGGTTAGTGTCACTTCGGACACAAGGAGTGACGATGAGCAAGCTTGCGCGGGCCGTGGAGCTGAAGGCCGAGCTGGTCCACTTCGCCACCTCGGGCAGGTTCGGCCGCGAGCTGGACGCCGTGCTCGACCGCTTCTACGCGGACGGGCCGCCCGCCGACGAGGCCGCCGCCTTCCTCCCGGTCGACTTCTTCGCCCACCAGCACGAGCTGTCCGGCGGCGGCACGGTCATCGACCGGTTCCTCGCCGAGGTGCCCGGCCTCGACCGGGCCGACGTCGAGCTGCTGACGAGCTGGAAGACCGTGGTCGAGGGCGTGTACGAGGTGCGGGCCGTCGACGGGGCGGCCGCGCTGTTGTTCAACCTCGTGGACGAGCTGGTCTACCGGGCCTTGTCCAACCGCGGCGACGACGCCTTCGGCGAGCTGGAGCCGGGCATGTTCGTGGTGGGCCGGCTGATCCCGCTCGGGGGTGACTGGCTGCTCAGCGGCACCCCGGCGGTGCACGGCGCCGCCGCCGGCGACACGCTGACCGGTGTCGCGGCGCACCTCGCCCTCGCCCATCCCGCCTGGGTGATGCGCAATCCCGTGCTGCTCGCCCAGGCCCGCCGGGCGCAGCGCGAGCAGCGGCGGTGCTTCGTCGAGTACTTCGGCGCCGACCTCGTCGTGCTGCCGGGCGCCGACGTGGCCGCCATGACGCGCGGCTACCTCGCCCACCAGACGGCGCGGCTGGGCGGCCCCCCGCCCGCCGAGCCCGACCTGCCCGAGCACCTCGCCGAGGCCGAGACCGTGGCGCTGATCTTCGACGCGGAGCGGGGGCTCGGCTACTACGCCGACTTCGGCAGGCTGGAGCGGATCTTCGCCGACCCCCGGCTGGTGGTCAGGCGCGAGCACCGCGACCTGCTGACCGCCTACCTGCGCGGCGACGCCGTCTCGCCCGTGCCGCTCGAACGACTGGCCGAGCGGGACCCCGGCAAGGCGGGCGAGGTGTTCGCGCGGCTGCTGAAGCGCGACGGCTTCCAGTGGGAACGCAGCGGCGAGCTGCTGCTGCGCACCCACAAGCCCGGCCACTACAGCGGGCCGCCGCTGCCCACGGTCACTCCGGTGACGGCCGCCATCGCCCGGCACCTGGGTCTGCCCGCCGCGGCCGTCTCGGGTTAGGCGACCGGCTCCGGGAGCGGGGCCCACTTGTGCGGCGCCGGATGGGGTCCGCCACGCTCATGGAGCGCCACGGTCGAGCGCGACGCCTTCGTCTTCGTGACCCCCTGGGACGACCACAGCTTCAACGCCGTGCTCAAGGACGCCCTCGACCACCTCCACCAGGAGTGGCGGCACAAGGCCGCCGGCTTCGTCAGCCAGGGCGGCGTCTCGGGCGGCACCCGAGCCGGTCAACGGCCTGCGCCGGGTGGTCAGCACGCTGGACGGGCTGGCCAAGCTCACCGGCGCGCTGCGCCCCATGCGGCTCGCGGCGGTCTGCGCCATGCCGCCCGCGCGGCGGGCGGGCCGGTCAGCGCTCCTCGTCGTCGTCGACGAGGTGGTCGAGCACGCGGTTCACGGCGTCGCCCAGCGGGCGCAGCACCTCGGTGATCGCGTGGGTGAGCGGGGCGAAGATCTCGCTCACCTCGCCCAGCAGGTCCGGCTGTTTGTTCTCCGGAGGCGTCCAGCGCATGGCGTCGGCGCTCAACGTCTCCCATTCGTCGACGACGCCGTCGATGGCGTCGAGCACGTGATCAGGATCGCGCGACATGACCGTTCTCCAAAGCGCGGGAGTCGGACATGCCCACGGTACCTCCGACGCCTACCCCGGGCCCGCACGGGCCCGGGGAAGGCCGGATCGGCCGCGACGAGCTCCACGGCCTTCCTCACGGGTTCGGTCCCCTCACCCTTGACGTCGGCGGCCAGGGCCACGAGGACCAGGGTGCGCCCGCCGATCGAGGCGACCAAGGGCCGGACGTGCACGGTGCGCACCGGTCGCACCAGCTTGACGGTCCACGTCTCCTCGCCGGTCAGGAGGTCGGTCGCGGTGAGGGCGTTGGTGTAGTCGGCGGTCGTGGTGGTGCGCGTGGTGGTGACGCGGAACGAGTGCCGTTCCCAGACGACGGGGGTGGTGGTCGGCGAGCCGTCCGGCTCCAGCGCCATCGGCCCGATGCCGTGGGCTGCGAACCTCACCGGCGGATCGAACCGCGCGGGCGCGGGCGCGGTCGCCGTGGCCGTCGGGGACGCCGTGACGGTGCTCGGGGGTCGCGGGCTGCTCCGCGCCGGCCGCGCGTCGCCGCCGCAACCAGCCGACGTCACGGCCAGCAGGAGAACGAGGAGCACGGGCGCCTTGGCTCTGGAATCCGTGGACACGCACACCAGCCCTCGGTCGGATCGCATGGGTACGACGTCATCCTGCGGTGGCCGATCTTCCTTGTCGTCAGCGCAGGGCGCAGTGTGTGTTGGCGATGAGCGCAACCCCGCCGCGGATCACCGGCCGTCGAGGGCTTCCGGGCTAGGCGGGGATCGAGACGCCCACGCCGCCGCGGGTCCGGCCGCCGTACCTCTGCTTGTCGGCGGCGAGGTCGAGCGGGCGGATGCTGGTGCGGCCGGCGAGCACCCGCTCGTCGATCAGCGAGGCGGGCACCAGCCACGACACCTCGAACTCCAGGCCGTCGGGGTCGTGCGCGTACAGCGCCTTGGTGGTGGAGTGGTCGGACGCGCCGGCCAGCGCGCCCATCTCCCGCAGCTTGACCGCGACGCGCTCCAGCTCGTCGAGCGTGTCCACCTCCCAGGCCAAGTGGTAGAGGCCGACCGAGGTCCGCCCGGCGGGCGAGGGGGCCGCCCCGGCGCCGATCTCGAACAGGCCCAGGTCGTGGTCGTTGGACGAGCCGGCGGCCTGCAGGAAGGCGGCGCCCGGCATGCTCATGACGACCTCGAAGCCGAGGGCCTCCCGGTAGAAGGCGACGCTGCGCTCCACGTCGCGGACGTAGAGGACGGCGTGGTTGAGTCGCTGAACCGGCATGACGATCCCCTTTCCCAGGATGTATCCACAAGTATATGAGAGTTCAACTAAAATGCCATCCATGACCCGATGGCTGGACGACGACGAGCAGCGGACCTGGCGCGACTTCCTCGCGGCCACACAGCTCGTCCACGAGGCGCTCGACCGCCAGTTGCAGCGCGACGCGGGCATGCCGCACGCCTACTACATGATCTTGGTGGCGCTGTCCGAGTCGCCTGGACGGCGCATGCGGATGAGCGAGCTGGCCCGGCGCGCCCAGTCCTCGCAGAGCCGCCTCTCGCACGCGGTCGCCCGCCTCGAAGAGCGCGGCTGGGCGCGCCGCGAGCGCTGCCCGGAGGACCGGCGCGGCAACATCGCCGTGCTCACCGAGGAGGGCTTCGACGCGCTGGCCGCCGCCGCGCCCGGCCACGTCGAGGAGGTCCGCAGGAGCCTGTTCGACGTGCTGACGCCCGAGCAGCGGAGCGCCCTGAGTGAAATCTGCGGGGCGGTGCGGAACACGCTGGAGGGTTAGCGCGAAACTGTCGGTGCCACGTCGTACGGTTCTCCGGGAAGTCGGTCTGGACGTCGGGGGGTCGGGATGCGTGACACGGACGAGGCGCTGTTCAGGGCGGTTCACGGGATCGCGGGGCGGTTGGCCGGCCAGCCGGTGCCCGTGGTGATGGACGCGCTGTGGCGCCAGTTGCCCAAGGCGCCGGGGCTCGACGCGGTGGAGATCCGCCGCATCGCCGAGGAGATCAGCGTGGGGCGTGACCCCTCGGGCTTGTGATCCGCCTGCCCGCTCGTGCAGCATTCGGAGCATGGGTAGCGTTAACACTCACCGTCCCCTCCACGGCCGGCCGGGCGTGGCCGCATGACACTGGTCGCGGGCGTCGACTCCTCGACGCAGAGCTGCAAGGTCGTCATCCGTGAGGCGTCCACCGGTCGGCTCGTCCGCCAGGGCAGGGCCGCCCACCCGGGCGGCACCGAGGTCCACCCCTCCCACTGGTGGGCCGCGCTGCTGCGCGCCATCGAGGAGGCCGGCGGTCTCGACGACGTCGCCGCCGTCAGCGTGGCCGGCCAGCAGCACGGCATGGTCTGCCTCGACGAGTCGGGCCACGTGGTGCGCGACGCGCTGCTCTGGAACGACACGCGCTCGGCCGGCGCCGCCGCCGACCTGGTGGCCGAGCTGGGCGGGCCCGGCGCCTGGGCCGAGGCGGTGGGCAGCGTGCCCGTCGCGTCGTTCACCATCACCAAGCTGCGGTGGCTGGCCGAGCACGAGCCCGACAACGCGCGCCGCACGGCCGCGGTGTGCCTGCCGCACGACTGGCTCACCTGGCGGCTGGCGGGCGCGCTGCGGCTGCCCTTCGCGTCGTGGGCGGACGCGCCGCCACCGCCCCTCGACCTGCTGACCACCGACCGGGGTGACGCCTCGGGCACCGGCTACTGGTCCCCGGCCACCGGCGCCTACCGCACCGACCTGCTCAAGTCCGCCTTCGGCGCGGTGCCGCTGCTGCCCCGCGTGCTCGGTCCGGTCGCCGACGCCGCGACCCCTCCGCCCGGCGGCGCCACCGCCACCTCCGCGACCCCTCCGCCCTCCGGTGGCGTGACACCCTCGCCCGCCGGTGGTGACGGCCGGACCCGGATCGCGCCCGGCACCGGCGACAACATGGCCGCCGCGCTCGGGGTGGGGGCACGGCCCGGTGACGTGGTGGTGTCCATCGGCACGTCCGGCACCGTCTTCGCGGTCTCCGACGCGCCCAGCGCCGACCCGAGCGGGGCCGTGGCCGGTTTCGCGGACGCCACCGGCCGCTTCCTGCCGCTGGTGTGCACGCTCAACGCCGCCCGGGTCATGGACGCCGCCGCGCGCCTGACCGGCGTCGACCTCGACGGGCTCGGAGAGCTGGCGCTCCAGGCGCCGCCGGGTGCCGACGGTCTCACGCTCGTCCCCTACCTGGAAGGCGAACGCACCCCCAACCGGCCCACCGCCACCGGCTCCGTCCACGGCCTCACCCTGGCCACCGCCACCCCCGCCCACCTGGCGCGCGCCTCGATCGAGGGCATGCTCTGCGGCCTCGCCGACGCCCTCGATGCGCTCGCCCTGTCGCCCGAACGGGTGCTGCTCATCGGCGGCGGGGCCCGCTCGGAGGCGGTCCGCCGCATCGCCCCCACGATCTTCGCCCGCCCCATCCTCGCGCCGCCCCCGGGCGAGTACGTGGCCGACGGCGCCGCCTACCAGGCCGCCTGGCTCCTCGACGGCGAGGTCGAGTGGACGTCCCAGGAGGCGGTCGGCTACGAGGCCGACCCCGAACCCGGCGTGCGAGCCCGCTACGCCGCCACCCGCCCCCACATCCTCGACCGCCCCACCTGACCCGCCCCCAACCTGACCCCGCAGGCTTCCCGCCTCGAACGGCCCCATCCCCGCCGCCTCCCCGCCCGGTTCGGGCCCCGGCCGGTTTCCCCGTCTCAGGGAGACGCAGGACCTGCGGGCGACCGGTCTCCGCCCCGCACCCCCGCCCCCGCCCCCGCACCCCCGCCCCCGCCGACCCGGTGCCCCGCGCCCGCCGGCCCGGCGCCCCACGGCCGCCGACCCTGGGACCCCTAGGGGGTGACTCAGGGATCGGGTGGGGGCAGGCCGGATGGTGGGGAAGGGGGCGAGACGGGAGGGTTGGGGCATGAGCGGATTGATGGCGCGGGTGTCGCCGGGAATGTGGGCGTGGATCGCGTGCGCCGCGATCGGGTTCTCGGCCGTGGCCGTGGTGATCGGGCAGGTGGGCCCGGACCCGTACCTCGATCCGTTCAACGTGACCGTGAGCGAGTACGCCGTGGCCGACCGCGGGGGCGTCACGGAGGTCGCGATGGCGGTGATGGGACTGGGGTCGCTGGCGTTGCTGGCGGGGCTGCGCGCGGTGGGGGCGCCGGTGCGGGGGTTGCCCGAGCGGTTGCTGATGGTGTGGTCGGGGGCACTGGTCGTCGCGGCCGTAATCCCGACCACGCCGCTCGGCGCCGACATGACGCTGACCGCTCAGGTGCACCGGTACGTGTCGGTGGCGGCGTTCGTGAGCCTGCCGGTGGCGGCGGCGGTGCTGGTGCCGCGCCTGGGCGCCCACGCGGACTGGAAGCCGGTCGCGCGGGTGGTGGAGTGGCTGGCGCTGGCCGCCGGGTTCGGGGTGCTGGCGATGACGTACGTGGCGCTGCCGGGGGAGCGGGTGCTGATCGGGCTGGTGGAGCGGCTGCTGCTGGGCGCGGAGGTGGCGGTGCTGGGCGTCCTGGCCTGCTGGCTGGTCCGGCTGGCGTGGACCCGCACACACGCCACAAAAGCCGTCAATTTCCCGACATATCACAGATTTATCGCGAGTTGATCTTAAACCCGGCCGTTTCGGTGCTATTCTCTCCGGCGATCTTCTATCCGGGAGCAGGTACCAATGGCATCGGGCAGATCCATCAGATTCAAGATCGCGACGCTGCTCGTCATCCCCTTGGTCTCCCTGGTCGCCCTGTGGGGCTTCGCCGCGAGCAGCACGTTCGGTGACGCGTTCAACCTGCTGAGAGCCCAGACCATCTGGACCGGCGTGATCAACTACGCCGACGGCCTCGTCGGCAACCTCCAGGGCGAGCGCCTCGCCTCGGCCGAGCGCCTGGGCGGAGCAGTCCGCGACCCGGCACCGCTGGCCGCCGCCCGCGCGAAGACCGACCGGGTGCGCACCAAGCTCACCGAGTCGGCCGGCATGGAGAGCGTCCAGTCGGCCATGACCGCGGAGATGAACGACAGGCTCGCGGACGCCTTCGAGGCGATCGACCGGCTGCCCGACATCAGGCGGCAGGTGGACAGCGGCAAGATGACCGCCGCCGACCTGGTCACCGAGTACTCGGCGATCTCCGACGCGGTCCACATCCTCTACTCGTCCTTCACCATCAGCACCGACGTCGAGCTGGCCCGCCAGGCGCAGGGGCTCATCGCCGCCGACGAGGTGCGCGAGATGATGAGCCGGGGCAACGCCCTCATCGTGGCCTCCGACGGCAAGCTGTCCATGAAGGACGTGCACCTGCTGTCCCGGTTCGAGGGGGCGCGGCTGCACCTGTTCCCCGTGGCGATGGCCAACCTGGATGCCCAGACGCGCGCCCCGTTCGAGAAGATCGCCGCCTCCTCCCGCTACGCCACGATGCAGCGGGCGCTGGAGTCGTACATGTCGGGTGAGCCGGTCAACATGCAGATGTGGCGCGAGCTGGCCGACCCGGTGATGAAGGACTACACCGAGGCCGTCTGGCGCACCGGCGACACGCTGCTCGGCCGGATCGAGCCGGCCGGCGTCACGATCATCGTGCGCGCCGCGGTTGCGGGCGCGCTGGGACTGATCGCGGTCGTGTTCTCGATCATCATCTCCATCCGGGTCGGCAGGCGGGTCGCCCTGGACCTCGGCGCGCTGCGGCGCAGCGCGCTCGACCTGGCCGAGATCCGGCTGCCCGGCGTCGTGGAACGGCTCCGCAGGGGCGACCGGGTGGACGTGGAGGCCGAGGCGCCGCCCATCAAGGTGGCCGACAAGACCACCAGCGAGGTCGCCGACCTGGCGGCGGCGTTCGACAGCGTGCAACGCACCGCCGTGGACGCCGCGGTCGAGCAGGCCAGGCTGCGCGAAGGCGTCTCCGAGGCGCTGCGCAACCTGGCCAGGCGCAGCCAGTCGCTGCTGCAGCGCCAGCTCAGGCTCCTCGACGACATGCAGCGCGAGACCGAGGAGCCGGAGGCGCTGGAGCGGCTGTTCAGGCTCGACCACCTGACCACGCGCATGCGCCGCCACGCCGAGGGCCTGGTGCTGCTGTCGGGCGGCTCGGCCGGGCGCCGCTGGCGCGGCGTCATCCCCGTCGAGGACGTGCTGAACGGCGCCGCCGCCCAGGTCGAGGAGTACACCCGGGTGCGGGTCTACCCCATGCCCGAGTACGGCTTCGCCGGCACCGCGGTGGCGGACCTCATGCACCTGTTCGCCGAGCTGATCGAGAACGCCACCACGTTCTCCTCGCCGGGCAACGAGGTGTCCGTCCGCGGCGAGCTGGTCGGCCGGGGCTTCGCCGTCGAGGTCGAGGACCGGGGCCTCGGCATGCCGCCCGAGATGCGCCAGGTGGTCAACGAGCGGCTGGCCAGCCCGCCCGAGTTCGACCCGTCGCAGACCGAGCAGCTCGGCTTCGCGGTGGTCGGCATGCTCGCGGCCCGGCACGGCATCTCGGTGACGGTCAAGCCGTCGCCGTACGGCGGGACGAGCGCGATCGTGCTGGTGCCGCCGACGCTCGTCGAGATGCTGCCGATGCCGCTCGACATGCCGGAGCTGGAGTCGGTGTCCGTCTCGGTCCTCAGGAACGAGATCCCGGGCATCCACGACCAGACCACCGGCGCCAACGGCACCGGGACCAACGGCGCCAACGGGACAGGGACCAACGGCACCAACGGCGCCAACGGGAGCGGCGGCGCCGAGCAGCCGACCGGCCCCGGCGGGCTGCCGCGCCGTGTCCGCACCTCCAAGCGGACTACGGCGCAGCAGCAGGACACGGGACTGCCGCGCCGCCAGCGGCAGGCGAACCTGCCGCCGCAGCTCAGGCAGCCGCCCGTCGCGGCACCACCGGACGAGCGCTCGCCCGAGGAGACCAGGGCGCTGCTTTCGTCCCTTCAGTCAGGCTGGCAGCGGGGGCGCCAGGACAGCGACCAGGATGGGGGATCTCGATCGTGAGCCGCGAGCACGAGTGGGTCGACGAGGAGGCCGGACCTGTCGTGCGGCCGTACGCGGTCGCCCGGGGCCGCACCAGGTCGTCGGCCACGTCCGAGATCGACCTGCTGGCGAGCGTCGTCGCGAGCGGGCTGCCGGCGCCGGCGAAGGCCGAGCTGAGCGTCCAGCACCGGCGGCTGCTCACCGGCGCCGGACAGTCCAGGCCGGTGGTGGAGCTCGCCGCCGAGCTGGACCTGCCGGTGGGCGTGGTGCGGGTGCTCCTCGGCGACCTGCTGCACTACGGGCTGGTCACGGTACGGCCGCCGGTCCCCAAGAACACGGCGGCCACCGAGAACCTGCTCCGCGAGGTCATCAACGGCCTGAAGGCCCTGTAGGAGGACCGCCGGCTCAGCTCGCCGTGGTCAGCGTGCGCAGGGAGTGCTCGACCAGGGTCACCATGACCTCCTTGGCCGAGGTGCGCCGTCGCACGTCGCACAGCAGCACCGGGACGTCGTCGTCGAGGTCGAGCGCGATCCGCACGTCGTCCACGCTGTGCTGCTGGGCGTCGTCGAAGCAGTTGACGGCCACCACGAACGGCGTGCCGCGCTGCTCGAAGTAGTCGACCGACGGGAAGCAGTCGGTCAGCCGGCGGGTGTCGGCGATCACGACGGCGCCGAGCGCGCCGTAGGACAGCTCGTCCCACATGAACCAGAACCGTTCCTGCCCGGGCGTGCCGAACAGGTAGACCACCAGCCCGTCGCGGATGGTGATGCGGCCGAAGTCCATGGCGACGGTGGTGGTGGTCTTGGCCTCCACGCCGTCGATGTCGTCAACGCCGATCCCGCGCTCGGAGAGCACCTCCTCGGTGCGCAGCGGCTTGATCTCGCTGATCGATCCCACCAGGGTGGTCTTGCCCACGCCGAAGCCCCCGGCGATGAGAATCTTCAGCGCTACGGGGTCCTCAGAGAGCCCGGAGTCCATTGATCACTTCCTTGAGAATGCCCGAACTCGGACGCGGCCTCGCCGCTGAGGGGGACGTCACCGAGATCAGGCCGTGGTCACGCATGTCGCCCAGCAGCACCCGGATGACGCCGATGGGCAGGTCCAGCTCGGAGGCCACGTCGGCCACCGAGATCGGGCTCCGTGCCATCCGCAGGATCGTCTGCTGCTCGGGGCCCAGGTCACTCGGCACGTCGCCGGGCGGCTCATCGACGACGCGTACGGTCGCGATGAGGTCGAACATGTCGCCTGAAGACCTCGTACGGCCGCGGATGAGAGCATAGGGCCGGACGACCGGCCCCGCGTCGTCATCGAGCCACTGCGGGGTCTCCGTCATGAGGTGGCCGCTCGCGGATTGGTCGAGATGTGCTGCCCGACCCGCTTGACGAGCATCGCCATCTCGTAGGCGATGTGGCCCACGTCCACGTTGGCCTCGGCGATCACGGCCAGGCAGGTGCCCTGCCCCGCCGCGGTCACGAAGAGGAACGCCGACTCCATCTCGACGATGGTCTGCCGGACGTCCCCGCCGCCGAAGTGACGCCCGGTGCCGCGGGCCAGGCTCTGGAAGCCGGCGGCGACGGCCGACAGGTGTTCGGCGTCCTCGCGGCTGAGGGCCTTCGAGTAGCCGACCGCGAGGCCGTCGGTCGACAGGATCACCGCCTGCCGCACCGCCGCGACCCGGGTCGTCAGGTCGTCGAGCAGCCAGTTCAGCTCACCGGTGTTGGTCGTCGGCACGGTCATGCCTCCCCCTCTTCTTGTGCTTCTTCTCGGGCGCGTTGGGTTCCCCGTTGGAACGCGGAGAACAGATCGCGTACCTCGTCGGGAGAGCGTTCGGTCTTTTCCTCCGGCTCCGGCTCGGGTGGCGGCTCCGCCCTGAGCTGGGGTGCCAGGTTCGCCTGCCGTACCCGGGTGGGCAGCCCGGCGTGGGTGCCGCCGCTCACGCCGCCCCCGCCGCTCAGCACGGCGAGCGCTTTCTTCCGGGTACGGGTGGGCAGCGCGGACACGCTGTCACCTTCCTTCCTGGCGCGGGCGGCCGGCTCGGCCGCCGCGTCCTCACCGCTCCCGGCGCCGCCGGTGCCGTCAGCACTGTCACCACTGTCGCCGCTGTCGCGCCCGCCGCCGGTCGTGGCACGGGTCCGGCTGGGCAGCGCCGGCGGGGTGTCGCCGGCCGTGAGCGCGGGCTGCTCGGTGACGAGCCGGCGCGGCGCCAGGACGATGGCCGTGGTGCCGCCGAAGGGCGAGCGGCGCAGGAGCACGCTGACGCCGTGCCGCTGGGCCAGCCTGGCGACCACGAACAGGCCGAGCCGGTCGCTGTCGGCCAGGTCGAACTCCGGCGGGTTGGCGAGCAGCGCGTTGAACGCGCCGTACTCGGCCTCCGACAGCCCGAGCCCCCGGTCCTCCACCTCGATGGCGTAGCCGTTGCTCACCATGTCGCCGCGGACCACCACGGGGGCGTCGGGCGGGGAGTAGATGGCGGCGTTCTCGACCAGCTCGGCGACCAGGTGGGTGAGGTCGGCGGCGACGGCGCCGTCGATGGCTCCGGCGGGCATGGCCTCGACCGTGATCCGGGTGTAGTCCTCCACCTCGGCGATGGCGGCGCGGACGATGTCGAGCACGGGCACCGGCTTGCGCCAGGCGCGGCCGGGCTCGGCGCCCGACAGGATGATCAGGCTCTCCGCGTGCCGCCGCATGCGGGTGGTCAGGTGGTCGAGCCGGAAGAGCTCCTCCAGCCGGTCAGGGTCGTGCGTGCGGCGCTGCATGCGGTCGAGAAGCTGGAGCTGGCGGTGCAGCAGCCCCTGCTTGCGCCGGGCGAGGTTGACGAACACCTGGCCCACGCCACGCCGCAGCTCGGCCTGGCCCACCGCGGCCTGTACGGCGGTGCGCTGCACGGAGCCGAACGCGCGGGCCACGTCGGTGATCTCGGCCGAGCCGCTGACCTTGAGCGGCTTGAGCTCCTTCTTGACGTTGACGTCCTCGCCGCTGCGCAGCCGTTCGACGAGGAGGGGCAGCCGCCGTTCCGACAGGTCCAGGGCGGCCGAACGCAGCCCGGCCAGCTCGGCGCCGAGGCGGCGGCCGAACCGCACGGAGATGACGATCGAGGCGAGCACGGCGATCAGCCCGATGCCGCCGGCGACGGCGATCCGCCCCATGATCGCGATGGCGGCGTCGGTGGTGCGGTCGGCCAGTTCCTGGGTGGCGGACATGCCGAGCCGGTCGAGCTGGGCCATGACCTGCCCGGCGGAGGCGTTCCAGGCGTCGCCGTCGGGCGGCGGCGCGCCGGTGGCGACGATCCTCGCCTCCATCAGGCCGAAGCTGCGGAAGGTCGAGCCGGCGAACACCTTCTCGTACGGCTGGCGCAGCGCCAGGTCGAGCCCGGCCGTGCCGCGGGTGTGCAGGAACGAGCGGGTGGCGGCGTACTCGGTGAAGGCGGCCGCCTCGGCCTCGGTCAGCTTGCCGTCGATGAGCGCGCCGCTGATGAGGGCGTGCTCCCTGGCGATGACCTCGCGGGCGTTGCCCATGGCCTGCATGGCGGCGGCCTGCTGGAAGATGGCGAGGTCGGGGAGGGAGACCATCTGGTCGTAGACCCTGAACAGGGAGTCGAGCACGCGGTTGTAGGCGTTCAGGGCGGCCAGGCGGGTGCTGCGGCCGTTGTCGATGTCGGAGCGGATGGCGCCGAGCCGGTCGAGTTCGCGGTCGAGCGCGCCGAGGGAGGCGCGCAGGGTGCCGTCGAGGGCGCTGCCGGCTTCGGTGGAGGCGCGCTTGTAGGTGGTGACGGCCCGGTCGGTGCGGGTCCGCTGGGCGCCGAGATCTTCCGTGAGCTGGCGGGTGGTGATGGCGACCGCCGACCGGGCACGCTCGGCCTGAAGCTGCAGCCCCAGGTCCGTCGAGGTGATGCCGACCGTCTGGTAGATGGTGTTGGCCCGCAACAGGGCCTGGCCGTCGCCCACGGTGAGGTTCAGCACGAACCCCCAGAGCGCACTCAGAGACAGGAGGGGTAGCAGCAACAATAAGAAGATCTTGAACCGAATTGACCGGTTACGCGAGCCCATGTCCCAACCTCGAAGTCGAGGGGCATTTCCACCTTTGTGTAAATACACCTCCGGAAGATCGCATAGGAGACTAGCACCGTTTAAGGTTCCGGCGCAGTGGGAGGAACGGGATGATTAGTGTGATTACTGGTGCCAGCTCCGGCATCGGCGCCGCCGCGGCGGCGGGGCTTTCGCGTGCGGGGCACCGGGTCGTGCTGGTCGGGCGGGACGGGCGGCGGCTCAAGGAGGTGGCCGGCGCGCTGCCCGGCCCCAAGGGCGAGGTGCTGACGTGCGATTTCACGTCCCTGGAGGACGTGCGCAGCCTGGCGTCCCAGGTGCGCGACCGCTACGAGCGCGTGGGGGTGCTGGTCAACAACGCCGGTGTGATGAGCCCGAAGCGGCGGACCACCTCCGACGGGCACGAGCTGATGGTTCAGGTCAACCATCTCGCCCCGTTCGTGCTGACCCGTACTCTGGCCGAGCACGTCGACCGGATCGTGACCACCTCCTCACGGGCGGGCCGCACCGGCAAGCTCGACGTCACCGACCTGTCGCGGGAGCGCCGCAGGTGGAACGGCTGGCTCCAGTACGGCGACACCAAGCAGGCCAACGCCCTGTTCACCGTCGCCCTGGCCGCCCGCGGGCTGGCCGCCACCTGCTTCCACCCCGGCGTGATCAGGACCGGCTTCGCGTCCGACGCCCTGCTCATGCGGCTCATGCTCGTGGTGCCCGGCTACGCCAAGCCACCGGAGTACGGGGCGCGCCGGCTGACGTACCTGGCCACGCACGAGGACGGGCTCCGGCACGCCGGGCGCTACTTCGACGGGGAGCGGCCCGCCGAGGTGCCCGCCACCATGTCGGACCCGGACCTGGCCGAGCGCCTCTGGCAGGCCAGCGCCGCCGCCGCCGACGACACCCGCGCCTCGACGTCGTGAGCGGCGCACCGTAGGCGGCCTCACCCCAGCAGCTCCGCCACGGCGCGGTAGGCGGCGGTGACGGCGGCGTCGGCGCGGGCGGCCGGGACCGCGTCCGAGCCGGCGATGGCGATGCGTCCGAGGCGCCGCCGGGCGGTGTCCGCCGGGAACGGGCCGTCGGGGTAGAAGTCGTGCCACGGCCGGCAGTACTCGGGCGCGTACCCGTGCCCCCACCGGTGCACGGTCACGGCCTCGATGTCGGCGGCCGGGTCGAAGCCGCCCGGCCCGAGCAGCCGGGCGAGCTGGTCGCGGATCGTGTACTCCAGATGGCCGTACGGGGTCCTGAGCAGCGCCCGGCGGCCGGCGGCGGCGCCCCGGGCCGGGCCCAGCTCCGACTGGCACGGCGTGGCGACCAGGTGGACGGTGATCGGCTCGCCGGGATCCCGGGGGCAGTCGTAGTCGGGCGCGCCGACCGGCTGACCCAGCTCCGACAGGCACCAGTAGGCGCCCGTCCAGCGCACCCGGTGCACCCCGGCCCGCCGCCAGGCCCGCCAGTCGCGCACCTGCACGGTGGCCTCCAACAGCGGGATCTTGACCGTCTCGGAGAGCGCCGCCCGCTGCGCCTCCGGCAGGTCCTGGACCACGTGGGGCACGACCACGGCCCAGCAGGCCATGACGACGGCCCCCGCGCCGACCGTGCGGACGCGGTGGCCGTCGAAGTAGGCGACCGTGGCCGAGGTGGCGTCGCCGGGGTCGCCGTCGTTGCGCACCGACACCACCGGGCTGGACAGCCGGAACCGCACCCGGTTGCCCGGCACGTCGAGCCGCCCGTAGTCGTAGCGGGCCGTGGTGACGCCGTCCATGGTCGTGGCCGTGGCGAAGCCGGGGATCATCCGGCCCACCATCATCCGCACCAGCGCCTGCAGCCCCTCGGGCAGGCAGGGGACGTCCTGGTCGCCGGCCCACTCCTTCTTCACGGTCGGCGAGCAGAACCGTGAGGGCTTGTCCGGGTCCAGCCCCAGCCCCTGGAACCCCGGATAGCCGCAGCCCCAGGCGTCGATCGCGCCGAACGCCCGGGCGTCGTAGCCCCACCGGGCGTTCGGCAGCGTCCGGTGGAACAGCTCCACGTCCGGGTGCACCCCGCACACGTCCATCAGGAAGTCGGAGTAGGTCATGCCCGCCAGCCGCTCCTCCTTCTCCTCGACCGGCAGCTCCGGCCACCAGTCGGGCGGGTTCGTGACCAGCCTGAGCAGGTCCCGCCGCGCCTGGTCGGCGAGCGGCAGCCGCCCGGTCCACCGCTCGGGCGGCGTGCCGGGGACCATGCGGTGCAGGCCCTCCACGGGGAACGTCTCCCGATCGCACATCACGCCCTCGTGCAGCCCCAGTCCCGGGTAGAGCCCCTCGTCCACGTGGCGGCGCAGCCGCTTCACCTCGACGCCGAGCCGGGCCAGCAGGTCCTTGCCCTCGGGGGTCCACGTCTCGGGCGACGCGAGCACCCGCGAGCCGCCCTGGCCGATCAGCGCGCCCTTGCGGCCGGGCGGCCGGAACTCGGCCCGTCGCGCCTGGCCGCCGATCTCGTCGTGGTTGTCGAGGATGAGGACACGGGCCCGCGGCTCGTGGCGCAGCCACTCGTAGGCGGCGCTGACCCCGCTGACGCCGCCGCCGACCACCACCAGGTCGTAGTGCTCGCCGGTCGGCTCGGGGTCCCCCGCGTGCTCCCAGAAGCGGCCGTCCCGGAGGGCGTGCGGGACGGCCAGCGAGTCGGCGGTGTCGCCGCGCAGCCCGGTGCGGCGCGGCGGGAACGCGTCACCTTCCTGGGCGGGGGCCCGGCGCCGGCCGGCGGCGTGACCGGTCGCGGCTACCGTGCCGACAGCCGGGCCGATCGCGGCCACCGCGACGCCGTCGAAGAAGTCGCGGCGCGAGATCGGCCGGCTCATCCCGAGGTCGCGCGCGTGGCGCGGGTCGATGTCGCCCATGCCGAGATCCTGCGCGCGGTGGGCAATTGTCATGGTACGCCGCGCAGTGGTTCGACGAACATTTTGCGCGGCCTGTTCCGGCGAATGTTCTTTTGGGCGGTGTCTCACCTTCCGTTTTCGGCTCTCGGGTCCTGACCAGCGGAGAAGCATGGCCGGCCGCAAAAGCCAGAAGAGGGAGAAAGCGCGGAATCCCGTTAATAGCGCCGTTGGCCGGGCCCTCGCCGGTCACGTCCTCTAGCGTTCGTCGCTATGCCGTACGAACGAAATCGGAAATTCATCCCGGCGGTCATTTCCGGAGTATGCGCCGGCATGACCCTGCTGGCCGGTTGCTCCTCCGGCCAGGCCGCCCCGGCGCCGGCGAACCCGGCCCCGGCGTCCGCCACGCCCAGCGTCCCGGGCTCCCCGGGCGCCCGCGCCGCCTCGCAGGCGGACACGGGGCGGCTGCGGGCCGCCCTGCTGCCCGCCCCGGACGGCATGCGGGTCGTGCACGGCCCCGAGACGGGCGCGTTCGGCTCGCTGCAGGCGACCAGGCAGGGCCTGGAGGCCGCCAAGCAGGCCAAGCTGGAGCGCCCGGAGTGCGCGGGCGCCGCCCAGCTCGACGCCACCCAGCCCGCGCTGGCCGGCGCGCCCGCCGCCGTCGTCGCCTACGCCTCGGGCACCGGCTCGATCACCCAGGCGCTGGTCTCGCTGCCGTCGCCCGCGTTCCCCAAGCCGCTGCCGCGGCAGTGCGCCACCTACGAGGCGCAGGTCAACGGCGTCAAGGTCACCTACCGCACCCGCGAGCTGGACATGCCGAAGCGCGGCGACGAGTCGCGCGCCTACCTCACGACCGCCTCGGGCGGCGCCGACAACGCCCAGGTGGGCTCCGTGGTGCTGCGGCGCGGCAACGTCGTGCTGAGCCTGCTCGTGGTGGGCCGCAAGGTGGAGCCGGCCGGCCTGTTCGAGCTCGGCCGCCTCGCCGACCGGAAGCTCGCCCAGGCCGCCGGCTGAGGGTCCCCGCCCGCGCGGGCGGGGAGGAGGACGGATGCGGCGCTACTAGATCAGGACGTGGTCGTCCGGCCGGCCCACGAAGGAGAACTGGGCGTTGCGGGTCAGCTTGATGTGGTCGGCCTGCCAGGTGTGCATGCTGGCGTCGGCGCTGCGCCAGTAGACGAAGTTGAACCGGTCCGCCGAGTAGATCTTGACGCCGTCCTCCTTCAGCCGGCGCACCAGGTGGGTGTCCTCGCCCCGGGTGATGTCGGCGAAGCCGTACGAGCGGAACATGCCGGCCGTGCCGAGGAACGTGCCGCCCTGCACGAGGAACGAGTAGCGGTGCTCCAGACCCGGCAGGCGGAGCATGGTGGTGTTGCCGCCCTCGAAGTAGGAGTAGTGGGCGCCCTTGCCGACCAGCTCCGCGTCGGTGTAGTCGAAGGCCCTGACCAGGTCCGACAGGTAGTGCGCGCCGTAGAGGTTGTCGTCGTCCATCTTGGCGATCAGCTCGCCCTCCGCGGCGGCGATGCCGAGGTTCATGCAGGCGCCGAGCGACAGCTCGGGCGCGGCGGGCAGCACCACGACGTCCGTGATGCCCGCCATGCGGGCCTTGTCGGCCACCACGACGGGGTCGATGTCGAGGCCGTGCAGCACCATGACGAGCTGCAGCGGCCGGTGGATCTGCTTGGCGACCGAGGAGATCGCGTGCTCGATCTGGGAGGCGCGGTTGGTCGGCAGCACCACGGAGATCGAGCGCGACCTCGGCTGCACGGGCCGGCCGAGCAGGTGCAGGATCTGGTCCACGCGGTGGGAGAACAGGTGCTTGTCGAACACCTCGCGCATCGCCAGGTGGCCCATCCTGGCCCGCAGCTCGGGGCTGTTGATCAGGTGCAGCACCTGGTTGTACGACTCGACCGGTTCGCGGGCGATGGGGACCAGCTCGCCGAACGTCTCCTCGATCGCCCGTGACCAGCCGGACACGACCGGGGTCGAGCAGGCCGACAGCTCGAAGACGCGCCGGGCGCACATGGTCGGCGAGTCGAGCACCGAGTTGACGTTGAGGAAGACCTTGTACATCCGGTAGGCGGCCAGCATCTGGTCGTAGGGCAGCTCGCCGACGATGTGCGGGCGGTACTTCTCCGGCCAGGCGTACTTCTCGTCCACCTCGCCGTTGCGGGCGAAGATGTGCAGGCCCAGCTCGCGGACCGGGTCGAGGACGACCTCCATCTGCTCGCGGCGCTCGGGATGCTTGTCGCGGAAGTACATGCCCGCGAAGACCACGTCGTGCAGGCGCCCCTCCTTGCGCTGCACCGGGTTGTGCACGCGCGGCTGGGCGGCGAACTGCAGCACGTCCACCCGGTCGTGCCCCAGCACCTCGCGGTACTTCGGCACCATGTCGCCGTCGCAGGTGAAGACGTAGTCGAACAGCCTGGCCGTGTCGATGAAGAAGTCGAAGTTGGGCGGGTCCTCCTTGTTCCAGAAGACCGTCGGGATGCCCTCGGCCCGGCACCAGGCCACCAGGTCGCGCAGCGGCTCCTTGGGGGCGTTGGTGCCGGTCATCTGGTAGCGCCAGCGGCCCTGGTTGCCGTGCCAGGCCGACTCGCAGAACAGCAGGTCGGGCCGCTTCTCGGCGAAGATCTCCGGCCAGTCCTTGAGCCCGAACTCGATCTGCTCCCACTCGTAGCGGAACGCCATCCGCGAGAAGTCGTCGAGGATCACCGCGACGCGCAGGTCCGGCCGGTTGACCGGCCCGGCCGGCCACTTGACCGCGGGCACCTCGACCAGGGGCGGCCGGTTGTTGGCCGCCTCGATGGCCTCGGTGACCGGCCTCGGCGGCTTGGGCGCCCGCTCCTTGGCCCGGACGGCCTCCAGCACCTTGCCGGGCTTCTTGGCGCCGATGGCCTCGCCCAGCTTGAAGGTCCGCTTGGCCTGGGTGGCCTCCAGCTTCCAGGCGGCGTAGGCGGCCTTGGCCTCGGCGATCTCCAGCCGCCGCCGCAGCTCCCTGAGTTCCGCCTCGTACCGCTCGACGACCTTCCGCTCCTCGGGGAGCCAGTTGACCGGGCCGAGCCGCTGGTAGGTGGGTTCTTCGGGAGTTTCGGCCATGGTGATGCGCCCTATCGCTTAGCGGAGGTATGTCATGTTACGGGGGAGGCCGTACGAAATGAGGGAGTTATTCGGAACGCGCACCCTGGGACGCGGGAGACAGGTTGTCCCCCTTCAGCCAGGCGGCGATCACCCGGGCGATCCGCGGGCCGGCGGCGCCGTCCCACAGCGGGGGCAGCTCACCCGACGGCGTCGTGGCGCCGTCGGACAGCGCCTTCTCCGCGGCGGCCGGCAGCAGGGCCGGCGTGACCAGGCGGTTGGTGCCGTGCGTGATCGTGACGGGCCGCTCGGTGTTGGGCCGCACGGTCAGGCACGGCACGCCCAGCATGGTCGTCTCCTCCTGGACGCCGCCCGAGTCGGTGACGACCAGCGCCGCACCCCGGACGAGCGACAGGAAGTCGACGTAGCCCAGCGGGTCGACGACCTTCACCGACGGCCCGTCGACCAGCCCGGCCTCGGCCAGGCGGGTGCGCCCTCTCGGGTGGATCGGCACCACGAGCGGGAGCTGCCGCGAGACCTCCAGCACGGCCGAGACCAGCTCCCGGGCGGCCTCGGGGGTGTCGACGTTCGCCGGCCGGTGCAGCGTCGCCACGGCGTAACGCTCCGGCAGGCCCAGCCGCTCCACGACGGGAGCCGGGTCCAGCGACGGCAGGGCCGCGAACAGGCTGTCGATCATCGGGTTGCCCACCAGGTGCACCTTCGAGGCGGGCACGCCCTCGGCCGCCAGGTGTGACAGGGCGTCGGGGGAGGTGGCGAACAGTAGGTCCGACAGCGAGTCCGTGACGATCCGGTTGACCTCCTCGGGCATGCCCCGGTCGAACGAGCGCAGCCCGGCCTCCACGTGCGCGGTGCGCACGCCCAGCTTGGCGCAGACGAGGATGGCGGCCAGCGTGGAGTTGACGTCGCCGTAGACGACCACCAGGTCGGGGTCCTGCTCCAGCACGACCTCCTCCAGGCCGACGAGCAGGGCGGCGGTCTGCCTGGCGTGCGTGCCCGACCCGACCCCGAGGTTGGCCACCGGCTCTGGGAGGCCGAGGTCGGCGAAGAACACGTCGGACATCAGCGCGTCGTAGTGCTGACCGGTGTGGATGATGCCCTGCCGCATGCCGAGCTCGCCGAGTGCTCGCACCACCGGGGCCGCTTTCACGAAATTGGGACGAGCGCCCAGAACGTGCAGGACCAGGGGGTTCTCCCTCATTGACCTCGCCTTTCATAGCGGAAGGGGAAAAACGCTGCCTATGGTACGGTCACCGCGTGGTAAACGACGCCAGTCGTCCAGACTCCTCCAACTCCTCCCCGGTGTCGGCCCCGTCGTCGGCTCCGGTGTCGGCCCCGTTGTCTGCCAAGGCCGCGCGCGCCGGGGTCGGCGGGTTGCTGAAGGGCTTCGTCCAGCATCCGATCCTCGTCTCCCGGGTCGTCTACACGAAGATGAAGTCCGACCCCGTACGGGTCGCGCAGGCCGCCGCCGAGGCCCTCCCGCCACGGCTGCGCCCGGTCGTCGGCCGGGTCGCCTGGCCGGCCGCCCGGCGTGCCCGGCGCGCGGTGCGCAAGTTCGGCATGCGGGTGATCAGGGCGCCGTGGGACGAGGCCAAGGTGCACTGGAACGAGGGCCGGGTCAGCATGGCCGCCGAGGTGCTGGAGGCGCACACCAAGTACCCGTTCGTCAAGCGCCGGGCCGCCTACTACCGGGGCGAGCTGGCCGCGATCAGTCCCGACCCCATCCCGCCGGGCGCCAAGGTGACCATCGGTGAGCGGGTCCCGGGCCGGGTGCTCCACTGCGTCACCAACGCGCTGCCCTACACGCAGGCCGGCTACACGGTCCGCACACACCGCATCGTCACCGCCCAGCAGGCCGCGGGGCTCGACCCGCACGTGGTGACGAGCTGGGGCTGGCCGCTGTTCCAGGGGTTCGCCGACGTCACGCCGCACGAGGAGATCGACGGCATCCCCTACCACCGGCTGCTGCCCGAGGGCCGCGAGGAGATGCCGTTCGAGATGCGCGGGCGCATGGTCAAGGGCGCCGACGCGGTCACCCGACTCGTCGCCGAGCTGCGGCCCCAGGTCCTGCACGCCGCCACCGACCACCGCAACGGCTCCGTGGCCCACGCCGTGCGCGACCGGACCGGCACCCCCTTCGTCTACGAGGTGCGCGGCTTCCTGGAGGAGACCTGGGCCTCGCGCGACCCCGTCCGGGTCGGCAGCGAGCGGCACGTGCTCCAGCGCGAGCGTGAGGCGTTCCTCATGCGCGAGGCCGACGCGGTCGTCACGCTGGCCGAGACGATGGCCACCGAGATCGTCGAGCGCGGAGTGCCGCGCGAGCGGATCTTCCTGGCGCCCAACGCGGTGGACGACACGCTGCTGTCGGCCCACTACGACGGCGCCTCGTTCCGGCGGGCCATGGGCATCGGCGACGACGAGATCGTGGTCGGCTCGGTCTCCAGCATCGTGGCCTACGAGGGCTTCGCGACGCTGCTGCGGGCCGCGGCGCTGCTGCGCGACCAGGGCGCTCCGGTGCGGGTGCTCATCGTGGGCGACGGCAGCGAGCGCGCCAACCTGCTGGAGCTCGTCGAGGAGCTGGCGCTGACCAGCGCGATCCTGCCGGGCCGGGTCGGTCCCGACGAGGCCCTGCAGGCGCAGGAGGCGATCGACATCTTCGCCTGCCCCCGCGAGGACCTGCGGGTGTGCCGGCTCGTCACGCCGCTCAAGCCGGTCGAGGCGATGGCGCTCGGCAAGCCCGTCGTGCTCAGCGACCTGCCCGCCCTGTCGGAGCTCGTGGGCTCCGACGGCGCCGGGCTGCTGGTGCCGCCCGGCGACCCGGCGGAGCTGGCCAAGGCCATCGCCGGGCTCAGGGACGACCCCGCCAGGCGCGCCGAGATGGGCGAGGCGGGCAGGGCCGAGGTTGCGGCCAAGCGCACCTGGAGCCGCGTGGCCCAGACCTACCGGTCTCTCTACCAGACCCTTACCGAACGATGACCATGATGTGGGCTGTCTGTTCTGACAGGTTCGGTCGCATTAGGCATGAGCTAGGTGGACTTGAGATAACCTTTGCGACCATGAAGTGTTGTTTCCCGGTTTCAAAGGCACTGCTGTGACAGGAATCGACCTGGCTGTCATCGGCCTGGGGTACGTCGGCATGCCGCTCGCCAAGGAGGCGGTGGCCGCCGGGCTGAAGGTCGTCGGCGTGGACGTCGACCGCGCGAAGGTCGAGGCGCTCAACGCCGGGCAGTCCTACATCGATGACCTGTCCGACGCCGACCTCGAGCACATGCTGGCCAACGGCTTCAGCGCCACGCTCGACGAGTCCGTGCTGTCCCGGAGCAACACGATCGTCATCTGCGTGCCCACCCCGCTCGACGAGGACCACCGCCCCGACCTGTCCGCGGTCGAGGGCGCCACCAAGAGCGTGGCCCGCAACCTCGCCAAGGGCACGCTCGTCGTGCTCGAATCGACCACCTGGCCGGGCACCACCGACGAGGTGGCCCGCCCGCTGCTGGAGACCTCCGGTCTGGTCGCCGGCGAGGACTTCCATCTCGCCTTCTCACCCGAGCGCATCGACCCGGGCAACCCCAAGTTCGGCCTGCGCAACACGCCCAAGGTCGTCGGCGGCTACACCATGACCTGCCGCGACCGGGCGGCCGCCTTCTACGGGCAGTTCATCGAGCAGGTCGTGCCCGTCAGCGGCACCCGCGAGGCCGAGATGGCCAAGCTGCTGGAGAACACCTACCGGCACGTCAACATCGCGCTCGTCAACGAGATGGCGATCTTCTGTGACGAGCTGGGGATCAACCTGTGGGAGTCGATCGAGGCGGCGGCCACCAAGCCGTTCGGCTTCCAGAAGTTCCTGCCCGGTCCGGGCGTCGGCGGGCACTGCATCCCCGTCGACCCGTCGTACCTGTCCTACACGGTGCGCAAGCTCGGCTACCCGTTCAGGTTCGTGGAGCTGGCCCAGGAGATCAACGAGCGGATGCCGTCCTACGTGGTGGCCCGCGTCCAGCGACTGCTGAACCGGCATAAGAAGCCCGTGAACGGCGCCAAAGTGGTTATGCTCGGCGTCACCTACAAACCGGACATCGCCGACGAGCGCGAGACGCCGGCCCTCCCCGTGGCGCGTGCGCTGCTGGAACTGGGCGCGGACCTGTCGTTCGCCGACCCGTACGTCAAGGAGTGGGCGGTCGACGGCACACCCGTGCCGCGTGAAGATGACCTGGCCGCGGCCGTGGTCGGCGCCGACGTGACGCTGCTGTTGCAGCAACACGCCGCGTTCGACCTGGACATGGTCGAGGCGAAGGCCAAGCTCGTGCTCGACACCCGCGGCGTGCTCGCCGAGGGTGAACGCATCGAGCGGCTGTAGCGACGGAGGGCTGCGCGCAGTGCACGTGCTCGTCATGACGGTGGTGCATAACCCCGAGGACGCGAGGATCCTGCACCGGCAGATCCGCGCCCTCGTGGATGCCGGTCATGAGGTCACGTATGCGGCGTCCTTCACGGCCCACGGCGTGGTGCCCCGGCCGTGGGTCACCGGCGTCGACCTGCCCAGGGCCGCCCAGCGCAAGCGGGTGGCGGCCGTCTGGGCGGCCCGCAGGCTGTTCAAGAGGATGCGCGGCAAGGTCGACCTCGTACTGGTGCACGACCCGGAGTTGCTGTTCGCCGTCTGGGGCGTGCGCAACAGCCCGCCCGTGGTCTGGGACGTCCACGAGGACACCCCGGCGACGCTGTCGCTCAAGCCGTGGCTGCCCTCGCTGCTGCGCCCGCCCGTGCGCTTCCTCGCCCGGATGCTGGAGAGCACCGCCGAGCGCAAGATGCACCTGCTGCTGGCGGAGACCGCCTACGCGGGCAGGTTCAAGCACGCCCACCTCATCGTGCCGAACGAGACCTGGGTCCCCGACTCGGTCACCCCGCCCGGCGACGACCGGGTGGTCTACCTCGGCTGGCTGTCCCGGGCGCGCGGCGTCATGGAGGCGATCGAGGTCGCCCGGCTGCTCCAGCCGTACCGGGTGGCCGTGGAGCTGATCGGCTACGCCGACCCGCAGAGCCGCCCGCTGCTCAACCAGGCCGTCACCGAGGGCCTGCTGGAGTGGCGCGACTTCATGCCGAACGACGAGGCGCTCAAGCGGCTCGACGGGGCGCTGGCCGGCCTGTCCCTGCTGCACGACGAGCCGAACTACCGGCACTCGATGCCGACCAAGATCGTGGAGTACATGGCGCACGGCATCCCCGTGATCACCACGCCGTCGCCCCGCGCGGTCGAGCTGGTCGAGCGGTACTCCAGCGGCGTCGTGGTGCCATGGGAGGACCCCAAGGCCGTGGCGCAGGCCGTGCTCACCCTGCGCGACGACGTTCGCGAGCGGCGGGCGCAGGGCGCGCGCGGCTACGCGTCGGCCCGCGCCAACCACCACTGGCCCAACTCGGCCAGGCGGTTCGTCACCCAGCTCGAAGCCTGGGCCGGAGTCGTGAAGTTCTAGCGGCTTACGTTCCGCAGATCCCAAGAGCGGTAGGTTCCTCAACGTGCGCTGGCTCTTCGTGCTGCTGGGTGCG
The DNA here is from genome assembly GCF_014207745.1 of Nonomuraea muscovyensis. Lineage (NCBI taxonomy): Bacteria > Bacillati > Actinomycetota > Actinomycetes > Streptosporangiales > Streptosporangiaceae > Nonomuraea > Nonomuraea muscovyensis. Next base: position 3,125,953 of record NZ_JACHJB010000001.1, read on the forward strand.
GCCGTCCTGGCAGCCGTGGCGGCCGTCATCGTGGTCCTCCCCGACGACCCGCCGCCCGCGCGGGTCAGCCGGCAGGCCGCGCCCACCCCCACGCCCACCGCCACCGAGCCCACCCCGCAGGTGCCCGAGTTCACCGACGTGTGCGGCACCTACGAGACCGCCGAGAAGTACCCGTACGCCGTCACCGGCTACTGGATCACGCCGCAGTCCAACCGGTGCACCTGGCGCAAGCAGCTCCAGGAGATCCACAGCGTCGGCGGCGACACGGTCATCCGGATCGGCTACGGCCTGCAGTACCGCGCCGTCGACGACGAGGGCCGTGTCCTGGCCAAGGACGGCACCCGCGACTCGCTCTACAAGGACTGCGTGGAGGACGGCCTGTCCTGCCACGACGCGGCGGAGCGCGACCTCAGACGGGCCCACCCGGGCAACCGGGTCGCCCGCACCTACGTCTACCGCACCGACCAGGCGTTCGGCCCCGACCTGTTCCGCTGCTCCGAGGTGGAGCGCTCGGTCCCGGGGGGCAAGCGCGTCTACTACCGGGTGCTCGCGCCCATGGACGGCTCCGACGACGCCACCTGCGACTTCACCAAGCCCAAACCGTACGACCTGATCATCATCGCGGGCGCGGCCGACGACAGCCTCACCGAGCTGCTCTCCCTCGGCGACCGGTTCGGCATCCGGGTCTTCCCCGCGCTCCCGCTGGCCCCGCGCGACCCCAAGACGCCCATCAGGGCCAATCCCGACCACATCGGCACGCTCACCACGCTGACCCGCCGCATCCTGCAGGACTACGGCGCGCGCTTCGCCGACCGCACCTCCCTCGGCGGCGTCTACCAGCCGTTCGAGGTGCAGATGGCCGCCTCCCTGGCCGGCAACCCCACCCTGGAGGTCTACAGCCAGCAGCACCGCATCGTGGAGCAGGAGCTGCCCGGCAAGCCCATCCTGATCAGCCCCTACCTCGACGCGCGCAGGCGGGTCGCGTTCGGCCAGACGCCCGCCCAGGTCGCCGAGGGCTTCAAGGCGCTCGTCAAGACCGGCGTCGGCATCATCGCGCCGCAGGACAGCCGCGGCACCGGCAAGGTCGGCCTGTTCTGGCCCGACCAGCGCGACGACGAGGTGGACGAACGCCTGCGCCCCGTCGTCGGCGAGACCACGTACGGCACCGCCTACCACGGCTCCACCCGCGACTACTACCGCGAGATGGCGCTGGCCCGCGACGAGATGCTGCGGGCCGGCCACGAGGTGGAGCTGTGGGCCAACGTCGAGTCGTTCGAGCCGTCCGGCGACAAGCCGTGCGCCGCCCAGGGCACCCGCGGCAAGACCGACAAGAAGCGCCTCGACCAGGCCGTCACCATGGCCGGCCGGTACGTCCAGAAGATCGTCTCGTACATGTGGAGCGACTTCATGACCTGCGGCTCGCCTTCGCTGGAGCAGGAGGTCATGAAGGACTGGGACCGCCCCATCGCGGTCGACGCCATCCGGCGCGGGCGCGACGCCCGCGACGGCGTCGAGGTGCGCGGCTACCACCTCAAGGACGGCACCGTCACCGTGACCTGGCAGGACGGCGCCACCGAGATGGTCATCGCCACCACGGGCTGGCTGGACGAGGACCCGCTGGAGGAGCTGCCCGAAGGCATGCAGACGGCCTGGGTGCCGTTCGACTGGGGGCAGGTGCCGGCCGGCGAGTGGGTGCGGATCGGCGTCCGGCTCCCCTCGGGCCAGGAGACCACCGAACCCCTCCGCGTCCGGCTCACCACGTGACCGGCCGCCGCGGCGTGTAACGTGCCTGGCATGGTCCCGAGCGTCCCGGTCAGCGTCGACCTGGTCGTGCTGACCGTCCGTTCCCACGCGCTGTGCGCGCTCGTCTGGCGCCGCGACAACCCGCCGTTCCTGCGCCGCTGGTCGCTGCCCGGCGGGTTCGTGCAGCTCGACGAGGACCTGCCCGCCGCCGCCCACCGCATCCTGGCCGAACGGGCCGGCCTCCCCGGCGCGCCGGTGCACCTGGAGCAGCTCCAGACCTACGGCTACCCCGACCGCGACCCGCGCCAGCGCGTCGTCAGCGTCGCCTACCTCGGCCTCGCCCCCGACCTGCCGGCCTCGGAGAAGGCCCACATGAGCTGGCAGCCGGCCGGCGACCTCACGGTCATGGCCTTCGACCACCGGCGCATCATGCTCGACGGCATCGAACGGGCCCGGGCCAAGCTCGAGTACACCTCGCTGGGGGCCGCCTTCTGCCCTCCGGAGTTCACGGTCGCCGACCTGCGCAGGGTGTACGAGATCGTCTGGGACCGCCCGCTGGACCCACGCAACTTCCACCGCAAGGTCACCAAGGCCGAGGGCTTCTTGGTGGAGACGGGCGCCACCACCACCCGCGACGGCGGCCGCCCCGCCAAGCTCTACCGCCGCGGCCCCGCCGAACTCCTCCACCCTCCGATGCTCCGCTCGCTCAAGGAGTGAGCCGGGCATGGCCCCACAGGGCTGACAAGGGGAGCATGTGAAGGTTGTCACCCAGGGAAACGCTGTGGGCACCCAGGTGGAGGACGACACCGGCGACGAAGCGATCGCCCAACGCCTCGCGCAGCCATCGCAGGTGCGTCGCGTCCTTGACCGAAGGGGATGCGCTGGCGACGACCTCGATGCCGGCTATGCGGCCGTCGGAGTGTTCCAGCACGAAGTCGATCTCTCGCCCGTTGCGATCGCGGAAGTAGTAGATCTTGAAGGGCTCCGCTCGTCAGTTCGTCCGTCTCGACGTGACTCGTCACCTCGTCCAACGGGAGCTCGTCATTAGTCCAGCAGCGGGATGAGGGACGGGGGTGGTGCCCCCAGGCAGGCGATGCTCCTAGAGTGTGGGCATGCCTCGTTTCCGCGCCATTCTGGACACCATGCCGGCTTACAAGCCAGGTAAGGCCGTGGCCGCCGCCGACGGCCGGTCCTTCAAGCTCTCCTCCAACGAGTCGCCCTACGACCCGCTGCCGTCGGTGGTCGAGGCGATCGCCGAGGGGGCCCGTCAGATCCACCGCTACCCCGACCCGGGCGCGATCGGGCTGACCGAGGCCATCGCCGAGCGGTACGGCGTGCCCGTCTCGCACATCGCGCTCGGCGCGGGCTCGGTGACCGTGGCCCAGCAGTTGTTCGAGGCCGTCGGCGAGCCGGGCGCCGAGGTGGTCTACGCCTGGCGTTCGTTCGAGGCCTACCCGCTGCTGGCCGACCTGTCCGGGGCGACGTCCGTGCGGGTGCCGCTCGCCGGTGAGGACCACGACCTCGACGCCATGGCGGAGGCGGTCACCGAGCGGACCCGCATGGTGTTCGTGTGCAACCCCAACAACCCGACCGGCACCTCGATCCGCCGGGCCGAGTTGGAGCGCTTCCTCGACCGGGTGCCCGGCGACGTGCTGGTGGTGCTGGACGAGGCCTACCGCGAGTACGTCCGCGACGAGGACGTCCCCGACGGGCTCACCCTCTACCGCGACCGGCCGAACGTCTGCGTGCTACGCACCTTCTCCAAGGCGTACGGGCTGGCGGGGCTGCGGGTCGGCTACCTGATCGGGCACGAGCCGGTGGCGGCGGCCATCCGCAAGACGATCATCCCGTTCGCCGTCAACCACCTCGCCCAGGTCGCCGCCGTCGCGTCCCTGCGCGCCGAGGACGAGTTGCTGGAGCGGGTGGACCGCGTGGTCAAGGAGCGCACCCGCGTCCGCGAGGCGCTCATCGCCCAGGGCTGGGCCGTCCCGCCGACCGAGGCCAACTTCGTCTGGCTCCGCCTCGGCGACCGCACGCTCGACTTCGCGGCGGCCTGCGCCGAGGAGGGCGTGGCGGTCCGGCCGTTCGCGGGCGAGGGCGCCCGGGTGTCCATCGGCGACGCGGAGGCCAACGACACCTTCCTCAGGGCCGCGGCGGCCTTCCGCCGCTGACGTGGGACGGGTCGTCGCGGGGCGCGACCCGGTCCGCTTCGGCGCTCTCGTCGCCGGGCTTGCCGTCACCGGGCTTGCCGGGGTCCTCGCCGGAGCGGGGTGAGCCGCCGCGTTCGATCGAGATGACCAGGGCGACGCCGACGAGGATGACCAGGCCGCCGACGAGGATCTGCCCGGTGACCTGCTCGTTCAGCACGAGTGCGCCCAGGACGACGGCCACCACCGGGTTGACGTAGGCGTAGGTCGAGATGAGCGAGATGGGCGCGTGGCCGAGCAGCCACGAGAACGCCGTGAACCCGATGAGCGAGCCCACGACGACCAGGTAGGCGAGCGCCGTCCACGACCGCCCGGTGATCGCCGCCAGGTCCACCCGCTCGCCCACGCCCGTGCCGAGCACGGTCAGGCCGACGCCGCCGACGAGCATCTCGACCGTGCTGGCGGCGAACGGGTTGGCGGGCATCGCGATCCGGCTCGACATGAAGGACCCGACCGACCACGACAGTGACCCGAAGAGGATCACCACGATCCCGAACGTGCTGCCCGCCTGGGCTCCGCTCAGCGACAGCGCCGCCACCCCGGCGAACCCGACCAGCACGCCCGCCAGGGTGAGCAGCTTGGGCCGGTCGCGCACCATGATCCGGAAGACCACGAGCCACAGCGGCACCGACGCCACGAGGAGCGCCGCGAGGCCGGTGGAGATGTACTGCTCCGACACGGCCACCATGCCGTTGCCGAACGTGAGCAGCAGCAGTCCCACGACGGCCGCTCCGAAGAACTGCCTCCTGGTCATCCGGAAGGCCGCGACCCCGCCCCGCGCCAGGAGGAACCCGCCCAGCAGCAGTCCGGCCACGACGAACCGCATGGCTCCGCTGAGCAGGGGCGGGATGGACTCGACGGCCACGGCGATGCCGAGGTAGGTCGATCCCCACACCACGTAGACGACGGCCAGCGCGCCCCAGACCAGGAGCGACGAGCGGCGGTCAGCAGTGTTTTGGTGCATGACTGATGACAATATCGGTCATTCCCCGGCCGGAACACGCGGATATCGGCCATAGATGTGGCGAGATCTTAGCGCTGATCGGCCTTCACGCCACTGTCGCGTCGCAGTCCGGCCGGACAGGCTGGTCACCGGCCCGAACCTCGTACTCATGTGAGGAAGACCATGTCCGCAGTCACCGCAGTCCCCGCCGCCGCCAACGCCGCCGCGCTCGCCCACTACGCCGCCCGCCTCGCCTTCGAGACCGACGTCTCCGACGTGGCCGCCGACCTGGCGGTGGGGGAGCCCGGCATCGTGGTCGTGGACTCCCGCAGCCTGGAGAGCTGGCGACAGGGCCACATCCAGGGCGCCGTCCACCTGCCCACCGCCGAGATCGCCGCCCGCGCGGCCGAAGTGGTGCCCGCGCACGTCACGGTGGTGACCTACTGCTGGGGTCCGGGTTGCAACGGCGCCACGCGGGCCGCCCTGGAGTTCGCCCGGCTGGGCTATCCGGTCAAGGAGATGCTGGGCGGCTTCGAGTATTGGGCCAGGGAGGGCTTGCCGGTGGAGACGGTCTCAGGGGCCGCCCGCCGCCCCGTGGACCCGCTGACGGCTCCCGTGACGGGCGCCGCCTGCGCCTGCTGAGGCGCGGGAGGAGATTGGCGCCCCCGTCCGAATCCCGTCGATCGGGGGCGTCGGAGAACATACCCGTATCCACAACGGTCAACCAAGAACTCCGTAAGACAGGCCACAAAACCCCTCCCGCCAAAGGGGACTTATGTGATGCAAACTCCCTTTTGTCCCAATGGCCACAAAGAACGGAAGGTATGGCCAAGAATGCGGCGTAACGGCGGCCCGCGATGTGCCGGGTCAGCGGCCGTCTTCCTGGAAGGCCCCCGGCCCCGTGCGGCGGTTGGCGGCCGGCTCGGCCGTGCCGTCAAAGGGATTTCTCCAAAAGGCGAATGAGTACGGCCCGCCGCCCGTGGAAGGGGAAGGTGGACGGCGGACCTGTACAAAGGGGCGGTCAGCGCGGACCGAGCTTCTCCACGATGAGCCGGTAGAGCTGCCGCGGCCGCCCCGGCTGCGGCGTGCGGTTCGGCGGGAGCGGCCACGCGAGTCCCTCGTCAACCAGCGTGCGCAGCAACCGCCGAGCCGTCCGCGGTGTCACCCCGAGCATCTTGCCCGCGCCCTCGGCGTCGACGACCGTGTCTCCGCTCTCCAGCTTGGCCGCCAGCCGCGCCAGCACCTCCACGCCCTTGGGCTTGAGCGCGGTCGCGCCCGTAGGCGGCATCCTGGGGGCCGGGATGAGGGCTCGGCCCTCGCGATCCACGGCGAACCCCTGGGCCTGCTTGCCGGCCTGCGTGCGTGCCAGCGCGGCCCGTGCGTGCGCCTCCGCGTCGTGCGTCGTGCGACCCATCCCCACACCTACCTCGACCGCCAGCCCCAGCTCGTCGCGGATCCTGGACGCGAACGGCAGCACCCTGAAGCCGTCGGTGGCCGCCGCGACCGAGCCCCTGGTCGCTATCACCAGGTAGCTGTGGTCGTCGATGGGCCAGACGGTCGCGTTGATGCGGTTCGCCTCCTGCACGAGCAGCCGGTGCAGAGACAGCCGCAGCTCGTCGCGCCAGTAGCGCGGTGCGGCGCGCCGCACCGGCTCGCGCAATGTCGGAACCTCCACCAGCACCACCGTGAGCTGGGACTCCTCCAGCCGGTGGTGGGCGCCCAGCAGCGCCGCCGTGTGCAGCGCCGTGCGCACCGCCGCCGAGGTGGGCCTGACCCTGATGGCCGGCACGCCCGCCGCCTGCAGGCGGTCGGCGACCGCCGGCAGGCACGTCAGCGCACCCGTGGTGGCGCCCTGGCGGGCCAGCCGTTCATGGTAGGCCGCGATCGTGCCAGTGGCTCCTGGCTCGTCGCGACTGTGCACGTCCCCGGCGGGGATGCCGAGATCGGTGTACGCCTCCTCGACGTCGGCTCGGGACACCACGTCGACGCTGACCCGTTGCGGGTCGATGCGCGGATCCAGCGCGGCCTTCGCCAGCGCGGCGACCAAGGCGGCGCCGCCGAGCTGCACGTAGGTCGCGGGCATCGTCAGCACGCCGGAACGCCTGGCCAGGTCATAGGGGACCGGGCTGGCGAACAGGCACGCGTCGACACCGGGACCGAGCCGCGTCACCTTGTCGGGCGCCTCCTGCTCATCGCGGTAGGCGGCCGCCACAAGGCGACAGGGCAGAGGCGCCGCGGCGTGCCCCATCAACATGACGCGCTCGACCAGATCGTGGGGTCCGACCACGCCGATAGTGAGGTCCGGTGTCATCGCACTCGGGCGTGACACTCGTGTTGTTTCTTCGGCCCTCTCGACCAATGTTCGTCCCATCCTGCCGTAAGTTGCAGTGCTCTCTTTTGGAACGATCGCTCGCGAGGGCCGTAATGTCACGCCCGACTTTTCCGGAAAGTCGGCGGTCCCGACCGCGCTACAACAAGTATGGGCAGCTCAGGAGGCATTTCCCGGTGATTTTCAACCCGCAGAAATCTCTCGTGTAATGTCCGCTCCAAGAGCTCGCATTCGCTCGGCGAGATGCGCGTGCCCGCGGTCGATGAGGTATCCCGACTCGATGACCGTCTCGCCCCTCGCGGCGAGTCCGGCGAGCACCAATGCGATGCCCGAACGCAGATCGTGCGCCGTCACCCGAGTGCCCGTCAGCGGGGTGGCGCCGCGGACGATCGCCCGGCTGCCCTCCACCTTCACGTCGGCGCCCATCTTGTTCAGCTCGCCGGCCAGTGCGAACCTGCCGTCGAAGATGCGCTCGTGGATGTAGCTGTGGCCGCCGGCCAGGGCCGCGACCGTCATCATCGGCGACTGCAGGTCGGTGGCGAAGCCGGGATAGGTGTCGGTGATGATGTTGATGGGGCGCAGCGGCCCGTCGCAGCGCACGTTCAGCACGGCGCCCTGCCGGGCGAACTCGACGCCCATCTGCTCCAGCTTGTAGCGGACGACACCGAGATCGAGGCCGGTGCCCACGAGGCTCACCTCGCCCTGCGTGATCGCCGCCGCCATCGCGAAGACGCCCGCGTCGAGCCGGTCGGGCATCACGGTGTGCTCGACCGCGTGCAGCTCCTGGACGCCCTCCACGGTGATGAACCCCGTGCCGCCGCCGCTGATCCGCGCGCCCATCTTGGTGAGCATGTCGATGACGTCGAGCACCTCGGGCTCCAGCGCGGCGTTCTCGATCACGGTCGTGCCGCGGGCCAGCGCGCCGGCCATGATGAGGTTCTCGGTGCCGGTGTGGGAGGGGGTGTCGAGGTAGAGGGTCGCGCCGGTCAGGCCCGAGGCCTTGACGTGGATGACGGTCTCGCCCTCGTCCACGACCGCGCCGAGCCGCTTGTAGCCGAGGTAGTGGAAGTCGAGGTTGCGGCTGCCGAGGTTGCAGCCGCCGACGCCCTCGACGATCGCCTCGCCGAGCCGGTGCAGCAGCGCGGGCGTGAACAGCACCGAGCCACGGAATCGCCGGGCGATCTCGGCGGGCAGGACGGGGCTGTGCAGCCGCGAGGCGTCGATGACCAGCGTGCGCTCGGCCTCGTGCAGCTCGACGTGCGCCCCGACGGTCTCGGCCAGCTCGACCGCGCGGCGGACGTCCTCGATGAGCGGGACGTTCCGCAGCACGGTCCGGCCCTTCGGGACGAGCAGCGCGGCACCGATCATGGGCAGCACGGCGTTCTTCGCGCCCTGGATGAAGGCGGTTCCACGCAGGGCGTTGCCACCGCGCACGCGGTAACGGACCATTCGTGCGGCTCCTCGGAAGTATCAGTCGGCCTTAGACCGGGCCAACAGTAGCCGCTCGCACCGCCTGTCCCGGCCGAATCATCCGTTGAAGGAAGTGCCCGTGATGCGTTCGTAGGCCTCCAGGTAGCGCTGCCTCGTCTGCTCGACCACCTTGTCCGGCAATCGGGGCGGAGGGTTTCCGGAGGATTTGTCCCAACCTGATTCGGGTGAGGCCAGCCAATCCCGTACATATTGTTTGTCGAAGGACGGCTGTCGCCGTCCGGGGCGCCATTCGTCCGCCGGCCAGAACCGCGACGAGTCCGGAGTCAGCACCTCGTCCCCGAGCGTCAGCACGCCGTCGGAGTCCCAGCCCAGCTCGATCTTGGTGTCGGCGACGATGATGCCCCGCTCGCGGGCGATCTCGGCGCCGCGCGTGTAGACGGCGAGCGTGATGCGCCGCAGCGCCTCGGCCGTCTCGGCGCCGACCTCGGCCACCACCTGCTCGAACGAGATGGGCTCGTCGTGCTGGCCCACCGGCGCCTTCGACGAGGGCGTGAAGATCGGCTCGGGCAGCCGGGACCCGTCCTCCAGGCCCGCCGGCAGCCGGATGCCCGACACCATGCCGTCGCGCCGGTAGTCGTCCAGCCCCGACCCCGTCAGGTAGCCGCGCGCCACGCACTCGACCGGCACCATCCGGAGCGGCCGCGACAGCATGCTGCGCGCGTCGGGCCCCGGACCGGCGATGTGGTGGGGCACCACGTCGGCCAGGCGCTCGAACCACCACAGCGACAGCTGCGTCAGGATGGCCCCCTTGTCGGGGATGTCGGGCTCCAGGACGTGGTCGAACGCCGAGATCCGGTCAGAGGCGACCATCAGCAGCAGGCCGTCGTCGGTCTCGTAGAGGTCGCGGATCTTGCCGGAGTGCAGGTGCTTCATTGCGCAGAGTCCGTCCTCGCGATGTCGGTCCGGTGGAAGGAGCCGCGCAGCTCGACCCGCGACACCAGCTCGTAGGCATGGCGGCGCGCGCTCTCCTGGTCGGTCCCGGTGCCGACCACGCTCAGCACCCGCCCGCCGTCGGAGACCACCTCGCCGTCCACCCGCCTGGTGCCGGCGTGGATCACGTACGCGTGCTCGGTCGGCTCCAGCCCCTTGATCACGTCGCCCTTGACCGGCGCCTCGGGGTAGTTCTCGGCGGCGACCACCACGGTCACCGCCGACCCGGCGCGGAAGGCGGGCGGCGCCTGCTCGCCCAGCGTGCCCGTCGCGCAGGCCGTCAGCAGCCCGCCCAGCGGCGTCTCCAGCCGGTCGAGCAGCACCTGCGCCTCCGGGTCGCCGAAGCGCGCGTTGAACTCGACGACCTTCGGCCCCTTCGCGGTCAACGCCAGGCCCACGTAGAGGACGCCCTGGTAGGGCAGGCCGCGCCGGGCCAGCTCACCGATCGTCGGGTGCACGACCTCCTGCATGACCTGCTCGGTCAGCCCCTCGGGCGCCCACGGCAGCGGCGTGTAGGCGCCCATGCCGCCCGTGTTGGGGCCCTCGTCGCCGTCGTAGGCGCGCTTGAAGTCCTGCGCCGGCTGCAGCGCCACCGCGGTGCGCCCGTCGCTCAGCGCGAACAGCGACACCTCCGGCCCGTCGAGGAACTCCTCGATCACCACCCGCTCGCACGCCCGAGCGTGCGCCAGCGCCCGCTCGCGGTCCCCGGTGACGACCACGCCCTTGCCGGCGGCCAGCCCGTCGTCCTTGACCACGTACGGCGCACCGAACTCGTCGAGAGCGGCGGCCGCCTCCTCCTCGGTCACGCACGTCCTGGCCCGCGCCGTCGGCACGCCGGCCGCCGCCATGACCTCCTTGGCGAACGCCTTGGAACCCTCGATCATCGCCGCGTCCCGCGACGGGCCGAAACACGCGATCCCCGCGGCCCGCACCGCGTCAGCCACACCGGCGACCAGCGGCGCCTCGGGCCCCACGACGACCAGGTCGGCCCCCAGCCGCGTGGCCAGCGCGGCCACCTGCTCCGGGTCGGTGGACGTGACGGCGTGCACGGTCGCGATCTCCTCGATGCCCGGATTGCCGGGGGCACAGTGGAGCTCGCTGACCTGCGGGTCGAGCTTGAGTGAACGGCACAGGGCGTGCTCACGCCCTCCGGATCCGATGACTAGAACGCGCACGCGCCCTATTGTCGCAGCTCTCGCCGCTCGCCACCCCCGTGGGTCGGCCGCCTTCGGGCGTTACCGGGTTGACGCCGGCTTGCTGTGGTAACTTGGTGCGGCTGTATGGCGTCTCGTGATGATTGGAGGTGGTCCGGTATGAAACCTGGTGATCCCAGCAGTACGTGCTCTGGCACGTACGCCGCACATACCCCCGACCACTCCAATCCGGCAGCCTGATCGTGCCTCCACGCTTGTGTGTTGATTGAGGTGACCTTTCGTCGCGCGTGGAGCGTGCCAGGTCGGGCGGAAAGGGACCGCCATGCGCTCGTCCACGCTTTTCCGTCGCATCAACCGTCACCCTGTCCAGGTGCACGCCGCCCGTCAGCTTCCCAAGCCTGAGCGGGCCGTCCGCGTGCCCGCCTCCATCGTCGAGTACGGCGCCTACATCGACGGCAAGAAGGCCGACCTCGTCGGCATCCCCGAGTCGCTGCGCCTCGTCCGCGAGCACAACGCCCTGTCCGGCGACTCGCGGGCCTTCCTCTGGGTGGGGCTGCACGAGCCCGAGGCCCCCGAGGTCGAATGGCTCGCCGAGGTGTTCGGCCTGCACCCGCTGGCCGTCGAGGACGCCGTCAAAGCGCACCAGCGCCCCAAGGTCGAGCGTTACGGTGACTCCCTGTTCATGGTCCTCAAGACCATCGCCTACCTCGACCACGACGAGCTGACCGCCTCCAGCGAGATCATCGCGACGGGCGAGATCATGGTGTTCCTGGGCGCCGACTTCGTGGTGACCGTACGGCACGGCGAGCACTGCCCCCTGACCGAGGTGCGCGAGCGCCTGGAGGACCGCCCCGAGCTGATGCAGCGCGGCGCCGCCGGCGTGCTGCACGCCATCGCCGACCACGTCGTCGACCGCTACCTCCAGGTGGCCGACCTCATGCAGCTTGAGCTCGAAGAGGTCGAGGCCACCGTCTTCGCCGACGTCAGCTCCCGTGACATCAACCGCATCTACCAGCTCAAGCGCGAGATGCTGGAGCTGAAGCGGGCGGTCACGCCCCTCCAGAGCCCCCTGTCGGCGCTGCCCCAGCGTCGCGTCATCCCCTCCGAGATGCGCGAGTACTTCCGCGACGTCGGCGACCACCTCTCCCGGGTGTGCGAGCAGGTCGAGTCGTCGAACGAGCTGTGCAGCTCCATCCTCCAGGCTGCCCTGGCCCGCTCGAACGCCCTGGCCAACGAGGACATGCGCAAGATCTCGTCCTGGGTCGCCATCCTGGCCGTGCCCACGATGATCGCCGGCATCTACGGGATGAACTTCGACTTCATGCCCGAGACCAAGCAAGTCTGGGGCTACCCGGCGGTCCTGGCCGTCATGATCACCGCCTGCCTGCTCCTGCACCGCGGCTTCCGCCGCAACGGCTGGCTCTGACCGAAACGTGGAGCGCTCACTCGGTGTCCTTCGGATGTCGAGGCGACGCGTAGATCACCCAGACGGTGCGAGTGGCATCGTCGATGGCATAGCGGACCCGTCCGCCACTGGTGACCTCGAACTCCACTGTTCCAGGTCCTGGCCATCGCGGCGATGAGTGGCGAGGTCACCTCGCAGGCGATGGCGGCGCCCGTAGGACACGCGTGAGCGTGGGTCAGCGCGGAGCGCATCGTAACAGCGGCGTGTGTTGGCCAGGGCGTGACGGCACAGCTCCTCCCATCCGGTGACAGCCTCGCTGGTGCCGAACCGCACGTCCTATTCGTCGTCGGGCGGTGGAACGGTGACCCGGTCCCCGCGCTTCGGGCTCATGGGGAGACCCGGACCGGTCCGAAGTCACCGCTTGTGCCCTTGCGAGCCGCGGCGTATTCGGCGCGGCTGGCCTTGATGCGAGCCGTCGCCCGCCAGCCCGCGATGACCTCCTGGGCGGTGTCGTCGACATCGAGTTCCGCGGCGTCGGAGAGGGCTTCGACCAGTTCGAGGGTGAAGGCGCGCAGCTCATCGAAGGTGAGGGCGCTCACATCGCCATCGTAATTCAGAACGCGTTCTGATACGGAGAACATTCCGAAGTGAAGGGCTCTTGGTCGAGTGACGCCGGGCGACGGTCATCAGGGGACGGCGGTTCCGTGAGTCAGCCGGAGTCAGGGACGCCGGCGTCCCTGACGAAGACTCGTGGGGTTCAGGGCGAAGTAGCCGTGGTTCGCCGACCGGTTGGTGCGCGGTGCGTCCCGCGGGCCGAGGAGGGCGGCGCGGCCGCCCGCCCCGGATGTGCTGCTAGGGACGCAGGTCCAGGGAGATGTGCGGGGACAGCGCGCGGAGGAAGTCGGGCGCGTCGAAGATCTCGCCGGCGGAGGCGACACCGACCGTCCTGGTCCGCCCCGTGAGTATGCGGTCAACCGCTTCCACCACGAGCGGCGCGGTGACGGCGTAGATGTCCTGCCCTGTCGCCACGGCGCGCCGTTCGCTGCCGCCCAAGCGCACGACGACATCGACGAGGAAGGTCTGCGCCGACCGCCCGAGCTCGTCGGCCGGGGCCGGCGTCGGTGTGTCCGGAGTCGAGATGTCCCGGGCCGCTTCCACCGTCATGTAGGTGCGCACCTCGGGGATGGACAGGTGGCTGGGAACGGTGACGATGTCAGCCATCGAGAACTCCCCGATGACGGCTCGGGGCCCCATCGGGTCGGGGAAGGGCCACTCCAGGGTCGGCGGGGCGTCATGGCGGTACTCCACTCGACCGTTCGTGTAGCGGACGCGTTGGCCGCCCCGCCGCTGCCGGGAGACCGCGCCCGCGATCCGTGTCCCGGCGGTGGGGTGCCAACTGCTCAGCCCGTACGCGATGTGCGCCTCGTCGGCCGTCGTCCAGTCGCCCATCGCGGCGGTGGTCAGCAGGTCGCCGAGGCCGCCGTAGAAGGCCATCGCAGGGACGATCACCGCTCCCGCGGCCCGGGCACGGTCCGTGAAGTGCGTGAACGTATCGATGTTGGCCTCGATCTCGGCCGCGACATCCACATACGGGATCCCGGCGCGCAGTGCCGCCTCGATCACGGGAGCGGCCGTCGTGGCGAAGGGGCCGGCACAGTTGATCACGGCCGCCGCGCCGGCCAGTGCGCGGTCGAGCGAGGCCGGGTCATCGACCGACGCCGGGCGGGCCTCCAGTCCGGATTCGGACGCCAGCACCTTCAGCTTGTCGGCGTCGCGTCCGGACAGGACCGGAACGAACCCGCGATCCCGCAACTGCGCCACCACGAAGCGCCCGGTGTGCCCGTACGCGCCGAACACCGCCACCGTCTGCCCTGTTCCCATGGGTCGTCCTCCCAGCTCAAGTCCAGATCCTCTGCTGCGATCTGTTGCGAACATCCTGGCAAAGGTCGGTGCTCTCAGGCGAGCGTCTGGAACGCCATTACCCATACAATTTCGGACATGAGTACTGTCGCGCTGGCCGTCACCGACGGCATGCTGCACTTCGAGCTGTCCTTGGCGTACGAGGTCTTCGGGGCCGACCTGACCGGCGTGGCCGATCCCTGGTACAGCGTCGTCGTCTGCGGGCCGGGTGCCGTGCGGGTCGGCCGGTTCCGGCTGGAGCCCGACCGCGGCCTCGACCACCTCTCGCGCGCCCACACCGTGATCGTCCCGGGCTGGGCCGACATCGATGTGGATCCACCCGCCGACCTGGTCGACGCGGTGCGTGCGGCCCACGAGGCCGGCGCACGGGTGGCCTCCCTCTGCACGGGCGTGTTCGTGCTGGCCGCCGCCGGCCTGCTGGACGGGAAGCGCGCGACCACGCACTGGGAGCACGCCCAGGTCCTGGCCGCCCGCTATCCCCGGGTGGAGGTGGACCCGGACGTCCTGTACGTGGACAACGGCAGCGTGCTCACCTCCGCCGGCAAAGCCGCCGCCATGGACCTGTGCCTGCATCTGGTCCGCCTTGACCATGGGTCCTCTGTCGCCAACGCGGTCGCCCGCCGCCTGGTCGTGCCGCCGCACCGGGACGGCGGCCAGGCCCAGTTCGTCACCACCCCGGTGCCCGCCCCGGACAACCACCCGCTCGCCGAGCTGTTCCCCTGGGTGATCGAACGGCTGGACCGTCCGCTGACCGTGGAAGGCCTGGCCCGCCAGGCGCGGATGAGCTCGCGCAACCTGGGCCGGCACTTCAGGTCGGTGACCGGCACCACCCCGCTGCAATGGTTGCTGAACCAGCGGATCCGCCACGCCCAGGAGCTGCTGGAGACCACCGACGACAGCGTCGACGCCATCGCGGCGGCCACCGGCATGGGCACCGCCACGACACTGCGTCGGCACTTCAACCGCACGGTCGGCGTCCCTCCGGACACCTACCGCCGCACCTTCCGCTCGCGGACCCGCCCCGGCGCGAACGACAGCGGGCACCGCCACCAACGCCCCACAGGGTGATGGGGCGGCAGACTCCCCGAAGCCGCGGTCGGTAGCCCTCGTCCTCCACCAGCCGTCCCCGGCGCTGTGGGCAGTGGAGCGGGGGCGGGAACAATCACGGACCGCCCACGGTTACATGAGTCGTGGCCGGTGTGCCCAGTGTCCCCGGGCCTCACCTATCGCCTTCGCGGAATACCGTTCGGCTGGAGCCGCGTTGTGCCACTCGCCGAGAGGCGACACGCACACCGGTACGCGCACGTGGGACCGAGGGCCCCGCCGGAGAGGATCCGGCGGGCCCTCGTCCGTTGTCAGGGGGTCAGACGGTGACCGGCCGGAGGGGTTCGACGGGGGCGGGAAGGGGAAGGCCGCGGTCGCGCCATAGGTCGCGCATCCGGTCGGGGTAGTCGGTGACGATGCCCGCCACTCCCAGGTCCAGCATCCGCGCCCCGAGCGCCGGGTCGTTGACCGTCCACACGGCCACGTCCAGGCCGGCCGCGGTCGCCTGGGACATCAGCCGTTCGTCCACCATGACGTGCTCGGGCGACAGCGTGGTGGCCCCCGCGTTGCGGGCCGCGGCGGGGATGTCGTCGCCCAGGTCGTCGTGCCAGTGCAAGGTGTCGAGCTCGATCAGCGCGAACCGGGATGTGCCCGGCGCCATGGCCGCCGCGTGGCCGATGACCCGCCAGTCGAAGCTCAGGATCGCCGCGTTGTCCAGCCGGCCGTGCCGTTCGAGCTCGTCCACCACGAGCCGGGTGAACAGCTCCGGATCGGCCGTCAGCGCGGGCCTGGTCGGGTCGGACTTGAGCTCCACGTGCAGCCGCACCCCGTCGGCCTCGTAGGCGTTGACCAGCCCGAGCACCGCGCCGAGCGTGGGCATCCGGGTCTCCGGCATCGGGAGCTGGGTGGGGGCGAAGGGGTCGTCCGGCCGGCTCGGCAGCCGGACGCCCACGTCGAGGGTGCGCAACTGCGCCAGCGTCAGCGAGTTGATCGGCTTGCCGACGTAGGGGAAGCTCGGGTCGTCCGGCCGGACCGGCCGCGTGTCGGCGCTCGTCACGGCCGAGACCGTGAGATCGTGCGTGAGCACGAGCCGTCCGTCGGCGGTGAGCGCGACGTCGAGCTCGAGCGCGTGCACCCCGAGCTCCATCGTGCGGATCAGACCTGGCAGCGTGTTCTCGGGCCACAGGCCCCTCGCTCCCCGATGACCGTGTATCTCAACGCGCACACCGGGACCCTACCCTGGCAGCCGCCCCGCCCCGTGAGTCGCCACGCCGCGCCCCTTTTGTGGTCGTACGCCCGAGAGATGCCGATCGGGCCGGGCGCCGGTGTCCGGCATCGGGTGCCGTGTGATGGTGAGGTGCACTTTGCCGGGTAGACACCCTTTTGCATGGATAGATGTCATATCCCTGCCCTACGCTGATCGCCATGACGCAGGCTGTCAGAACGGTCAGGCCCGAGACCGTGCGGGCGTGGGTGGACGGCTGGGTGATCTCCCGCAACGCCCCCGGCCCGGTGCGCGAGCCGTGGGGCGTGCGCGTCGACGTCGGCCTCCCGGGCCACCTGTCCCGCCACATCGTCCCGTCGCCCACCCCGGCGACGCTGCGCCACCTGACGGCCGTGCTGGACGCCCCCGGCACGTGGCTGAAGCTGTGCGCCCCGGCCGAGGCCGTGGAGCGCTGGCTGCCGCCGTCGTGGGCGGTGCAGGAGCCGGAGTTCATGATGACCGCCGAACTGGAGGAGGCGCCCGTGACGGCGCCTCCCGGCTACACGCTGGCCCTCACCACCCGCGCCGGCGTCACGGTCGCCCGGCTCCTCACGCAGGCGGGCGAGGTGGCGGCGCGGGGCCAGCTCGCCATCGCGGGCGGCACGGCCGTCGTCGACCAGGTCGAGACGGCCGGCCACCACCGGCGCCGCGGCCTGGGCACCGTCGTCATGAGGGCGCTGGCCGCCCACGCCGCAGCGGGCGGGGCCGGCACGGGAGTTCTCGTGGCCACCCCGGCCGGCCGCTCGCTCTACGAGACGCTCGGCTGGTGCGTCCACACCCCGATGACGGCCGCCGTCCTCACCGTCTGATGGCGGTCCCGCGGTCAGGTGAGCGAGCGCAGCACCAGCGTGGCGTCCCGCGCGGGACCGACGCCGACGGCGGAGATCGGCGCGCCGCTCATCTCCTCCAGGGCCCGCACGTACGCCTGCGCGTTCGGCGGCAGGTCGTCGAACGTCTTGGCTTCCGAGATGTCCTCCTGCCAGCCCGGGAACTCCTCGTAGACCGGCTTGGCGTGGTGGAAGTCGGTCTGCGTCATCGGGATCTCCTCGTGCCGCACCCCGTCCACCTCGTAGGCCACGCACACCGGGATCCGCTCCAGCCCGGACAGCACGTCCAGCTTGGTCAGGAAGTAGTCGGTGACGCCGTTGATCCGCGTCGCGTACCGGGCGATGACCGCGTCGAACCAGCCGGTGCGACGGTTGCGCCCCGTCGTCGTGCCGAACTCGGCGCCCGTCTGCCGCAGCCACTCGCCCGTCTCGTCGGTCAGCTCCGTCGGGAACGGGCCCGAGCCGACGCGCGTCGTGTACGCCTTGACGATGCCGATCACCTTCGACAGCCGCGTCGGCGGGATGCCGGACCCGGCACAGGCGCCGCCCGAGGTGGGCGAGGAGGAGGTGACGAACGGGTAGGTGCCGTGGTCGATGTCCAGCAGCGTGCCCTGGCCGCCCTCCAGCAGCACGAACTTGCCGTCGTCCAGCGCCTTGCTCAGCACCAGCGACGTGTCGGCGATGTGCGGGCGCAGCCGCTCGGCGTAGCCCAGGTACTCCTCCACGACCGCGCCGGCGTCGATGCCGCGCCGGTTGTAGACCTTGGTCAGCAACTGGTTCTTCTCGGTCAGCGCGACCTCGATCTTCTTGGCCAGGATGCCGGGGTCGAGCAGGTCCTGGACCCGCACGCCCATCCGGTAGATCTTGTCGCCGTACGCGGGGCCGATGCCCCGGCCCGTCGTGCCGATCTTGGCCTTGCCGAGGTAGCGCTCGCTGACCTTGTCCAGCGCCCGGTGGTGGGGCATGATCAGGTGCGCGTTGGCGGAGATCAGCAGCCGCTCGGCGGAGATGCCCCGCGCGGCGAGCCCGTCGATCTCCTCCAGCAGCACGCGCGGGTCGATCACGACGCCGTTGCCGATCACCGGCACCACGTCGGGCGACAGGATTCCCGTGGGCAGCAGGTGGAGCGCGTACTTCTGGTCGCCGATGACCACGGTGTGGCCCGCGTTGTTGCCACCCTGGTAGCGGACGACGTAGTCGACGTCGCCACCGAGCAGGTCGGTGGCCTTGCCCTTGCCCTCATCGCCCCACTGGGCGCCCACGAGAACGACAGCCGGCATGGTTCTAGTCTCCCGAGCACAAAAGTAAACCCCTGGCGCAAGCGCGACAGGGGCTCTTGCGTGCAGAGACTACCCGACTGTGCCTATCTGTCCCAAGGGCTAGTCGCCCGCGAGCGCGTCGTAGGCGGCCCGGTCGCTGTCCTTGAGGAACTGCACGCACCGCTCGGCCTCGTCCTTCTCGCCGATGGCCTGGGCGGCCCTGGCCAGCGAGTAGAGGCAGCGCAGGAAGCCGCGGTTGGGCTCGTGCTCCCACGGGATCGGCCCGTGTCCCTTCCAGCCGCTGCGGCGCAACTGGTCGAGCCCACGGTGGTAGCCGGTGCGGGCGAAGGCGTAGGAGGTGACCGCGTGCCCCTGCGCGAAGTACTCCTCCGCGAGCGCCGCCCACGCCGCCGGGTAGGCGGGGAAACGGGCGGCCACGTCGGAGGCCTTGGCCCCGGCCTCGAGCGCCTCCCTGGCCTCGGGCAGGTCCGGCAGGCGAGTCGGGGGCGGCCCGGCGAGAAGGTTATCCATAGGACAAGTCATACCCGCCGGGCCCCGAGCGTGGCTAGGAGATCTTCGTCCCGGCGCTCTTGAGGTGCTCGCACGCCTCGCGCACGCGGGTGGCCATCCCGACCTCGGCCGCCTTGCCGTAGGAGCGAGGATCGTAGGTCTTCTTGTTGCCGACGTCACCGTCGACCTTCAGTACGCCGTCGTAGTTGCGGAAGATGTGGTCGGCGATCGGCCTGGTGAAGGCGTACTGGGTGTCGGTGTCGATGTTCATCTTGACGACGCCGTAGGAGATCGCCTCGTGGATCTCGTCCAGCGACGAGCCGGAGCCGCCGTGGAAGACCAGGTCGAACGGCTTGTCCTTGCCGTGCTTGGCGCCGACGGCCTCCTGGATGTCCTTCAGCACGCTCGGCCGCAGCTTGACGTGCCCGGGCTTGTAGACGCCGTGCACGTTGCCGAACGTGGCGGCCAGCATGTAGCGGCCCCTGTCGCCGAGCCCCACCGCCTCGGCCGTGGCCAGCGCGTCGTCGGTGGTGGTGTAGAGCTTCTCGTTGATCTCGCCGACGACGCCGTCCTCCTCGCCGCCGACCACGCCGATCTCCATCTCCATGATGATCCGGGCGCGGGCGCACTTGTCGAGCAGCTCCTGGGCGATCTCCAGGTTCTCCTCCAGGGGTACGGCCGAGCCGTCCCACATGTGCGACTGGAACAGCGGGTCGAGGCCCTTGGAGACCCGTTCGAGGGAGATCTCGACGAGCGGCCGCATGAAGCCGTCCAGCTTGTTCTTCGGACAGTGGTCGGTGTGCAGCGCCACCGTCACCGGGTACTTGGCGGCCACCACGCGGGCGTACTCCGCCAACGCCGTGGCGCCGGTCACCATGTCCTTGACCGAGGCGCCCGACAGGAACTCCGCGCCACCGGTGGACACCTGGACGATGCCGTCGCTCTCGGCCTCGGCGAAGCCGCGCAGCGCCGCGTTGAGAGTCTGAGAGGAGGTCACGTTGATGGCCGGGTAGGCGAATCCGCCCGACTTGGCCCGGTCGAGCATCTCGGCGTAGACCTCTGGAGTGGCTATCGGCATGATTCGTCTCCCTGTGAAGTAAGGCTCCGCGCAGCCCAGTATCCCCGTCCGGTACCCCGTGTGGTAGAGACAACGCTCCCCGGCGTGCCCGCCGGAGATGTCCGCAACCGCCCGCGCGCTGGCCCTTCGAGCCCCTGTGGTACGGGTAGGCTCAGCCTGTGGATTGGCTCCTGAATCTTCTCGACCCGACGTGGTGGCTCACCATTCTCGGCGCGTTCGCCACAGTCGGCGTGCTGGCCATCATCTTCGCCGAGACGGGTCTGCTCCTCGGCTTCTTCCTGCCGGGTGACTCGCTCCTGGTGGCCGCGGGGATTTTCAGTTCGGCGTCCGTGGCGTACGGCATGGGCATCGAGCCGTTGTCGTTCCCGGTGCTGTTGATCGGCACCCCGCTGTGCGCGATCGCGGGCGCCCAGCTCGGCCACTTCCTGGGGGCCCGCTTCGGGCGACGGCTCTTCGACAAGCCCGACTCGCGGCTGTTCAAGCGCGAGCACGTCGACCGGGCCGAGGAGTTCTTCGAGAAGTTCGGGCCGGCCAAGGCCGTGGTGCTGGCCCGGTTCGTGCCGATCGTCCGCACGTTCATGAACCCGGTGGCCGGCGTGCTGGAGATGACGAGCCGCCGCTTCTTCGTGTGGAACATCGTCGGCGGCGTGGTCTGGACCGAGGGGCTGCTCGTCCTCGGCCACTACCTCGGCAACCGGGTCGATCCCAAGCAGATCGACAAGTACATCCTGCCCGGCGTCTTCCTCATCGTGTTCATCTCGCTGATCCCGATCTTCGTCGAGGTCGTCAAGCGCCGCCGGGCGGCCAAGGTCGTGGTCGTGCCCACCGGCAAGCACCACCGCATCCCGTCGAGCACCGAGGGCCCCTAGCCGCAGGCTTCTGGCGCGGTACCCTCCCTGTGTGGGACGCCACAGGTCAGATCCGATGGGCCTCGCCCGCCTCGCGCTCGCCGTCCTGGCAGCCGCGATGGTGGTGACGCTCCTGGTCATCGGCGGGCGTGCGCTCTTCGCGCAGCTCGACACGCCGGAGCGACCCGGTCTTGGCCGGCAGGCCCGGACCGCCACCGCGCAGCCTCCCTCGGCCGCCGCCCAGGTGCCGACCGTCCGCATCGAGTGCGTGGCCGACACCTGCCCGCTCGTCACGGTCCGCGTGCCCGGCGGTGACGTGCTGCAGTACCGCGACATGAGCAGGGGCGAGGAGGTCAGCTACTTCGAGCCCGAACTCGACGTGGTGCTCACCGACGCGGCCACGGTCCGGGTCACCGCGAACGGCACGCCGCGCCCCCAGGGCGACCCGGGCGAACGCGAGGCGTTCACCGTCCAGGGCTCCTGACCTCACTCAGCCTCACAGGCCGAGGTCCGCCAGGGTGTAGGCGCTGCGGTAGTCGAGGCCCTCGCCGGCCATGCGCTCCGCCGCGCCGCGGTCGACGATCGTGGCCACCGCCACCACCTCCGCGCCCGCCTCGCGCAGCGCCTCCACGGCGGTCAGCGGGGACGAGCCGGTCGTCGAGGTGTCCTCCACCACGAGCACGCGGCGCCCGGCGACGTCCGGACCCTCGATCCGGCGCTGCAGCCCGTGCGCCTTCTGCGCCTTGCGCACCACGAACGCGTCCAGCTCACGCCCCCGCGCCGCCGCGGCGTGCAGCATGGCCGTGGCCACCGGGTCCGCGCCCAGCGTCAGCCCGCCCACCGCGTCGAAGGCCAGGTCCTCGGTCAGGTCCAGCATCACCCGGCCGACCAGGGGCGCGGCCGTGCCGTCCAGCGTGATGCGGCGCAGGTCGAGGTAGAAGTCCGCCTCCCGTCCGGAGGAGAGCACGACCTTGCCGTGCACCACGGCCTTCTTCTTGATCTCGGCCAGGAGGTTGTCGCGATCCGTCATGCGCCCAAGCTTATGGGCCCCCACCTGGGTCGCGATCGGGCACCTGGAGGTCATGGCGGGTTATCGGTTTAGCCGGGGCGGTGGGTGCGGAATGAATGCGCTCGGCAACTTTCGGTAATCATGAGGTGACCATGCGTGTCGAACCACCGCAGAGCGACGCCGACCTGCTCAAGGCGGTCGCGGCCGGCGACGCGTGGGCGTACGAGGAGCTCCGCGAGCGCCACGCGGCCGCCGCCCGCGCCCTGGCCCGCCGGCTCGTCCGGGGGGAGACCGAGGCCGAGGACGTGGTGGCCGAGTCGTTCACCAGGGTCCTCGACCTGGTGGGCCGGGGTGCCGAGCCCGGGGCGGCCTTCCGGGTCCACCTGCTGGCGGTGGTGCGCCGCACGGTCCACGACCGGGCCAGGATCGCGGGCGGGTCCTCGCCGGAGCCGTTCGGCCCGTTCGTGGACGCGGCCCTCGTCGGGCTGCGGGGCGCGATGCTCGCCCGGGCGTTCCTGTCGCTGCCGGAGCGGTGGCAGGCGGTGCTCTGGCACGTCGAGGTGGAGAGGTCCAGACCCGCCGACGTGGCGCCGCTGCTCGGCCTGCCGCCCGACGGCGTACGGGCCCTCACCGGCCGCGCCCGCGCGGAACTGCGCCGTGCCTACCTCCGTACGCACCTGTCCGCGCCGCACCCCGAGCCGTGCGGGCCGTACCTCGGCCTGCTGGCCGACCACGTCGTGAACGACCTGCCGCGGCGCGCGGTGCGGGAGGTCGAGGGGCACGTCGAGGGCTGTCCCGAGTGCCGTGCGGTCATGACGGAGCTGTACGACCTCGAACGCGATCCCCGTGGCGTCCTCGGCCCGCTCCTGGTCGGCCCGGTCTTCCCGACCTACAGCGCGACACTCCCGAGAACCCGCCTCACCCGCGCCGAGACCGTGCGAAGCGTCCCGATCCTCCGCGACCAGCCGGCCGTCACCACAGGCGTCCCCCAGCGGTCAGCCGCCCTCACCGGCGGCGACGCGGCCCTCGGTGACCGGCGGGCCCACCCCACGATCACGCACGCGGCACGTCCCACCCCCTCCGCCGCCCCACACGAGGACCAGCCCGCCCACGCCGGGCCCCCGCGGTCGGGGCGACCTGCCGAGGACGCCGCCAGACAGCCGGAACAGCCTGCTCAGGAGGGCGCCCAGGCGCCAGTCACCCCGGTCGAGGGCGGCGAGGTAGTGCCGGGTGAGGGCGGCGAAGGTGTGCCGGGTGAAGGCGGGGAGGTCGCCCCGGTCGAGGGCGGGGAGGTCGTGCCGGTCGAGGGCGGCGGGGTCGTGCCGGGTGAGCGGGGCGGGGTCGTGCCGAGTGAGGGCGGCGGGGTCGTGTTGGGCGAGCGGGGCGGGGGCGTGCAGGGCGTTCCGGGCGGCGCCGGGTCCGGTGTGGTGGTGGGGCGGCGGTCGCGGGGGCGGTTCCGGCGTGTCGTCGCGGACCGGCGGGTGCGGGCGGCGGGGTGCGCCGCCGTCGCCGTCACCTCGGCCGCCGCCTTCGCGCTCATCGCCGGCACGCGGCCGGACGGGCGGCCCGCATCGTCGTCGGTGGTCCATCCCCTGGTGTCCGTACAGCCCCCGCCCACCCTGCTGCCCACCCTGCCCCCCACCCCGCCGCCCGCCGCACCCACCCCCGAGGCGATCCCCGAGCACGCGGCGGCCCCGGCCGGCCGCCCAAGGCTCCAGGCGTCGATCGACCCGGCGGGATCGCTGGTGCCGTCCCGGCCCGGCATCGTGGCGGTCCGCCTGCGCAACATCGGCGACGGGCCGAGCAGGGCGCTGGAGGCACTCGTCCACCTCCCGCCCGGCGTCACCCTGTCCCCATCGGGCCCGCACATCCACGGCCCCGGAGCCGGGCCCAGCGCCCGCCGCGGCACCGCTCCGAGCGTCGAAGAATCCACCCACGAGAGCACCGACCCGAGCGCCGGCCGGCCCACCCGTCCGAACACCGGTTCGGCCACCGGTCCAGCCCCCGGTTCGGCCACCGGTCCGGCCACCGGTCCGGCCACCGGTCCGGCCACCGGTCCGGCCACCGGTCCGGCCACCGGTCCGGCCACCGGTCCGGCCACCGGTCCGGCCACCGGTCCGGCCACCGGCCGAAGCGCCGACCGGGCCGGCGGCCCGAGCGCCGGCCTCCGGACGGGGGGTCGTCACAGGGCGAGGTTCGTGGGGCCGGCGGGGACGGGGGACGGGTGGACGTGCCGGGCCGTGTGGCAGGGCGCGCGGTGCGCCAGGGAGCCGCTGGAGGCCGGGGGCCGGACGGCGGTGTTCCTGCGGGTCCAGGTGGCCCCCGACGCCCCCACCGGACACGGACCGTCCGTACGCCTGAAGGCGGGCCCTCTCCAGGTGACCGCACGGGCGGCGGCGGGGGTGCGGCCGGGAGGCGCGCCGGCGAGGTTCGCGGCCGACGGCCGGGTGACGGCCATGGCGGTCGGCAACTCCCTGCTGTCCTGCCCCGCCGAACGCGCCGGCTGCGCCGAGGCCAGGCAGCGCGCGGGCGACAGGCGGGACAACGACCTGTGGCCCCTGGTCCCGCTGGACGAGGACGCGGTGCCCGCCACGACCGCCTCCAGCGGCGCCGAGCTCCGGCTGCCCCGAGGCAGCCGGGTGGTCTGGGCCGGGCTCTACTGGTCGGCCGCCTCGCGGACGCCGGGCAGGCCGATCAAGTTCAGGACGCCGGGACAGCGGCGATACGTCGTCGTCCGTCCCGACGAGGTGATGGCCAGGGAGCTGCCTGCGGGGGCCGGCTACCAGGCCTTCGCCGACGTGACCGGGCTCGTCGGCAACGCGCGGAAGGAGGGCGCGTGGTGGGCGGCGGACCCGCCGATGGAACCGGGCGCCTCACGGCACGCGGGGTGGAGCCTGGTGGTCGTCGCGACCGGCCCCGCGCTGCCGTACGGCCGGGCGGTGGTCCTCGACACCGCCACGGTGACGGGCGGTGCGGAGGGCGACCTGCGCCTGCCCCTCGGCGGCCTCACCCCCGCCTGGACCTCCCCGCCCGAGCCCACCCGAGGCTCCTCGACGCACGCGCCCACGCGCCACCCCGAGCCCTTGGCGCGCCCGGCCGGAGCGTCGGCGGGCGAGACCGGCTCCCCGGTCCGCCGTGCCGAGGTGCGGGGTGTGCGGGCGGCAGGGGGGAGTGCCGAGTCGGGGCGTGGACGGGGTGGGGGCGCAGGGGGTGGGCGGGTTCCCGCCCGTGTCGAGTTGGTGGTGTGGGAGGGGGACGCCGGACTCGACGGTGACGGTGTCTCGGCCGGAGAGGGGCCGCTCGCCCCCGTGGGCGGCGACCGTGACCCGGCCGACGTCTTCGACGGCTCCGCGAACGGCGCGCAGGGGACGACGTTCGGGGTGGACGTCGACACCTTCCACACCGCGCTGGGGGAGGAGCCGGTCTTGACGATCGCGGCCGAGCGGGATGTGCTGCTGTTCGGGGTGGTCGCGGTGAGCGTGCGTGCCCGCCCCTGACCATAATGTGGACAAACTGGTACGGTCTCCCTGGATCGGCCGGTCCACCGGCGGGCGGGGGGCGAATCGTCGGGATTAACCTCGCGCGATCACCTGCTTTCACTACCCTGAGAGAGGGCCGCCACGTCCGGCTCTGACGGTGCAGAGCCAGTGAGGTCGGACCACCAGGAAAGGGGCGGTTTCAGTGGATCGCTGCGCGCTGTTCGTGGACGCTGGCTATCTGCTGGCCGACGGCGCGATGGCCGTGCACGGTACCCGCCATCGCGAAGCCGTCTCCTGGGACTATCCGGGGCTGCTCCAGCTGATGACCGGCCTGTCGCGCGAGCGCACCGGGCTGCCGTTGCTGCGGTGCTACTGGTACGAGGCGACCGTCGAGGGGCGCCGCACCCCGGAGCACGACGCGCTGGCCGACATCCCGGGTCTGAAGCTGCGCCTGTCGCGCATCCGGCCGGGCCGCCGTGAGGGCGTCGACGCCCAGGTTCACCGCGATCTGATGACGCTCGCCCGCAACAACGCCATCTGCGACGCCGTCGTGGTCAGCGGCGACGAGGACCTCACCCAGGTCGTCTGCGACGCGCAGGACCTCGGCATCCGGGTGACGGTGGTGCACATCGCCGCCGAGGGCGGCTGGGCCGTCTCACGCACCTTGCGGCAGGAGGGCGACGACCTCATCGAGCTCGGCGCGACCCACCTGCGGCCGTACGTCACCCTGGTGACCGGCATCAGCGAGCCCTCGTCCAACGGCCACCACCAGCCGCTCAGCAACGGCCACGCCGCCACGCACGCGCTTCCGCCCGCACCGCCCCCGTCGTCGTCGGCCTCGGCGCCCGGTTCGCTGCCCGCCTCGCTGCCGACCCCGCCGCAGAGCAGCGGCAGCCACGCGGCCCCGCCCCGCTCGTCGTCCCACGGCGCTCCCACCCACGGCTCCCACGACTCCTCCGCGCACAACTCTTCGGCGCACAATTCGTCGGCGCACGGTCAGTCCGGACACAGCTCGCCCGCGCACGGTCCCGCCACACCCGCCATCCCGCCCGCCGTCCCGTCCGGCGACGGCGGCTCGTCCGCCGGCCACGGTCAGGGCTCCACGCCGTCGGCGCTGCCCAGCTACTACCAGCAGGAGCCGCCGCCCCAGCCCCCGGCGACCGGGCCGATCCAGCAGCAGCCGCAGACGCCGACCACCGGCCAGTTCACGATGCCGTCGTCCAACGGCACCTACCAGCCCTCGCAGCTCGGCGCCTACACCGGCCCGCAGCCCGCGCCGGTCCCGCCGGCCTCCGCGAAGGGCGGCGCCACCACGCTGGCCGACGCCGTCAAGGCCGCCCACCGTGAAGGCCACGACTTCGGCGAGTCCGTCGCCCGTGACGCGCCGGCCCTCTGGCTGGAGGCCGTGCTCGCGCGCAAGCCCCGCATGCCGTCCGACCTGGAGGCCCGGCTGCTGCAGGGTTCGTCGCTGCCGATCGACTTCCTGCTGCACGACGAGGTCCGCCACGCCCTGCGCCGCGGCTTCTGGGACGCCCTGGAACGGGCCAGGCAATGACCCGCCAGACCCGCACCCACGGCACGGCGTAGCGGCTGCCTGCCGCACCAGGCTGTCGTGGCCCACCCGCACCCAGGGTGTGCGACGCCGTCGCGGTCACCAGCGCAGCAGGGCCGCCACGCCGTCGTGGGCGGTCAGCGCGACCGCCGCGTCCCTGTGCACGATCATCACCTCGGCGCGGGTCTCCAGCGCCCGCTCGATCATCCGCTCGCCCAGATCGGGCTCCTCCACGGTCTCCATACCGAGCGGTGCCTGGCCCGCCGCGTACAGGAAGCCGTCGCGGCCCCGGCCGCCCCGCCAGCGGCCGCTCTCGTCGAGGAGCAGGCAGTCCACCCGCCCCTCGTTCAGCAGCCCGAGCGTCCGGGCGAGACCGAGCGAGCCGCGCCCGCCCGCGAGCGCCAGGTCGGTGGCCCGCTGGACCGTCTCGGCGTCCCGGCGCACCCGCACCGCGGCCAGTTCGCCGGCGATGCGGCCGACCACCTCGCCGGCCGGCAGCCCGGCCTCGACGGTGGCGTGGATCTGGACGGGGTCGAGGGGACACAGCGCCTCCGCCAGGACTCCGGTCAGCTTCGGGTCGCCGACGAGCAGCACGTCGCTCCAGCGCAGCGCGCCGATCCGGTTGCTGATCTCGGGGGCGGCCGAGTGGAGGCAGCGGATCAGGCACTCCGCCAGCCGCCGCGGCTCCCGCGGGCCGCCGCCCTCGCCGTCGCAGTCGAGGTCGAACGCGGACAGGTGGACGTCCTCGGCCAGGCCGTAGCGGTAGTCGATGAGCCGTACGCCCTCCCGTCGCACCACCGCGACGCCGGCGGGGGCGCTGGTGGCCATCGCGGCGATCATCGGGCGTACGTACGGGGTCGGCTCCAGCACCGCGCTCGTGCCGACCGGCACCTGCAGGGCGGCCCGGCGGACCTCGCTCGTGCACACCGGCGCGAACAGCGCCCGCCCGAGCCCCGGCGCGGCCGGATCGGCCAGCTCGGCGACCTCCGGCTCCAGCGCGTCGAGGTGTTCCAGCACGGTGGCCCGCCGGATCCGGTCCGGCCATCCGGCCACCCGCTCCCGTACGGCCCGCAACTCCGCGCGCAGTGCCGGAGCGCCACCTCCCGGCTCGGCGGTCACGTAGAGCGAGACGACGCCCATCTCGTCCTTCATCGCCACGAGCTCACGCAGGAACGAAAGATCGTGCACCACGTCGGTTCTCCTCTGCCCGGCACCACTACGACTCTAGAGACCCGAAATCTGCACAAATCGCTCTATTGGCGGATGTTGCCTGCGGTTTTACCGCATCTCCGAAGAAGGCCTCGGCTTTCAGGCCGGGGATGAATCGGTCCCCCGACAGGGGATGGCCCAGACAGCCCGGAGCGCGTAGTGCGGACCCTCGTCTCAGGTCGGGCGGCGTTGCTGTCCGATGTACTGGCGGATGATCGACAAGGGTGCGCCGCCGCAGGACGCCGCGAAGCAGGACGGCGACCAGACGCGGCCATGCGTGATGGCAGTGACCGTCACACACCTCGATCACGGCTTCTTCGCAAGCGGTCTTCCGGTGCACCGGGTGCGGCCTGGTCGCGGACGTGAACGCCGAGGACCGGGAGGAAGCCGAGTCAGGAGAGCGCGTCGAACCCGGCCCGCAGGCTCGCCACCCGGTCGGCCAGGTCGGACAGCGGCGACGCCAGCGCCTGGTCCTGCGACTTGCGGGCCACCTCGCGCACCCGTTCGAGGTCCTCCTCCACCGCGGTCAGCCGCCGCGACAGCTCCGGCAGCACCGCCGACTGGTCGCCGGCACCCGGCGGCAGCTCGGTCGACACCCGCTCGCGCAGCATCGCGGCCTGCTCGGCCAGCCGCTTGTTCATGTTGTAGAGCTCGGCGAACACCGACACCTTCGCCCGCAGCACCCACGGGTCGAACGGCTTGGTGAGGTAGTCGACGGCACCCGCCGCGTAACTGCGGAAGGCGTAGTCGGGGGCGCTGTCGACCACCGTCAGGAAGATGATCGGGATGTTGCGGGTGCGCTCACGCCGCTTGATGTGGGCGGCCGTCTCGAACCCGTCCATGCCGGGCATCCGGACGTCCAGCAGGATGAGCGCGAACTCCGTGTTGAGCAGCGCCTTGAGCGCCTCCTCGCCCGACCGGGCCCGCACCGGCACCAGGTCGAGCGAGCTGAGGATGGCCTCCAGGGCTATCAGGTTCTCCTCGCGGTCATCGACCAGGAGGATCTTGGCACGGTCCGTCACGATCACGATCCTTCGGCTGGGTCCGTGGTGGACACCCGCCCACGGCTGAGCCAACCACGCAGTCGTTCGAGCAGCCGGTCCACGTCGACCGGCTTGGGCACGTAGTCGGACGCACCCGAGGCGATGCTCTTCTCACGATCACCCCGCATGACCTTAGCGGTCAACGCGATGATCGGCAGATCGGCGAACTGCGGCATGCGGCGGATGGCCGACGTCGTGGCCCAGCCGTCCATCTCCGGCATCATGATGTCCATCAGCACCAGCGCCACGTCCTCGTTGCGCTCGAGCTGCTCGATCCCCTCGCGCCCGTTCTCGGCGTAGACGACCGTCGCGCCGTGCCGTTCGAGCACGCTGGTCAGCGCGAACACGTTGCGGATGTCGTCGTCGACGATGAGGATCTTGGCGTCGTTGAGCGGGTCGTCGCCCTGCCACTGCGCGACCTCGACCGGCGACTCGGTCAGCTCCGGCATCGGCAGGTCGAGCGGCATCGGCGGCTCCGGCGCCGTCGGCTCCTCCACCTGCGCGGTCATGAGCTGCCTGCGGGTGGTGCCTTCCTCGGGGGCCGCCAGCGGGCCGGCGTAGGAGGCCGGCAGGTAGAGGGTGAAGGTGCTGCCGTCGCCCAGCTCGCTCTCCACGTGGATCTCACCGCCCAGCAGCCTGGCGATGTCGCGGCAGATGGCCAGGCCCAGACCCGTGCCGCCGTACTTGCGGCTGGTGGTGCCATCGGCCTGCCGGAACGCCTCGAAGATCAGCTCGCGCTTGTCGGGCGCGATGCCGATGCCGGTGTCGATGACCTGGAACGCCAGCAGGTCGGGCGCGTCGCGCAGCGAGTCGTCGTCGTAGACCACCCCCGCCGGCGCCTTGGCCACCCGCAGCCTGACCTCGCCCTTCGGGGTGAACTTCACCGCGTTGGACAGCAGGTTGCGCAGCACCTGCTGCAGGCGCTGCTCGTCGGCGCGCAGCTCCTTCGGCACGTCGTCGGCGACCTCGACGGTGAACGCCAGCCCCTTGTCGGCGGCCAGCGGCGCGAAGGCGGCCTCCAGCAGGTCGACCATCTTCGGCAGCGACACCTGGATCGGGTGGATGTCCATCCGGCCGGCCTCGACCTTGGACAGGTCGAGCATGTCGTTGATGAGCTGGAGCAGCGCCGAGCCCGCGCCGTGGATGGTCCGGGCGAACTCCACCTGCTGCGAGGTGAGGTTGCCCTCGGCGTTCTCGGTCAGCAGCTTGGCCAGCACGAGCAGGCTGTTGAGCGGCGTACGCAGCTCGTGCGACATGTTGGCCAGGAACTCCGACTTGTAGCGCGACGACACCGCGAGCTGCTCGGCGCGCTCCTCCAGCGTGCGGCGTGCCTGCTCGATCTGGAAGTTCTGGATCTCGATCGCGCGGTTCTGCTTGGCCAGCAGCGCCGCCTTGTCCTCCAGCTCGGCGTTGGACCTGCGGAGTTCCTCCTGCTGGCGCTGCAGCTCGTCGGAGCGCTCCTGCAGCTCGCGGGTGAGGCGCTGCGACTCGGTCAGCAGGTCCTCGGTGCGGGAGTTGGCGATGATGCTGTTCATCGTGACGCCGATGGTCTCGACGAGCTGCGTCAGGAAGTCGAGGTGCACCTCGCCGAACTTGGTGAACGAGGCCAGCTCCAGCACGCCCAGCACCCGGTTCTCGAACAGGATCGGCAGCACCACGATCTGCGCCGGCGTCGAGGAGCTGAGCCCGCTGTCGATGGTGATGTAGCCGGGCGGCACGTCGTCGAGCAGGATGTGCCGGCCCTCGGCCGCCGCCTGGCCGACGATGCCCTCGCCGACCGCGAAGCGCTGGCGCGGGCCCCGGTCGGGCCGCACGCCGTAGCCGCCGATCAGCAGCAGCTCGTGGTCGCCTTCGGGATCGACGCTGTAGAAGGCGCCGTAGCGGGCCGACACCAGCGGCGTCAGCTCGCTCATCGTCAGCTTGGCCACCTCGAACAGGTCGCGGTGCCCCTGCATGAGGCGCGAGATGCGCGCCAGGTTGGACTTGAGCCAGTCCTGCTCCTGGTTGGCCTGCGTCGTCTCGCGCAGGTTGGCCACCATGGAGTTGATGTTGTCCTTGAGCTCGGCGAGCTCGCCCTGCGCCTCGACGGCGATCGAGCGGGTCAGGTCGCCCCGGGCCACGGCGCTGGTCACGGTGGCGATGGCGCGCACCTGGGTGGTGAGGTTGCCGGCCAGCTCGTTCACGCTCTCGGTGAGCCGCTTCCAGGTGCCCTCGACGCCCTCGACGCGGGCCTGGCCGCCGAGCTGGCCCTCCGAGCCCACCTCGCGGGCCACGCGGGTCACCTCGGAGGCGAACGAGGAAAGCTGGTCGACCATCCGGTTGATGGTCGTCTTCAGCGCGAGGATCTCGCCCTGCGCGTCGACGTCGATCTTGCGGGTCAGGTCGCCGTTGGCGACCGCGGTCGTTACCTCGGCGATGTTGCGCACCTGGTACGTCAGATTGTTGGCCATGAAGTTGACGTTGTCGGTGAGGTCCTTCCAGACGCCCGACACGCCCTGCACCCGCGCCTGGCCGCCGAGCTGGCCCTGCGTGCCGACCTCGCGGGCGACGCGGGTCACCTCGTCGGCGAACGACGAGAGCTGGTCGACCATCGTGTTGAGGGTGTCCTTGAGCTGCAGGATCTCGCCCTGGGCATCGACGGTGATCTTCTTCGACAGGTTGCCCTGCGCCACGGCCGACGACACGGCGGCGATCTGCCGCACCTGCGAGGTGAGGTTGTTGGCCATGGAGTTGACGTTGTCGGTGAGGTCCTTCCAGACGCCCGACACGCCCCGCACCTGTGCCTGGCCGCCGAGCTGGCCCTCGGTGCCGACCTCGCGGGCGACGCGGGTCACCTCGGAGGCGAACGAGGAGAGCTGGTCGACCATCGTGTTCATCGTCGACTTGAGCTCCAGGATCTCGCCCTGCGCGTCGACGTCGATCTTGCGGGTCAGGTCGCCGTTGGCCACGGCCGTGGTCACCTGGGCGATGTTGCGCACCTGGTAGGTGAGGTTGTTGGCCATGGAGTTGACGTTGTCGGTGAGGTCCTTCCAGACGCCGGACACGCCCTTCACCTCGGCCCGGCCGCCCAGCTTGCCCTCGGTGCCGACCTCGCGGGCGACGCGGGTCACCTCGTCGGCGAACGACGAGAGCTGGTCGACCATCGTGTTGAGGGTGTCCTTGAGCTGCAGGATCTCGCCCTCGGCGTCGACGGTGATCTTCTTCGACAGGTTGCCCTGCGCCACCGCCGTCGCCACGGTCGCGATGCTGCGCACCTGGCTGGTGAGGTTGTTGGCCATGAAGTTGACGTTGTCGGTGAGGTCCTTCCAGACCCCGGACACACCCGTCACCTGCGCCTGGCCGCCGAGCTGGCCCTCGGTGCCCACCTCACGGGCCACGCGGGTGACCTCCTCGGCGAACGCGGAGAGCTGGTCGACCATCGTGTTGACGGTGTTCTTCAGCTCGAACATCTCGCCCACGGCGTCGACCGTCACCTTGCGGCTCAGGTCGCCCTTGGCCACGGCGGTGGTCACCACGGCGATGTCGCGCACCTGCGCGGCCACCCGCGACGACATCGTGTTGACCGCCTCGGTGAGGTCGCGCCAGCTCCCCGACATGCCGCGCAGGTTGGCGCTGCCGCCCAGCCTGCCCTCGGTGCCCGCCTCGCGGGCCACCCTGGTCACCTCGGAGTTGAACAGCGCGAGCTGCTCCACCATGCCGTTGATGGCCTTGCCCAGGCGGCGCACCTCGCCCCGCGCCGACCGGTCGAGGTCGATGCGCCGCGACAGGTCGCCCTTGGCCACCGCGTCGATCACGTCGGCCGCGCCGCTCACCGGGCTCACCAGGGATTCGATCAGCATGTTGACCGACTCGACGCTCTCCGCCCAGGCGCCGACACCGGGCCCAGGGGTGAGCCGCTCGCCGAAGCGCCCCTCCTTGACGACCTCCTTGCGCACCCGAGTCAGCTCGTTGGCCAGGTGCTCACGGCGGTCGGCCACCTCGTTGAGCAGCAGCCGCACCTCGCTCAGGGCGCCGGGCGGGGCATGCGGCACCCGCCGCCGGAAGTCACCGTCACGCCAGGAGAAGAGAGTCTCCAGGATCGGGGCCAGGTCAGCCTCGCTGTAGACCTTCTCATCAGATCCAGGGGCGGTCTTGACCGTAGGCATAGGGCCTCCTTCACTCCTGGCGCGCCGCGGTGAGTGCTTCAAGTCTGTCACGTTCGGTAGCTCGCAGTCCTGCCCTCGGATTTACCCCAAGTCAACGCGAAGTGTGGTAGGCACGGGAGGATGACTGCTTCTCCCCGTGCCGTGCTCGCGGCCACGTTCGCGCCCGGAGAGTCCGCCGTGCCGGCCGCGATGAGGTTCACCCGCGAGGTGATGACCGCGTGGGCCGTGGGCGGCGTGTCGCACGTGGCCGAGCAGATGGCCGGCGACCTGACCGAGCAGGTGGTCGACGAGCCGTTCGAGGTCGTCTGGAAACATTTCGGCGATGCCGTGCAGGTCGAGCTGAGGCAGCGGAACATACCGCAGGGCGATCCGAAGGCTCCCTCTGTCGCGGTCGAGGAGTGGGGCATCACCTTCGCGGGTGACTCCCGGGTCCATTGGGCACGACTCACGCTACCCGGCTCGCCCGACAATGTCGCATCGGAGTGGCTCGCCGACACCTCCCGCGGCCCCCATTGGCTGGGCTTCCTCGCCGACGCGAGCGACCTGCTGGCCGGCACCCTCAACCCCGACATGGTGCCCGCCATCATCGCCCAGATCGTGGTGCCGCGGCTGTGCGGCTGGTGCGCCGTCTACACCTCCGACGGCGGCTCCGGGCCGCTGCGCCTGGCCTACCTGTGGCACGCCGACGAGGCGCGCATCGACGGGCTGCGTCAGGAGCTCGCCGAGATGGACGTGAACGCCGCCGGGGAACAGGGCACCTCCGCCCTCACCGCCGGTGACCACCAGGTGCTCGCCGTGCCGCTGACCGCCCGCGGCCGCGCGCTCGGCATGATGTGCCTCGGCCGGTCCGACCGCTTCCCCGACGAGGTCATCCAGTTCGCCGACGACATCGGCAGGCGCGCCGCGCTGGCCATGGACAACGCCCGCCTCTACGCGCAGCAGGCCGCCGCCAACCGCGCGCTGCAGCGCAGCCTCCTGCCGCCGAACGAGCCCGAGGTGCCCGGACTCGACTACGGCGTCGTCTACGAGCCCGCCGGTGAGGCCAACGAGGTCGGCGGCGACTTCTACGACCTGTTCAAGGCCGGCGACGACTCCTGGCGCTTCGCGATCGGTGACGTGTGCGGCACCGGCCCGGAGGCCGCGGCGGTGACGGGCCTCGCCCGCCACACGCTGCGCCTGCTCGCCCGCGAGGGCTACGGCGTGGCCGCCGTCCTGGGGCGGCTCAACCAGGCGATCCTGGAGGAGGGCGAACGGGCCCGGTTCCTCACGCTGCTCCACGGCGACATCACGCCGGTGGAGACGGGCCTGGAGATCCGCATGGTGTCCGCCGGTCACCCCGAGGCGCTGCGGCTGAAGGCGGGCGGCGAGGTCGAGCCGGTGACCACCCCGCAGTCGCTGCTCGGCGTCTTCCCCGAGGTGGTGTTCGAGGCCGACACGGTGCATCTCGACCACGGCGACGTGCTGCTGATGGTCACCGACGGGGTGACCGAACGCCGCAACGGCGAGCGCCTGCTCGACGACGAGGGCGGTTTGGCCAGGCTGCTGGGCGAGTGCGCGGGCCTGTCGGCCCGGGCGGTGGCCGAACGCATCCGCCGCGGCGTCGCCGACTTCGCCGTCGAGCCCAGCGCCGACGACATGGCCATCATGGTCCTCCGCGCCCGCTGACGTCCGCCCGCGGCCCGGTCAGCCGACGTGCTTGCGGGCGAAGTCCAGTTGCATGCTCATCTGCGCGATCCGCTCGGCCACCACCAGCGACCCGCGTACGGCGTCGTAGGTGTAGATCTCGTGGTCCCGCCCGTGCTCGGCGAGCTTGGCCACGTACTTCTCGATCTGGCGCAGCGGGCAGCGGTTGTCGTTCTCGCCCGCCAGGATCAGCACCGGGCTCTCCACCCGGTCGACGTAGGTGATGGGGGAGCTGGCGGCGTAGCGCTCGGGCTGCTCGTCGGGTGAGCCGCCGAGCAGCGCCCGATGGTAGGCGCGCAGGCTCTCGGCCTCGTCCTCGTACGAGGTCTGGTGGCAGGCGATGGGTACGGCGGCGATGCCGGCCGCCCACAGCTCCGGCTGGGTGCCGAGCCCGAGGAGCGTGAGGTAGCCGCCCCAGGCGGTGCCCGACAGCAGGATCCTGGCCGGGTCGGCGATGCCGTGCTCGACCACCGCGCGGCGCACGGCGGCGACGTCCGATAACTCGATGTGTCCGACCTCGCCGTGCAGCGCGTCGCGCCAGCCCGAGCCGTAGCCGGTCGAGCCCCGGTAGTTGACCCGCACCACCGCGAACCCGGAGTCCACCCAGGCCGCCACCTCCGGGGAGAAGGCGTCACGGTCGTGCGCCGTCGGGCCGCCGTGCAGCATGAAGACGGTGGGGAAGGGGGCGCTGCCGTGCTCGGGCCGGGAGACCAGCGCGTGGATGCGCCCGCCGGGGCCGGGCACGTCGAGGTCCTCGACGGGCACGCTCGGCGGGGCCGGCGGACCGCTCGCGTTCAGCACCACCTGGCCGTTGCTCGACCGGATGACGGGCGGCCGGGAGGCGCTCGACCAGGAGTACTCGACATGGCCGCCGGGTCGCGGCGCGGCGTCGTCTATCACCCCGTGCGGGGTGTCGATGAGCGTGAGCCCGCCGCCCGCGAGGTCGTAGCGGTGCAGGTGGCTGCGGGCGCGGGTGTCGCGCAGGATCAGCAGGCCGCGGCCGTCGTCGTACCACTCGGCCGCCAGGTCGCCGGAGTCGCGCAGCCAGATCTCGCGCTGCTCGCCGGTCACCGGGTCCCACACCAGCGGCTCCTGGCGCTGGCGGCGTTCGTGCAGGGCGAGCAGCCGCCGGTCGCCGGGGACCGGGGCGAACCTGAGGCCGAGCACGCCCTTGCCGTCGCCGTCGTAGAGCTCGCCGACGGTCTGGCCGGACGGGCGCACCACGCGCAGGGCGGGATGCCGGAAGTCGCCGTACTCGCCGTGGTTGATGGCGATGAGCTGGCCGTCGAGCGACATGTCGGCCACCCAGGCGGCCTCGGCGTGCTCGTGGAGGAGCTGGGACGGTTCGCCGGGGCGGACGAGGTGGGTCCTGAAGGCGCCGTCGCCGGCGAGGCTGATCGCGGCCAGGCCGGTGGTGGACAGGGCGATCCCGCCCGGCTGGCCGGGCGGCACGTCGGGCGCGACCGGCTCGTCGGGACCGCCGGTGAACGGCTGGCGCCACCACACGCCGAACTCGTCGCCCTCGGTGTCGGCGAACCAGTAGATCCACTGGCCGGTGGGGTCGACGGCGGCGTGCGCGGTGCCCCTGGGCCGGTCGGTGACCTGTCTCGTCTGGCCGGTGGCACGGTCCCAGGCGTAGACCTCCCAGGTGCCCGTGGCGTTGGAGCGGTAGATCGAGCGGTGCGGAGCCCGTCGCGCCCAGACCGGCAGCGTTGTGCGCGACGCTCGGAACCTGGCCTGCCAGCGTTCCTCGGCCTTCATCCGGCGCGCCCCTTCCCTCGCCTCCCCGCCTCCCGCCGCGGGTTGCCGTCCAGTATTGCGTCTGAGTCACGGAAATACTCGGCGAATGTGGGGGAATTTCGTACTAAACGCCTCATCAGTAACACCAGCCCCACTCGTCCGTCAAGCAACGGCCCCTGATCATGGTGTCGTCTCGAAGATAGACAGGTGAAAAGCAGCCCGTGTTGCTACTTTTTCCCGATTTTCCGCCCTCTGCCCTATAAATGCGGAGATTCGTGCCTGCAGTTCGGCTGCCTCAGTGTGCCACGCACTGGGTCCCATCCTGACCACCTCGGCGATGTCCTGACGCGACAGTTGCATGTCGAATTCGATGGTCCGGCGTTCCGTTTCGGCGAACCCCTCCATGCTCCGCGTCACCCGCTGCTCCTTGGCCTCGTCCACCGAGAGCAGCCCCAGCTCACGCACCAGCGGGCTCAGGTGCGCCGGCGCCGGCGTGACGACCACCACAGCGCCCCCCGGCCGCAGCACCCGCCGGAACTCGGGCCCGTTGCGCGGTGCGAAGACGTCCATTACCACGTCGGCCACCCCGCTGCGCAGCGGCAGCGGCCGCCACACGTCGGCCACGAACGCCCCGGCCCGCGGATGCGCCCGAGCCGCCCGCCGCACGGCGTGCTTCGACACGTCGAACGCCACCCCGACCCCGTGGTCCACCACGTCGAGGACCGCCGCCAGGTAGTGTCCGGTGCCCGCGCCGGCGTCCACGACCACCGGCCGTGACGCGCCGCCGACGGCCTGCCCCTCCGGCGCCGCGTCATGACGCGAACGGGGACCACCGTACGCCTTCGCCGCCCCGCCGTCCGGCGGCTCGGAGAACCTTTCCCCACGAATCCTGTTCGCCCTGTGAACGCATGCCGCCACACTCTCGGCCAAGGCCTGACTAAGTGGGGCGAAATGCCCGGAAGCCAGGAAACCAGCACGGGCCGCCACCATTTCCGCGCTGTCAGCCGTCCCCGGAGCGCGCGACCCGACGAGCAGGCTCACATATCCCTGCCGGGCGACGTCGAAAACGTGCCCGTGGGCGCACCGCAGCGCCCCCTGCTCCAGCGCCACCCGTTCGCGGCAGACGGGACACACGAGATATTCGACGATGTCGGCAAGCATGCCCCCATTCTGGCCTCGCCCCCGGGCAGGTCCGTGGCGGGAGGAGCCCTAGCACACCGGCCGTGCCATGCGACGCCTAGCCCTCCTGGGCTATTCCCGGGCGGTTCTGCGTGCCGAACGCGCGGAGTGACCTGCGGGGCCGTAACAATGTTCTCCTCAGGTCGCCGTCAAATCACCCGCGCCCGGTGTGGAGAACGGCATGGAACGCCCATCGACGCCGCGACATCGTGTCAAGCGTGATGCAGGGCTCCTGCAATGCGATGAGGCTTCCATGGAAGCACGTACACAAGGGGGACTCCCATGAACACCAGCACCTGCTGCCCGCGCTGCCACCACGAGCTCGACGAGGGCCCGATCATGTACCGGTGCTCCCACTGCCGGCGCGCCGTCTACGCCGCCGACCTGGAGAACGAGTACGTGCCGCGCACACCCGTCGCCGCCTGACCCGGGCCGACCACTCCGCCCGACCACCCCGGGCCGACTAGTCTGGGCGAATGCCGCACCCGCCACGCATCGTCGCCGGCGCCGAGGTGACACCCCTCTGCGACGCCGTGGGCGCCATGGGCCCGGCGATCCGCCGTCCGATGGCCGAGACGTTCCCCGGAGCCGCGCTCGACGAGGAGCCGTGGATCCTGCACTTCCACTGCTACCTGATCCGCGACCGCGCGGGCCGCGTCACGCTCGTGGACACCGGCATCGGCGCCGCCGACTCGCCGGCGTCCAGTTGGGCGCCGGTCCCCGGCTCGCTGGACGCCGAGCTGGCCGCCGCAGGCGTCACGCCGGCCGACGTGGACGTCGTCATCCTCACCCACCTGCACAGCGACCACGCCAGCGGCGCGGTGACCGACGCCGGGCTGCGGTTCGTCAACGCCCGCCACGTCGTCCAGCAGGCCGACCTCGACGTCGTGGGCGGTGAGATGCTCGACCGGGTCGTCACCCCGATCAAGGACCGGCTCCACGTGGTCGAGGGCGACGAGGAGGTCGTGCCGGGCGTGCGCGTGCACCTCACGGCCGGCCACACCCCCGGCCACCAGATCGTCCGGGTCGGCGAGCTGGCCATCACCGGTGACCTGGTGCTCCACCCGGTGCAACTGGCGGACCCGAGCATTCACTACGTCTACGACGACGATCCCGAACGGGCCGCCGCCACCCGGGCCGAGGTGCTCGCCGGG
Organism: Nonomuraea muscovyensis; assembly: GCF_014207745.1. Taxonomy (NCBI): domain Bacteria; kingdom Bacillati; phylum Actinomycetota; class Actinomycetes; order Streptosporangiales; family Streptosporangiaceae; genus Nonomuraea; species Nonomuraea muscovyensis. Next base: position 3,165,098 of record NZ_JACHJB010000001.1, read on the forward strand.
CTGCGGGCCGAGCGCGCCATCCTCGCCACCGCACACTTCACCGACCCGTTCCTGCCACTCTGACCCGTCAGGATCCGCCCGGCACCCGTTGCCGACCGCTCACTCCCGACCGCCCGGCACCCGTTCCTGACCGGCACCCGTTCCCGACCGGCCCGGGAGCCGTTCCCGGGGTCCGGGTGGGAGCGTCAGCGACCGGCGAGGGCCGGCTGGTCGGCGAGCAGCGACGAGGGCAGGGCGACGCTCGCCGACAGCCCCCCGTACGGCGAGGGCCCGAGCCGGACCCTGATGCCGTGCCGGGACGCCAGCCTGCTCACCACGAACAGCCCGAGCCGGTCGCTCCGCGCCAGATCGAATTCAGGGGTCTCCGCCAGCCGCGCGTTCAGCTCGTCCAGCTCGGCCCGGGTCAGCCCGAGCCCGCGGTCCTCCACCTCGACCGTGATCCCGCTGCGGGTGCTCGTGGTCCGCAGGTCCACCCGGGTCTGCGGGGGTGAGAACAGGGTGGCGTTCTCCACCAGCTCGGCGACCAGGTGGGCCACGTCGGTGACGGCGTTGCCCAGCACCGCGACGGGCGGCGGTTGCAGCACCTCCACCCGCTGATACTCCTCGACCTCCGCGACGGCCGCCCGCAGCACGTCGTGGACGGGCACGGGATTGCGCCAGCCCCGTCCCGGCGCCTGGTCCGACAGGATGAGCAGGCTCTCGGCGTGCCGCCGCATGCGGGTGGTGAGGTGGTCGAGCCTGAACAGGTCCTCCAGGACCTCGGGCTCCTCCGTCTTGCGTTCCATGGAGTCGAGCTGGAGGAGCTGGCGGTGCAGCAGCGACTGGTTGCGCCTGGCCAGGTTGACGAAGACCTGGCTCACCCCGTGGCGCAGCCGGGCCTGGTCCACCGCGGCCTCCACGGCCGTGGCCTGCACGTGGTTGAACGCCGCGACGATGTCGCGCACCTCCGCGGTGTCGGCCTTGACCTCCAGCGGCGCCACCTCCTCGGGCGAGGGCAGTTGCCCGCCGGCGCGCAGCCGCTTGACCAGCGCCGCCAGCCGTATCTCGGCCAGCTCAGTGGCGGCGTCGCGCAGGCCGGCCAGCTCGTCGCCCAGGCGGCGCCGGAAGCGCAGCGACAGCAGGACCGAGGCGACGACCGCGAGCAGGCCCACGCCGCCCGCCACGCCGATCTTGGTGAGGATGTTGTCGGCGGCCGGGTCAACCCGCTGCACGACGGCCTGCACGGCCTCGAACTGGTTGCGTTCGACCGCCGCCCACAGGTTCGCCGCGTCGACGGGCCAGGTGGCCGCGGAGGCCGGCAGCCCGTCGAGGACGGCCACGCCGCGCAGGGAGTTCTCCACCTCAAGGAACTCCCGGTACGCGGGCGAGCCGACCAGCCGCTCGTACGGCACCCGCAGCCCGGAGTCGAGGTGGGGCAGCGCCTGCGTGTAGAGCAGCCGCCGGGTGGCCGCCATGCCGATGAACGCCTCGCGCTCGGCCTCGGTCACCCTTCCCCGGGCCAGCACGACGGTGATGACGGCTCGTTCCCGCGACAGGAAGTCCTTGGCCTCGCCGAGCATGGTGACGGCCCGGGCCCTGCGGTAGAGGGAGGTGTCGGGCACCAGCACCATGGCGTCGCGCATGCGGAACGTCGCGTCCACGATCTGGCTGTAGCCGTCGATCACGTCGAGCGGCCGGGGGCTCGGGCCGTCGACCTTCTGGCGGATCTGGGGCAGCTCGTCGAGCTTGCCGTACAGGGCGGTGAGCTGGGCGGCCATCTGCGGCGACAGGTCGCGCTGCTGGGCCGCCAGCTGCCGGAACAGGGCCACGGTCCGGTCGGTCAGCGCGCGCTGGGTGGTGAGCCGGTCGCGGCCCTGGCCGTTCGTGAGGAACTCGACGGAGATCAGCCGCTCGCTCTGGAGCTGGACGTCCATCTGCTCGGCCGGGTTGGAAAGGTTGCGGACCAGCTCGTTGATCTGGAGGAGCCGCAGACCGTCGCCCCCGGCCAGGCTCGCCGCGAACACCCACAGCCCGACGAGGGAAGTGAGCGGCACGAGCAGCAGGACCAGCAGCTTCAGCGCGATGGGACGGCCACGCGTGGGGGGCATGCGACCTCCGGAGGCATGATGAGATCGCCTCGCAGAGTACACCCCATTCGTCCGGAACTTCATGATCCGGCGCGAGGGCCGGTACAACGGCCCTCGCGCCGGATCGATGCGCTTCGGCCGGGCGTCCGCCGCACGGGGGCGCCGCTACGGCCTGGTGTCCTCGGAGCCGCGGGCGACGAGCCGGTCGCCGGTGGCCTGCCGGGGGACGGGGTGCTCGGCGGTGGTGCGCTGGGCGGCGGCGTGCCGCCCCTCGGCGGCGCGCTCCCGCTCGGCCGCGCGCTCGTGTTCGGCGGCCTGGCGGCGTTCCTCGGCCTGCTGCCGCTCGGCGGCCTGCTCGCGTTCGAGGCGGCGCTCCAGCTCGCGCTTCTCGTCCTCCAGCCGGGCCACCCGGTGGGAGGCCTCGGCCTTGGCGCTGCGCATCTGCCGGCGTCGCCGGGCCGCGTGGCGCGAGCCCGCGGCCATCAGGGCGAGGCCCGCGAACAGCACCGCCGCCGTGACGGCGCCGGCCGCGAACATCTCGACGTGGCTCGGCTCGAACATGTAGCCGAACAGGTTGTACCCGGTGCTGTCCTCGGTGGCGACCCAGGCGATGGCTCCACCGGCGAGCAGGACCAGGAGTAGTCCTAAGAAGATCATCCAACTCACCCCTTGTCGTCAGTGCGCCACTCCACTGCCCAGGCGGCGGGCCGGTATGCCGCTACAACGCCGATCCGGTAGGGGTTCCAGGTCATCATGATCTCCATGAGACCCGACCCGGGGCAGGTGCTCCACTTCTCCGAAGACCCGACGATCACCACGTTCACGCCGCACGTCGCCCCCACCTCGCTGGAGACGGAGCCGTACGTGTGGGCGGTCGGCGCCGACCGCTGTCCCGACTACTGGTTCCCGCGCGCCTGCCCCCGGGCGATGGCCTGGCGCGATCCCGGCACCACCGACGACGACGCCGCCCGCATCCTCGGCTCGGGCTGCGGCGACCGGGTCCACGCCGTGGAGTACGGCTGGCTGAAGGCCATCACGGAGGTGCGCCTGTACGCCTACCGGCTGCCGGTCGAGCCGTTCGCGCCCATCGGCGACCCGCCGCACGCGGTCGTGGCGACCGTGCCGGTGCGGCCGCTGGGCCCGCCCGAGCCGGTCGGCGACCTGCTCGCCCTGCACGAGGAGGCGGGCATCCAGTTGCGCGTGCTCGACCGGATCCGGCCGTTCTGGGACGAGGTGATCTCCAGCACGCTCGGCTTCAGCGGGATACGGCTGCGGAACGCTCGTCGATGAGCGCGGTCAGCCGCTCCACCGGCATCGATCCGGGCGGCAGCCTCTCGCGGGCGAACCTGCCGGCCTCCTGCTGGAGCACCTCGTTGACCGGGGTGGGAATGCCGTACTCGCGGCCGAGCAGGACGATCTCGCCGTTGAGGTAGTCGGCCTCGATGGTGCCGCTGCCCCGGGCAAGGCTCTGCCACGACGAGCCGCCGCGGGAGAGACCCTCGACGGGCAGGAGGTCGACCTTCCGGCCCCGGGCCTCGCGCTCCTCCTGCGGGCTGGAGTAGAGGATGCCCGCCTCCTCCAGGACGGCGGTGCCCTCGGCCCTGGCCCGCTCGTGGAGCGCCTCGAAGCCGGGGGCGCGCTCGCACAGCGCCTCGACCGCGTTGCCGAGGTTGCCGAGGAGCTTGCCGTACTTCCAGCGCATCACGTCGGGGGTGGTCACCGTGACGAGGCCGCTCTTGGTGAGGTCGGCGGTCATCTGCCGGGCGCGGTCGTCCACACCCTGGGGATAGCGGCCGAGATGGAACATCCCGGAGTGCGGGTGGCCGTAGGCGGCGACCGTGCCGGGCTCAAGGTGCAGAGCCGGCAGCCACACGCACATGCCGTACACCTGGGCGAACCTGCGCAGCACGGTCCGCTCGTTCTCGACGCCGTTCTGGGCGCACACGACGGGCAGGTGCCGGGGCCAGGGGTCGAGGGCCGCGATCGTGTCCTGCGACTTGGTGGCCAGGACCAGCACGTCGTCCTCGCGGGGCGCGACGGGGCCGTCGGCGGCGGGGATGGGGAGGGTCTCGGTGGAGTGCGGGGTGATGAGGCGCAGGCCGCCGGTGCGCAACGCCTCGTAGTGGGCGCCGCGGGCGATCAGCAGCACGTCGTGCCCGCCCTGGAAGAGGCGGGCACCGATGGTGCCGCCGACCGCTCCGGCTCCGATCACGATGTAGCGCATGATCCGAGGATGTCACCCCCGGCCCCGCGGCGGCGAGGGCGGGGGGCGGAGCCCTACTTGGCGAGCGCCACCTGGGTCTGCGGGGTGGGGGCGCCGCGGAAGCGCTCGCGGAAGATGGTCTTGAGCACGCGCCAGCCGTCGCGGACGGCGTGCAGGTTGCTCTCGCCGTGGATGCGGGTGCGCTCGTGGCTGGGCACCTCGGCGATGGCGAGCCCGGCCTGGGCGGCACGGACGTTCATCAGCGTCTCGATCTCGAAACCGTCGCAGTCGAGCGCCATCGCGTCGAGGTGGCGGGCCCAGAAGGCGTTGTAGCCGTAGCACAGGTCGGTGTAGCGGGTGCCGTAGAGCAGGTTGGTCAGCCCGGTCAGGGCCACGTTGCCGAGGGAGCGTAGCCGGCTGATGTCGTCGGAGCCGCCGCCCGGGGCGTACCTGGAGCCCTTGGCGAAGTCGGCGCCGTCGAGCAGGGCCTTGACGAAGGAGTAGATCTCCCGGCCGTCGGTGGAGCCGTCGGCGTCGATCATCACGATGATGTCGCCGCGGGCGGCGGCGAAACCCTCGATCAGCGCGTTGCCCTTGCCGCGCCCGGTCTGCGTGACGACCCGGAGGTCGGGGCGCAGCCTGCGGGCGACCTCGACGGTGGCGTCGGTGGAGTTGCCGTCGACGAGGACGACCTCGTCGATCCACGAGGGCAACGTGGCGAAGACGTGGGGGAGGTTGTCGGCTTCGTTCATCGCGGGAACGACGACAGTGACGCTGGCGGCGAACGGCTCCATGTTCATGCCACGAAGATGACCCACGTCACCTGCAACTGGCTTGACTTCGTCTTGCAGTGATCAAGGTCATCGATGTTCGGCCGGCGTTGTGACCGTCCTGTGACCTGGTCGCAGGGGGTTTCGGGCAGGGTCAAGTGCCCTTGACTCCGTGCGGTAAATGTGCGCTCCTAGCGCAACAGCGGCAGCCGGCCGGTGAGCCGCTCCACGGTCTCGCGCGGGCCGAGCAGGCTCACCGCGTAGTACGCCAGGTCCTCGCCGCCGGTGCGGGACAGCTCGGCCAGATAGTCGTCGTAGACGTTGGTCCGCTGGGCGATGGCCGCCATGTCGGTGACCACTAGGGCGCCGTCCGCCGCGGCCTCGTCCCTGATCCGGCGGACGATCGCGCCGGGCGCCGCCAGCACCGTGCACCCCGTCCACGGCAGCCCCGCGTGCGCCTGCCCGGAGGCGTCGGCGCCGCCGGGCCCGAGAATCGCGGGCACGGCCCGGCCCACCGAGGCGGCCAGGCAGGCGGCCGCGTTGGCCTGCAGTCCGCGCGGCAGGTCGCGGTCCATCACGATCACCCACTTGACGGGCAGCTCCCTGGTGGGCAGGTCACTGCGGCGCTCCAGCTGCGCGAGCACGGTCATCGATGGTCCTCTCTCCTGCTTCCGAATATCTGCAGGCAGAATGGCATCTTTCCCGTGTCCTCAGCAGGCACAATAGGCTCTGGCCGGACGAAGTTCGGGAATTGGGTGATGGAGGCGCGCGTGGACGAACTTGATACGGCGATCATCGTCGAATTGCAGCGCGACGGCCGCCAGACCAACCGCGAGCTGGCCGAGCGGATCGGCATCGCACCCTCGACCTGCCTGGAACGCGTCCGGTCGCTGCGCGCCACCGGGGTGATCGAGGGCTTCCACGCCGAGGTCAACCTCGGCGCCATCGGCCGCCCGGTCCAGGCGCTGATCAACGTCCGCCTGCACCCGAAGATCAGGGAGGCCGTCGAGGGCTTCCGCGACTACGTCACCGCGCTGCCCGAGACGCTGGCGGTGTTCGTGGTGTCCGGCGGCGACGACTTCATCATCCAGGTGGCCGTCCGCGACGCCGGGCACCTGCGCGACTTCGTCCTCGACCACGTCTCCCGGCACCGCAACATCGCCGACGTGCGCACCTCGCTCGTCTACGACCACATCCGCAAGACCTCGATCGAGGTGCTGCCACCGCCCGACCGGCCGAACCGCCCCCGCACCGGGCGCCGCACCCGCTAACCCGCCGGCACCTCGGCCTCGCCGGCGCGGGCCAGGATCTCCTCGACCGTCTCGGCGGGCGTCTGCGCGGACGTGTCGAGCCACAGGCGGATGCGCGGGGTGTCGCGCCTGAGCGTCCCGTCGAGCTGGGCCACGGTCCAGGCGCCGTAGCCGGTCTTCGCCCGGTCCCGCTCGCGCCGCTCGACCGCGGCGGCGTCCGGCGCGAGCACGACGACCAGCAGCGGGCGGCTGCGGACCAGCCCGGCGAACCTCTCCAGCTCCGCGCCGAGCACCACGTCCTGCACGATCGGCGTGAAGCCCGCCGCGAAGAACAGGTCGGCGGCCCCCGCCGCGATGCGGTGGCGCAGCCGGAGCTGCCGCAGCGCCTCATCCTCGCCCTCCGGCGTCATGGCGGCCCCGCCGTTGACGATCATGCGGCGGAACGCGTCGCCCCGGACGTGCGCGGACCGGGGCAGCCGTTCGGCCAGCGCCTGCGCGACCGTCGACTTGCCCGCCGCCATGATCCCGGTGATGAGGAAGACCCTTCGCACGGCTACCGGCCCACCAGCTTGCGCACCCGGTCGGCGCCCACGGTCAGCAGCAGCGTCGGCAGCCGCGGACCGGTCTCGCCCCCCACGAGCAGCCGGTAGAGCAGCGTGAAGAACGCCCGCTGCGCCGTCTTCACCTCGGGCGTCGGCTTGGCGTCGGCGGCCAGCCCGGCCCGCAGCTTCGGCACCCCGTAGACCAGCGTGGTCAGCCCGTCGAGCGACCAGTGCTCGTCCAGGCCGTCGGCCAGCAGCCGCAGCGCCTCGCGATCGTCCTCGCCGAGCGAGCCGAGAAGCTCGTCGTCGGGCGCCTCCCGCACGTGGGTGCGCTGGTCGGCGGGAAGCTGCGTGTCGACCCAGCGCTGCGCGCGGTCGAGCCGCGGGCGGGCCTCGTCCAGCGAGGCGACCGCGTCGAGGTCGCCCAGGATGCGCAGGATCTGCTCGCCGTCGCCGGTCGTGATGTCCACGATCGAGGCCAGGGCCCGGTACGGCACCGCCCGCTCCGTGCCGGTCAGCGGCCCCTCGGCGGTGCGGGTCGCCCGCTCGTACGCGGCCAGCTCGGCCGGCTGGGCCGTGTCGCCGGCCACCTTGCGGCCCAGCGCGTCCCACTCGTCGTACAGCCGGTGGATCTCCTGGTCGAAGGCCACCTTGAACGACTGGGACGGCTTGCGCCTGGCGTACAGCCAGCGCAGCACCGGCGCCTCCATGATCTCCAGGGCGTCGGCCGGCGTCGGCACGTCACCCTTCGAGCTGCTCATCTTGGCCATGCCGGTGATGCCGACGAAGGCGTACATGGGGCCGATCGGCTGCTCGCCGCCGAACACCTCGCGCACGATCGGCTCGCCGACCACCCAGGCCGAGCCCGGCGAGTGGTGGTCCACACCCGACGGCTCGAACACCACCCCCTCGTACGCCCAGCGCATCGGCCAGTCGACCTTCCACACCAGCTTGCCGCGGTCGTGCTCGGCCAGCCGCACGGTCTCGCCGAAGCCGCAGGCGCAGGTGTAGGCCAGCTCGGTGGTGTCGTCGTCGTAGGCGGTGACCGTGGTGGAGTCGCGCTCGCACAGCTCGCAGTAGGGCCGGTAGGGGAAGTAGGGCTTCGGCTGCGGGGCGTCGCCGGTCTGCTTGGTGCGGTACCGGGCGAGGACGGCGTCGATCCGCTCGCGCTCCCGCATGGCCAGCAGGATCTGCTCCCGGTAGGCGCCCGAGGTGTACTGCTCGGTCTGGCCGATGCCGCGGTAGGTGACGCCCAGCTCGGCCAGCGCGGCGGTCATCGGCGCCTTGAAGTGCTCGGCCCAGCTCTCGTGGGAGCTGCCGGGCGGCGCGGGCACGGACGTGAGCGGCTTGCCGATGTGCTCGGCCCACGAGGGGTCCACCCCGGCGGGCACCTTGCGGAAACGGTCGTAGTCGTCCCAGGACAGCAGGTGCACGCAGTCGAGTCCGCGCCGGCGGATCTCGTCGGCCACCAGGTGCGGCGTCATCACCTCACGGAGGTTGCCCAGGTGGATCGGCCCCGACGGGCTCAGCCCGGAGGCGCAGACGATGGGTTTGCCCGGTGCGCGACGCTCCGCCTCGGCGATCACGTCGTCGGCGAACCTGGCGACCCAGTCCGAATCCACGCTGTCTCCTGCGATCATCGCGCCATTCTCGCGGCTCGCGAGGGCTGAGGCCAACGTGATGGCCGTACCGGGCGCGGATCAGGCCGGCGCGCCGGCCTTGAGGACCACGACGGCAACGTCGTCGCTGAGCATGCCCGACTGGAAGGCGGCGACTTCGTCGAGGAGGGCGGCGGCGATGCCGGCCGCGTCCTCGCCCCTGGCCGCCAGCAGCGCCTCCTCCATCCGCCGCTCGCCGAACAGCTCCCTGCCGCGCTGCCCCTCGATCACCCCGTCGGTGTAGAGGACGACCGCCTCGCCCGGATGGACGTCCACGGTCACGTCGCACAGCTGCGGCACGCGCAGCACGCCGAGCAGTGTCCCGGGGCTGCCGATCCGGGACAGGCCCGACGAGGTGAGGAGCACGGGCGGCGGGTGGCCGCCCAGCGCGAGCGTGAGCCGGCAGCCGCCGCCCGGCGTGATGGCCAGGTGCGCGTAGACGGCGGTGAGGAAGCGTTCGGCGCCCCGGTCGATGACGGCCTCGTTGAGGGTGGACAGCAACGCCGACGGGGCGCTGTCGCGTGCTGAGGCGGCACGCAGGGTGTAGCGGGCGAGGCTCGTCACCACGGCCGCCTCCACGCCCTTGCCCTCCACGTCGCCGAGGACCACGGCCCAGCCGCCCGCCGTCTCGTACACGTCGTAGAAGTCGCCGCCGACCTCCTCACCCCGTCCGGCGGGCCGGTAGACGCCGGCCAGATCCACGCCGTCGATGTCGGGCATGGCGGGCGGGACGAAGCTGGCCTGCAGGACCCGGGCCAGCTCGTGGGCCTCCTTCTCGGACTGCTCGGCCCGCTGCCGCGCCCGCAGCAGCTCGCGTTCGTAGCCGCGCCGGTCCGTCGCCGCGAAGACGCAGATCCACACCGCGTCGCCCTTCGTCACGGCGTTCAGCAGCGCGGGCAGCCGGCCGCCGGCCGCGCGGCGGAAGTCCACGGCGATCTCCCGGACCGTGGACTGCAGGGCGAGCAGCGGGGCGAAGTGCGTCTCGTAGTAGATCCGGTCGCCCACGACGAGCAGGTCCTGGACCCGCGCGCGACCGACCAGATCCTCGGCCCGGTGGCCGGTCAGCTCGCAGAAGGTGTGGTTGACCCGCCGCAGCGTGCCGTCGGACGCCGCGACCAGGAAGCCGCACGGCGCGTCCTCGAACAGCTCCTCGAACCCGCCGGTCACGTCCATGGGATCACAGGAAGGCCCGGATCGCCGCGATCGTCTCCTCCGGGGCGCTGAGGTTGGGACAGTGGCCGGTGGCGCGCATCATCACCAGCTCGCTGCCGGGGATCGCCTCGTGCACGTAGCGGCCGACCGCCTCGGGCGCGATCGCGTCGTTCGCGCACTGCAGGATCAGCGACGGGATCTTGCAGCGGGACAGGTCGGCCCGGTTGTCGGACAGGAACGTCACCTGGGCGAACTGCCTGGCGATCTGCGGGTCGGTGCGGCAGAAGCTGTTGGTCAGCTCCTCGCCGAGCTCCGGCCGGTCAGGGTTGCCCATGATGACCGGTGCCATCTCGCTGGACCAGCCGAGGTAGTTGCTGTCGAGCGACTCCAGCAGCTCCTCGATGTCCTCGGCGCTGAACCCGCCCGTGTAGCCCTCGTCGTCGATGTAGCGCGGCGACGGCCCCACGAGCACCAGCCGGCCGAACCGCTCGGGCTCGGCGTTGGCGGCCAGCACGCCGATGAGCGCGCTCACGGAGTGCCCGACGAAGACGATGTCGGTGAGGTCCAGCTCACGGCAGATGTCCAGGAGGTCCTGCGCGTAGCCGTGCAGGCTGGAGTAGCGCTCGGGGGAGTAGGCCGACAGGTCGGACCGGCCGGCGCCGACAAGGTCGAACAGGACGACCCGATGGTCGGCCTCGAAGGCGGGGGCGACCAGGCGCCACATGTTCTGGTCGCAACCGAACCCATGGGCGAACATCACCGGCCTGCCGTCCGGTTGCCCGGAGACGTTGACATGGTTGCGTACCGTCACAGTCATCATCCCGAGGATAGCTGTGCGAATCCTTGCAAAGGCATCAAGTAACGGCCAAGCATCCGCCACCCACGGCACAGGCAGAACGGTCATGGACGGCCAAACCGGCCTGCTGGCCGGTGCGGCCCATCGAGGTGGCTCGCCCGCCCACCTGCCACCTGGTGAATAACAGGAGGCCGGTCGCGTTCCGGATGGATACCCTCTCGCCATGATCATCCGTCCGGAGCGCCTGGAGCGCGGACATCCCTTCCGGCAGTGGAAGACGTGGAAGCTGCCCGGCACCCGGTTGTCCCTCACCGGCTGTTCGCGCGCCAACGACAAGACGTTCTTCCACGTCCCCGAACTTAAGCTCGCCCTGGACGCCGGCCTGGTCGAAGGCCGTCAGGTCGACACGGTGCTGCTGACGCACACGCATCTGGACCACTCCAAGGACCTCGACTTCCTCGCCACACGACCGACCGGAGTCGACATCTACGTGCCCGAGGAGGCGTTACCGTACGTCCGCCGCTACCTGCGCGCCACCACCGAACTGAACCAGGTCGCCGCCTTCGCCCCGGCCCTCGCGGCGGAGGCCCGGGTGCACGGGGTGCGGCCGGGCCAGGAGTTCTCCTTCGGCAGGCACGACTCGCACACGGTCCGGATCGTCCAGACCGAGCACAAGGTGCCCAGCGTCGGCTATGGCGTCGCCGAGAACCGGCGAGCCCTCCTGCCGGAGATGGAGGAGCTCAAGGCGACGCTCGACCCCGCCGAGTTCGGCCGGCTCATCGCCGGCAGGCGCAGGCAGGGCATCGCGGTGGACCGGCAGGTCCAGCGGCCGTTGTTCGCCTACCTCGGCGACACCCACGCTGACGCCCTCGGGCGCAGCCGCTGGATCTTCGACTATCCGGTCATCATCACCGAATGCACCTATCTGGACGATGCCGAACTGGAGCGAGCCCGGCGCGTCGGCCACACCGTGTGGAGCCGGCTCAGGCCGTACGTCCAGGCGCACCCGGACACCCTCTTCGTGCTGACCCATTTCAGCCTGCGCTACTCAGACCGGGAGGTTCTCGCCTTCTTCGAACGCGAGAACCTGACGAACGTGCTGGTGTGGGCCCACCCCGAGAGCCACCTGCCCGAACAGCACCAACACTGATCAGCCCGCCGGCCACGGCCCGGACGCCATACGCTCCGGGGAGGGCGTGGGGTGGTGTTCAACCCTTCACCGAGCGCGCGTCGTCAGCCGCCGGTCACCCGGCCGAGATACTCCAGACTCGGATGGTGCCCTCGTCATGACCGGTCACGACGACGGGCTCGCCGTTGATCTCAGTGGCGGTCATGGCTGTCGGGACCTGCTCGCCAGGGACGGCCAGCGCACCGCCGAGCTGTTCGGCTCGGGCGAGGTCCCAGATCCGGGGTGGTTCCTCGCCGGCCTCGGTGACGGCGAGCAGACGCCCGCCGAGCCGCGTCAGGGTGATGTTCTGGATGGCGTCGGCATGCCCGGACATCGGTGCCCCGAACGGCCGGCCGGTGGTCAGGTCCCAGATCCACAGCAGGTTGTCGCCACCGCCGGTGAGGAACACGGCACGGCCGGCCAGCTCGGTCACCGCGAGGGCGGAGACGTGGCCGCCGGTCTGCCGAGGGCCGCCCACGGCCTGCCCGGTGAGCACGTCCCACACCTCGACGTGGGAGTCCTGACCGCCGGTGACGGCCAGCGGGCGCCCATCCACGACAGCGGCGCTCATCACGCCGTTGTAGCCGCCCGGGATCTCCGCGACGCGCTCGCCGGAGGCGAGCGCTGAGATGAGCAGCACCCCCTCCTCGCTGCTGCTGAGCACCAGCGGTCCGCGTTCGGAGGGGAGGACGGCCAGAGCGGTGACACCCAGGCCATGTCCGGTCACGGTCTTGCCGATCTTCTCGCCGGTGGCCACGTCCCAGCAGCGGACGGCGCCGCCCAGGTAGTCCTCACCAAGCAGGGAGGTCAGGTCGAACCGGCCGCCGCCGGTCACGATCACCGGACGGCCGTCGAGGCTCGCCGCAGTGAGCCGGGAGACGACCTCGTCCGCGTCCGCCTCGCCCTCCTCGTCATCGAGGTCCTCGTCGTCCCGGTCCCAGATGGTCCCTTCGGCGTCGGGGGCCGGATCCTCGGGCGCGGCGCTGTCGAGATCGATGGAGCGTGCGACGCGTTCACCCGTGGTCAGGTCGCAGGTCCACAGGGCGCCGTCGCCGTGTTTGCCGATCACCGCCGGAACGCCGTCCAGGACGAGCGGGGCAAGGGCGTGGACGGCGTCGTCCTCCGGGTCGTGGAAGGAACGCAGGACTCGATGATCACTCATGCGCAGGACCGTAGTCCATGGCACCGACACGCCGGCCACCACGAAAAGCGGCTTCAGGCGATCAGCAGGCGAAGGCCGAGCTCTGCCGCGTCGAGATCGACGAGGTCTCGGTTGCGTACGGCCCACCGACCGGATGCGAGGTCGTTCCGGAGGCTGCGCACCGCGCGCTGCTCGGCCTCCGGCCCGACCCTGGCCCACACCGACATCCCGCGACGGACGTGGTCGTCCAGGTACGCCTCCGGCCGGCGCCAGTAGGCCTCGAAGAAGCCGTCGGCGCAGTCCCACGGAATGAGCACCGGTTCCGTCCGGGCTCCGATCGCGTCGGCCAGCTCGGTCACCGAAGGCCGGCCGGCAAGGAGGTCCGAGAACTCAGGCAGGTAGTCGCGGGTGAGCCAGAACCGACGGAGCCATCCGGTGTCACTGGTGTCGTGCGTGAACACCACCACGCGGCGAGCAACGCGCCGCATCTCACGCAGACCGGCGATCGCGTCCTGCCAGTGATGAACGGAGGAGACAGCCATCGCGGCGTCAAAGGACTGGTCCTCGAACGGCAGCTTCTCGGCGGATCCGACCAGGCACGGCGCAGCGTCCGGAAGGCGCTGCGAACGCATGAGCGCCGACGGCTCCACCGCGAGGACGTGGCGGTCGGGGGGCTCGTAGGACCCGGTGCCCGCCCCGACGTTCAGCACGGTCCAGGCATCGCCGAGCGCGTCCCAGATCCGCGCGGCGATGCGCGGTTCGGTGCGCCGTGTCCCGGTGTAGCCGGCCCCGATGGTGTCGTACAACTGCGCGCCGGACATCGACACTGCCTTTCCGATGTCACCCATCGTCCCCGCACCGTGCCTGTGGCCTGGGTCGTGCCGCTGCGCGGGATGTCCCTTGATCGCCAGTTCACCATACGGATCGGCATGCGAGAAGCCGCCCTGGCAAGCATCCCCTTCACTCTGTAGGGATACTGCGGGGTGTCGTGCACGGATCCTCCAGCACCGAATGGGCCGGCGTGCGGGCGGTCTCGTCCGACATCGCCACGACGGCGGGTTCGGCCGCGTAGTGCACCTCGACTGCCGGGCCGCGTGCTCGGCCTGCTCCTGGGTCTCGGTCACGACGACCGCGACCGGCTTGCCGTGCCAGAAGACCCGTCCGTTCATGATCGGCAGACTCATGGCGGTGGCAGCGACCGGGGACCTGAGCGTGGAGTATGCCCCGGTGGGCTTCATCGGCGGCGCGTTCTCGTGCGTCATCACCAGCACCACCCGGGCGCGCCGCGAGTGCTCGGGAGGAGTCGATGGCGGTGATGCGGCCCTTGGCGATCGCGCTGGGCCCGGTGACGGCGTGGGCGAGCCGCGCGGGGACGCGATCGGCGGTGTAACAAGCCGACGGGTCGCCCGTAGGGCGCCCGCCGGCTGGCGGGTCGGTGTTAGCGGAGCAGTTGGGCTGCGGCCCAGTCGGCGTGGTCGCTGTTGATGCCGTCGCCGGCGTCGGTGACCTTCAGTTCCAGGGTTTTCACGCCGGCGATGCTGATGTCGATGGACTGGGTCGGGCTGGTCGGGGTCATCACGGTCGGGCTCTGGTAGAGCTTGACGCCGTCGCCCCAGACTTGGAAGGTCATGGTCGAGTTGGCGTTGACCTCGTCGTCGACGCCGATGTCCGACTGGAAGCGGGAGTAGGCGCCGTTGAGGGTGTAGGTGATGCTGCCGTTGGCGTGGATGCCCAGGCCTTTGGCGTAGCTGGTGCCGTTCAGCCTGATCGGGTTCCCGTCGACGCTCTTGTCCTTCTGGACGGTGCCGAAGTCGCTTCTGGCGCTGCTCCAGGTGAGGCCGCTGAGTGCGGTAGGTGTCTGCTGGATGAGCTTGGCTGCGGCCCAGTCGGCGTGGTCGCTGTTGATGCCGTCGCCGGCGTCGGTGACCTTCAGTTCCAGGGTTTTCACGCCGGCGATGCTGATGTCGATGGACTGGGTCGGGCTGGTCGGGGTCATCACGGTCGGGCTCTGGTAGAGCTTGACGCCGTCGCCCCAGACTTGGAAGGTCATGGTCGAGTTGGCGTTGACCTCGTCGTCGACGCCGATGTCCGACTGGAAGCGGGAGTAGGCGCCGTTGAGGGTGTAGGTGATGCTGCCGTTGGCGTGGATGCCCAGGCCTTTGGCGTAGCTGGTGCCGTTCAGTCTGATCGGGTTCCCGTCGACGCTCTTGTCCTTCTGGACGGTGCCGAAGTCGCTTCTGGCGCTGCTCCAGGTGAGGCCGCTCAGATCGACGGCCTGTCCGTCTCCGCTGGTGGTGACGGTGACGGCGTTGCTGGCCTCGGAGATGTTCTGGGCGGCGTCGACCGCCTTCACGGTGAAGGTGTACGGCGTCGAGGCCGTCAGGCCGGTCGCGGTGAAACTCGTGCCGGTCGATGACCCGGCGAGCGTGGTGCCGCGGTAGACGTTGTAGCCCGTCACGGCGACATCGTCGGTGGACGCGGACCACGTCAGGGCGACGCTTTTCGAGGTCACGTTGGTCGCGGTGAGCCCGGTTGGCGCGCTGGGTGCGGTGATGTCCCCCGTGGTGGTCCCGGCGTTCGCGGTCACGGTCGCGCCGGCGGCCACCGGCACGGTCACGTAGGACACCGTCTTGCCGTACAGCGACTTGGTCTGCGGGGTGTGAGGGGTGCCGTTCACGGTGATCGTGGCAGGGGTGCCGTAGAACTGGGCTTTCCAGGTGACGGTGCCGCCGGAGTTGTTGGTCAGCGTGGAGGCCTTGGTGCCGGTGTGCTTGAGCTTCAGGTCGTTGTCGCCGACCTTGAGGTGGTCGATCTCCACCCACGGCGTCTCGGACGTCAACCGCGAGACGGTCGCCACCGTGTCGTGCGGGGCGTCCGGCTGCACGCCCATCATGCCGTCGATGACGCTGCTGACCGTCGCGAAGGAGATCTCAGGGTAGGTGTCGCGGCCGGTCATGAGCTTCTTGAGCCAGGCCCAGCCCTCGGAGGACCGGTTGTACTGGTAGTACATCTCCGGCAGGTAGGAGGTCGCCTCGACGTTCAGGTCGTCGTCGTTGGCGGCGATGAAGTCGAGGTAGCTGTCAGTCCGGGGGCCGTAGTCGCCGAGGCCGGTGAGCATCATCAGGAAGCTGGCCTCGTGCCCCCAGCTGCTGTAGCCGGTGCCGGCGGCGTCCTTGCCACGGTGGTACCGGTTGTTCGACGCGTCCCACCAGTTCTTCTCGAAGTAGTCGCGGACCCGCTGGGCGCGGTTGGCCCACTTTGAGCTGCCGGCGCTGTCGCTCTTCGCCTTCAGGATCTCCGAGTAGGCCAGCATCGACTGGTAGTAGAACCCGAGTGAGTCGCCTGCGGAGGTGAGGTTCTCGTTCGGGAACTCGAAGTAGGTCGCCAAGTACTCCCCGGGCTGCTTCTTCGGGACCGGCTGTTCGTCGGCCGGGTTGGCGTCGTTCCAGGTCACCTCGTGATTGGTCAGGAACGCGCCCATGGTTGAGTCGTAGTAGGCGGAGAGGGTCGGGTCGTTGATCCAGTCCGTGTTGCCGGTCCACTGGTACTGCTTGTAGGCCTTGGCCATCAGGTTGAACGGCGAGGGCAGTTCGCGGAAGCCGGTGCCGTCGATGTAGTACATGGCGCCGTAGGAGCTGTGCGCCCACAGCGGCCAGCCGTTCTGGCCCGGGTCGTCGGCGTCGCCGGCGAAGGTCTTGAACATGTTGAAGGTCTCGGCGTCCAGGCCGAGCGCGTGCGCGCCGTCGGACTGGTGGGTGATGTCCCGGTTGTAGAAGGACTCGCGGTTGGTGTAGGCGCCCCAGTAGCCGGGCTGCACCTCAGTGTGCGTGGCATCCTTGAGGCGCCACCACTCGGCTTCGTGGCCCATCATCGGGTTGCCGGGGTAGAACGTCATGCCCAGGGCCCGGTCCTTGCCCCAGTTGAAGCCGTCGTTCAGCGTCGCGTTCGGTGAGTTGATGGTCAGCGTGCTGGTCGGCGGCCCGACGTACTGCTGGATGGTGATCTTGTCAACGCGCGGCACCTCGCCGGCGGAGGTGGCCGTCAGCACGATGACGTCACCGGCCTTGAGCGCGATCTTGCTCGTGGTGCGGGTATCGATGTTCTTAGGGTCGGTGTCGTCGGTGCCCCACCGCCGGGCCGTCGCCCAGGAGTCAACCGGGGTGGAGTTCACGGAGATCTTGTACGTCACGCCGTTCTCGGCCATGGCGTTGTAGCGCGTGATGAGGTCGTACGTTCCCGTGGTGCCGGTGAAGCCGGTGCGGGCGGTGCTCGTCTGTCCAGCCACGCCCTTGGCGTAGGTGACGTTGTCGACGGACGCGCCGTTCCAGGTGTGGTTCACGGTCTCCGTCGAGAAGTTGGTCAGCGCCATGTTCTCGACTTCGACCACGTAGGGACCGGCCGCCGTCGCCGCCAGCGCGGGTGCGGGGGGAACGGCGACTGCGGTGCCGACTGATGCGAGTAAGGCGGATAAGGCACAGGCCAATCGACGCATGTGCGATCGATCCTTTCGGGTGGGGGGTGTTCTTTCGAGAGCGGTCGGCCTCGACCGCCCGTCTGTGGGGGCGGATCGTTCCGGGACAGGGCTGGTCGTCGGCGTTCCGGACCCTAGCCGCCTTCGCGTGTCGCCGGTTTCGTTGCCTGGGAGGGCGGCTGGCCAGCACCGGCTCCCGAACCCTTCAGAGCCGGTTGGGTGCTCGATCCGTAGGCCGAGAGCAACGCGCCACTCGCTGTCAGCGCGCTGAGCTGGAGAAATGAACGATGGTTCATGAGCTATCTCCCGCGGGGGACTACGGCGACGATACTCCCGCGGCTTGCACGAATTCAATGAAAACTTTCGCCTCTTCTTGCGGATGGCACTCAGTGATGCGCATGGCACCGTCGACTCGGATGACTGGATCGGCCTCTGCCTCCAGCCTGAACGGTCTGGACCCCGCCACGGCGAAGACCTGCACGATCCTGTGCAGGACCCGTATCACCCCCGGCCTGGGCGCTCGGAACCTGCGGGACTTGAGCGCGGAAGATGTGACAAGTGGCTCGCCACCAAGTCGAAGACACTTAGCACCCGGACCCTTCAGGGCCTCCACGGCCGCCTGAACCGCGCGATCAAGCGAGCGTTGGCACGGGACAAGGTCGAGCGGAACGTAGTGGCCCTGTGCTCGGTCCCGAAGGGGAAGGAAGGACGCCCGTCTGAGACCGTGTCCTATGTGGTGAGCCGGATGAACCGCTTGTAGCAGCACAGTGCGGCAGCGAGCCCGAGAAAGGCCAGGTAGTTGCCGGAGTAGCGTTCGTAGCGGATGGTGGCCGGCGATAACCGATCAGCCAGGACATGGTCCGCTCGATCACCCCCCGGTGCCGGCCTAATCGCTGGCTGGACTCGACTCCCTTGCGCGCGATGCGAACCGCGATGCGCTTGCCGCGCAGCCGTCGGCGCAGGTCATTGCGGTCATACGCCTTGTCCGCGTAGAGCTTGCCGGGCTTGACGCATCTGCCGTGGCGAGGGTCGCGTCTCGTTTGGAGCTCAGTCACGATGGGTTTGAGGGCTTCGCCCTCGTGGGTGTTGCCAGATGAGACACCGACCACGACGGGCAGTCCGGACCGGTCGGACAGGACGTGCATCTTGGAACCCGGCTTGCCCCATCTCTCTCGGGTTCGCCCCCGACGGCAAGCGCCAGCGCCTCAAGCGAAAGGCTAAGACCAAGACTGCGGTCAAGGACAAGCTGATCAAGGCCGTCAAAGACCTTGAGACCGGCGTCACCGCATCGGAGACCTACACCGTGCGAGATGCCGTCAACGACTGGCTCAGCAAGGGCCTGAAGGGCCGTTCTGAGGGAACCATCACCAAGCTGCGCATCCCCGCCGAGACGCACGTAATCCCGAAGCTGGGCAAGATCAAGCTTCAGCAACTACGTGCGGACCACGTGGACGAGTGGCTTGACGAGCTCTCAAGCGACCTGGCCACCCGGACGCTACGAGACGTCCATAGCGTCTTGAAGCGGGCCATCAGACAAGCTCAGGCGCGTGACCTGGTGCTCAGGAACGTTGCCGAGCTGGTCACCACGCCTACGGGCACGGACGGGCGGCCCAGCAAGGCTCTCACCCGGCAACAGGCAGAAGCCGTGCTTCAGGCCGCAGAGTCGTCTGAACTGCACGCGTACGTGGTAATCAGCCTCACCACGGGCATCCGCACCGAGGAAGCCCGCGCGCTCCGCTGGGACCACGTCGTCGCCTGGATCCCGAGCCTCAAAAGTGGCAGCCGGTGACCCAGGCCGGGTTAAAGCACAAGAGGTTCGCCATCTACGTGTGGCGCGCCGATCGAGTAGGAGGTGACACCAAGACCCGCAAATCGCGGCGCACGCTGGAACTGCCCACGCTCGCCGCTCACAGCCTCAAGCAACACCACGCACGCCAAGCCGCCCACAAGCTCAAGGCCGGTGAGGCGTGGCAAGACCACAACTTGGTGTTCTGCACGAGCGTCGGTACTCCGCTGGATGCTGCGAACGTACGGCGAGTGTTCCGACACATCACCAAGAACGCGGGGATCGGAACCGGCTGGACACCCCGCGAACTGCGTCACTCGTTCGTCTCCATCATGAGTGACCAGGGCGTACCCATCGAGACCATCGCCGATCTCGTTGGGCACGCGGGCACCAGCGTCACGGAAGCGGTCTACCGGTACCAGCTCAAGCCGGTGATCACCAAGGGCGCCCACACCATGAACACAATCTTCGGTGACTAGCCGACGGGTTGAGTTCAAGTGAGATGGCTCCCCGATTGGCTCCTATCGACTTCCAGAAACGGAAAAGGGCCCAACCCGCTTAGCGGATCAGACCCTCTACCTGGCCAAATTCTGTCGGGGTGGCGGGATTTGAACCCACGACCTCTTCGTCCCGAACGAAGCGCGCTGCCAAGCTGCGCTACACCCCGGTGCACACCGTCTTGCGCGTGCTTGGGAAAGTCTAGCGGACTTCGGGGGTGCTCGTGACCGTCAGCGCCTCGGAACGAGAGTCAGCAGCGAAGCCTCCGGGAAACACGCGAAGCGGGCCGGGGCGTACGGCGAGGTGCCGAGGCCGGCGGAGACGTGCAGCCAGGCCGAGTCGTGGTGGCTCAGACCCTTCACGCGGGCCCGGTCGATGCCGCAGTTGGTGACCAGGGCGCCGTAGAAGGGGATGCAGAGCTGGCCGCCGTGGGTGTGGCCGGCCAGCAGCAGTTCGTAGCCGTCGGCGGCGAAGCGGGTCATGTTGCGCGGCTCCGGCGAGTGCATCACCCCGAGGCGCAGGTCGGCGTCGGCCGGAGCCGGGCCGGCGACCAGGTCGTAGCGGTCGCGGTCGATGTGGGAGTCGTGGATGCCCGCCACCGCCACGTCGAGGTCGCCGACCTTGATCCGGGCCGTGGTGTTGTTCATGTCGAGCCAGCCCTCGGCCGCCATGCCCGCGCCGAGCTCCTCCCAGGGGAGGGACGGGACGTACTGGCGCCGGTCGTTCTTGGAGGTGCGCCACAGGTAGCGGACGGGGTTCTTCGGCTTGGGGGCGTAGAGGTCGTTGGAGCCGTAGACGAACAGGCCGGGGCGCGACAGCAGCGGCTCCAGCGCGTGGAGCAGCGCCGGGACGGCCTCCGGGTGGGCGATCGAGTCGCCGGTGTTGACGACCAGGTCGGGCTCCAGCGAGCCGAGCGAGCGCACCCAGTTGATCAGCATGCTGCGGCGCGGCGTCAGGTGCAGGTCGGACAGGTGGAGGATGCGCACGGGGCGCCGGCCGGGCGGCAGGACCGGCACGTCGAAACGGCGCAGCCGGAACCAGTTGCGCTCGACGACCGAGGCGTAACCGAGCCCGGCGAGACCCAGGCCCAGCATGGACAGTGGCACAGCGACGGCTTTCCTCACGTACTCATGATGCCCGACCGTGGACACGGGCCGCCCGCCCAGACGGCAAGATGGACGGCATGAGCGCATTGAAGGACAAGCTGAAGGCCGACCTCACGGCCTCGCTGAAGAGCCGCGACGAGGTACGCCTGCGGACGATTCGGATGGCCCTGGCGGCGGTGAACGTCGAGGAGGTCGCCGGCAAGGCGGCCCGGCAGCTCTCCGACGACGAGATCGTCAAGGTGCTGACCAAGGAGGCCAAGAAGCGGCGGGAGGCGGCCGAGGCGTTCCGCGGCGCGGGGCGCACCGAGCAGGCCGACGCCGAGCTGGCCGAGCAGGCCGTGCTGGAGGAGTACCTTCCGGCGCAGCTCTCCGACGAGGAGCTGCGGAAGCTGGTCGACGAGGCCGTCGCCGAGACGGGCGCGTCGGACCCGCAGGCGATGGGCCAGGTGATGAAGGTGGTCAACCCGAAGGTCGCCGGGCGCGCCGAGGGCGGCCGGGTCGCGGCGGCCGTCCGCGCGCGCCTGTCGAGCTGAGCGAAAGAGGCCTCCGCCGGTGAGCGGAGGCCTCTCGTGGTGAGCCCGTCGTGGCCCCGGGGGCCGGTCGCGGGCCCGCGGTGGGTCAGTTGCGGCGGCCGAACGGGTTGTCCCGGTCGCCGGACCTGTCGCGGCCCTCGCCGTTGCCGGGCCGGTCGAACTGGTCGTCGAGCTGGTCGACCAGCTCGGGCTCGTCCTCGCCCCTCGGCTCCTCCTGCTTCCGCTTGGGCGCGCAGCCCGTGCCGCAGCCGCCGAAGCGCGACTGGTCGGCGGCGGTGAACTCGGCCGCCTCGACGCCCTTGAGCGCCCCGATCATGGAGTCCTTCCAGATGCGGCCGGAGATCGAGGCGCCGTACACGTAGCCGTAGTAGCGCCCGCCGATGGTGACGCCGATCAGCTTGTGGCTGAAGGCGCCGCGCGGGTCGCCCAGGCTGACCGCGCTGGCCAGGTTGGGCGTGTAGCCGGCGAACCAGGCCGCCGTGTAGTCGTCGGTGGTGCCGGTCTTGCCCGCGGCGTCCCTGCCGATGCCGCCGACCTCCCGCATCGTGCCCTTGGTGAACACCCCGGACAGGATGCTGCTCACCGCGTCGGCCACCTCGGGGTCCATGGCCTTCTCGCACTTGGGCTTGAACTGCTTGACCTTGCCGTCGCGGTCCGTGTACTCGGTGATCGCCAGCGGCCTGCAGTACTGGCCGCGGGAGGCGAAGACGGCGTAGGAGTTGGCCACGGTGACCGGGTCGACCTCGTTGATGCCGAGCGTGTAGGTCTCGTACTCGCCGAGCGGCTTGCCGTCGGCCCGCTTGAGGCCGAGGCGCTTGGACAGCTCGATGACCTTGCACAGCCCGACCCGCTCCTCCAGCTTCATGAAGAAGGTGTTGACCGAGCCCCAGGTGCCGGTCTGCAGGGTCTTGAAGCCGCCGCCGCCCTCACTGGAGTTGCGCACCGGGTGCTTGGGGTCGCCGACCCGGTTGCCCTTGCAGTCGCGGAAGGCGCTGTAGCTCGGCGCGTAGTAGGTGGAGCCGGTCGCGAGGCCGTCGTTGAGCTTGAAGCCGTTCTCCAGCGCCGCCGCCAGCGTGTAGGCCTTGGCGGTCGAGCCCTGCTGGAAACCGACGCCGCCGCCGTGCTTGGCGTCGGCGACGATGTTGTAGCTCATCTCGTTCTTCTTCTTGCTGCGGCCGAACGCGCGGGAGGCGGCCATGGCCTTGATCTCGCCGGTGCCCGGCACGACCATGGCCTGCGAGGCGACGGGCTTGTCCTTGGTGCTGACGTACTTCTTGATCGCCTTCTCGGCGGCCGCCTGCATCTTGGGGTCGATCGTGGTCTTGATGTCCAGGCCGCCGCGCTGGAGGAGCCGCTGGCGCTCCTTCGGGGTCTTGCCGAAGCTCTCGTTGTTGAGGATCTCGTGCTGGACGTAGAGGCAGAAGTACGGGTACTCGCTCTCCTCGCAGCCGCCGCGGACCTCGGTGTCCTTCCAGCCGAGCTTCTTGGCCTTGGCCTCGGCCGCCTGCTGCGGGGTGATCTTGCCCAGCTCGGCCATCCTGTCGAGCACGGTGTTGCGCCGTTCGACCAGGGCCTGCTGGGCCTTCTTGCCGCGGTTGGGGTCGGTCCGGTCGGGGTTCTGGACGGCTCCGGCGAGGGTGGCGGCCTGGACGAGGCTGAGCTCGGAGGCGGGCTTGCCGAAGAACCGCTTGGCCGCGGCCTGGATGCCGTGGGCGCCGGCGCCGAAGTAGGCGATGTTGAGGTACTTCTCCAGGACCTGGTCCTTGGAGTACTTGCTCTCGATCGCCATGGCGTGGCGCAACTCCTTGAGCTTGCGCGCCACCGTCGGGGCCTGCGCCGCCTGCACCTCCTCGGGCGTCTCGGCGGCGTTGATCAGCACCTGCTTGACGTACTGCTGGGTGATCGACGAGCCGCCCTGCGCCACGCCGCCGGTGGTCATGTTCTTGAGCAGGGCGCGGGCCGTGCCCTCGATGTCGATCGGGCCGTGCTCGTAGAAGCGGAAGTCCTCGATCGAGATCAGCGCCGTCCGCATGATGGGCGCGACCTTGTCGAGCGACACCGACTCGCGGTTTTCGAAGTAGAACCGCGCGATCTGCTTGCCGTTGGCGTCGCGCAGCAGGGTGCGCTCCGAGAGCGGAGGCTCGTCGAGCGGCTCCGGCTTCAGGTTGAGCTGTTCCATCCCGCTCTTGGCGGCGACGCCGGCGCCGCCGACGGCGGGCAGCGCCACGGCAGCCGTGAGCACGCCTGCGGCCGCTCCGGCGGCGATCAGGCGCACGACGTTCACGATCGGAGAGGAACGATCTTTACCCTGAGCTTGCACAGCACCAAGGGTACGTCGAAAGAGTGGCCTTATCGGTAACTGGGCCCCATTTCGCCTTGACTGGTAGGGGTGACTAGTCATTCCCGGTCAACACTGGCGCGAGAAATTGGTCCTCTGGGGTCTGTCGGCCCGAACGTCTCGTTGCGTACGTTCTCCCTGCGGCAACTGAATACGGAGGCTCGGCGCCCGCGCCCGTCGGCCCCAAATGACGACTGACCACCTAAGGGGAGTGGGGTCGAAAAATGTGGATCACGGATTGGACCTCCCGTGCCGCCTGTCGAGGTGCGGACCCGGACGCACTGTTCGTCCAGGGGGCCGCTCAGAACAGGGCAAAGCTGATCTGCCGAGGATGCCCGGTCCGTACCGAATGCCTCGCCGATGCGCTGGACAACCGCATCGAGTTCGGGGTGTGGGGCGGTATGACCGAACGCGAGCGTCGGGCGCTGCTGAGGCGGCGGCCGGACGTGGACTCATGGCGCGACCTGCTTGAGTCCGCCAAGGAAGAGTACGAACGCACCAATGAGCTGATCGCGGGCTGACCGGCCCGCGAGTACGGCCGGCGTACCACGCCGGCCGTACTCATGTGCCTGCCAGGAGCTCCCCGATCCGGCGCAGACCCGTCAGGTCGTGGACGTCCTCGGACATGGCGCGGACCTGGACGACCGGGACCGTCGGGTGCGCGGAGACGAAGTGCTCCTGCTCCCGGTGCTCGCGAGCCGCGAGTTGCATCCTGCCGGTGTGTAGCCGCAGCACGGCAGCGGTCAGCTCGTGCTCGCGCCGCGACTCCAGGTCCTCGGCCGCGGCGGCGCTCCGGGCCGCGGACAGCGTCGGCGCGGGTGACTCGTGCACCCGGTTGACCACCAGGCCGGCGAGGGGCATGCGCTCCTCGGCCAGCCGTTCGACGAAGTAGGACGCCTCGCGCATCGCGTCACGCTCGGGCACGGCCACGACGACGAACGCGGTGCCGGGCGCCTGCAACAGCTTGTAGGTCATCTCGGCGCGCTGCCTGAACCCGCCGAAGACGGCGTCCAGCGCGGAGACGAACGTCTGCAGGTCCTTGAGCACCTGCGCGCCGAGCAGCTTGGTCATGGCGCCCGCCACCAGCCCGAACCCGGCGTTGAGCAGCCGGAAAGCGTTGCGCCCGCCCGCCTTGGCGGGGGCGGTCAGCAGGCGGATGAACTTGCCGTCGAGAAACCTGCCGAGCCGCTCGGGCGCGTCGAGGAAGTCGAGCGCCGAGCGCGACGGCGGGGTGTCGACCACGATCAGGTCCCACTCGTCGGAGCGGCGGAGCTGGCCGAGCTTCTCCATGGCCATGTACTCCTGTGTGCCGGCGAAGCTGGACGACAGCGACTGGTAGAAGGGGTTCGACAGGATCTGCCGGGCCCGCTCGGGGTCGGCGTGCGCCTCGATGATCTCGTCGAACGTGCGCTTCATGTCGAGCATCATGGCGTAGAGCTGGCCGCCGCTCTCGTGCGAGCTGACCAGGCGCGGCGTGTTGTCCAGCTCGGTGAGGCCCATCGACTGGGCCAGCCGCCTGGCCGGGTCCACGGTCAGCACGACCGCGCACCTGCCCCGTTCGGCGGCACGCAGGCCGAGCGCGGCGGCCGTCGTGGTCTTGCCCACGCCGCCGGCTCCGCAGCAGACGATGATCCGCGTGCCCGGGTCGTCGACGATCGCGTCGAGGTCGAGGCGGGCGGGCTTCTTCACGATGCTCCCTGGGTGCGGATGCTCTCGGCCAGCTCGTACAGGCCGGCCAGGTCGACGCCGTCGGCGAGGAGCGGCAGCTCGTAGCGGGGCAGCGACGCCTGCTCCAGCGACTCGCGCTCGCCGTGCTCGATCTCGGTCCGGCGGGCGTGCTCGACGACCTCCTCGGCCAGCGCCTCGGCGACCGTGGCGGCGTCGGTCCCGTCGGCCAGCCCGGCCGCCTTGAGTCCGAGAGTCAGTTCGGCGACGTCGAACCCGCCCCTGACAGCCGAGTCAAGAGCGGCCTGCGGGAGCTGGGATTCGCGCACCATGTTGATGAAGACGCCGCCGGGCGGCAGGCCCGCCGCGCGCAACTCCTCGATGCCGTCGAGCGTTTCCTGAACCGGCATCTCCTCCAGGAGCGTGACGAAGTGCACCGCCGTCTCGGGTGACTTCACCACGCCGCTCACCAGGTCGGAGTGATGCTTGATCGGCCCGACCTTGGCCAGGCCCGCCACCTCCTGGGTGACGTTGAGAAAACGGGTGATGCGGCCGGTCGGCGGGGCGTCGAGCACGACGGCGTCGTAGACCCGCCTGCCGTTCTTGCCGCGCCGGCGCACGGCCTCCGTCGTCTTGCCCGTGACGAGCACGTCGCGGAAGCCGGGCGCGACGGTGGTCGCGAAGTCGACGATGCCCATCTTGGTCAGCGCCCGGCCGGCGCGGCGCATCCCGTAGAACATCTCCATGTACTCGAGCATGGCCTCCTCGGGATCGACGGCCAGCGCGTAGACGTCGCCGCCCGACGGCGCCACGGCGATCTTGCGCTCCTCGTACGGCAGCGGCGGCAGGTCGAAGATCTGGGCGATGCCCTGCCTGCCCTCGACCTCCACCAGCAGCACCTTGCGCCCGCCCGAGGCCAGCGCCAGCGCGAGGGCGGCGGCCACCGTGGTCTTGCCGGTGCCGCCCTTGCCGGTGACGACGTGCAGCCGCACGCCATCCCAATCGGTGTCCCGAGACTCCACGTTTTCGAGGCTACCGAACGGTCACTTGCGGCAGGCCGACGCCTGCCCTTTGACATTGCTCACACTACGCTGAGCCCCATGAAGAAATGGGAGTACCTCACGGCCCCCGTGCTGATCCACAACACCAAGATGATCCTCGACAACTTCGGCGCCGACGGCTGGGAGCTGGTCCAGATCCTGCAGGGCGCCACGCCCGAGCAGCTGGTCGCCTACTTCAAGAGGGAGAAGCAGTGACGCCCGAGCAGAAGCTCGCCGACCTCGGTCTGACGCTGCCCGAGGTGGTGCCGCCGCTGGCCGCCTACGTGCCGGCCGTCCGTACCGGCGACCTCGTCTACACCTCCGGCCAGGTCCCCATGGTGGACGGCAAGCTGGCGCGCACCGGCAAGCTGGGCGCCGAGCTGACCGTCGACGAAGGCAAGGAGCTGGCCCGCATCTGCGCGCTGAACGCGCTGGCGGCGCTGAAGTCGGAGGTCGGTGACCTGGGGAGGATCGTCCGGGTCGTCAAGGCGGTCGTGTTCGTGGCCAGCGCTCCCGACTTCACCGGGCACCCGCAGGTGGCCAACGGCGCCAGCGAGCTGCTCGGCGAGGTGTTCGGCGAGGCGGGCAAGCACGCGCGCAGCGCGGTCGGCGTGGCCGCCCTGCCGCTGGACGCCCCCGTCGAGGTGGAGCTCATCGCCGAGGTGTCCTGACCGGCCGCCGGATCCTGACCGGCTGCCATCCGAAACGGAGGTCATGTGACTGGTCTTCCGCTCCCGGGCGAGCTCGGGGAGCACGCGAGACGGGTCCTCGCCGGCAGGGTCCGGCCGGTCCCCGCGCGCGACGCCGCCACGGTGGTGATCCTGCGCGCGGGGCCGGCCGACGGGATGCAGGTCTACCTGCTGAGACGCAGCGCCACCATGGCCTTCGCCGCGGGCGCGTACGTCTTTCCCGGCGGCTCGGTCGACCCGCGCGACGCCGACCAGGCCGTGGCCTGGGCAGGCCCGTCACCGGCTGAGTGGGGCAAGGACCTCGGCGCCGACGAGGCCGTCGCGCGCGGGCTGGTGTGCGCGGCCGTACGGGAGACGTTCGAGGAGAGCGGCGTGCTGCTCGCCGGGCCGGACACCGGTTCGGTGGTCGCCGACACCACCGGCGACGACTGGGAGGCCGACCGGCTCGCGCTCATCGACCGGAGCCTGGCCTTCGCCGACTTCCTGGCCAGGCGCGGGCTGGTGCTCCGGTCCGACCTGCTCAAGGTGTGGGCCCACTGGATCACTCCAGAGGTCGAGACGAGGCGCTTCGACACGAGGTTCTTCGTCGCCGCGCTGCCGGAGGGGCAACGCACCCGCGACGTCGGCGGCGAGGCCGACCACGTCGTCTGGCACCGCCCCGCCGAGGCGCTGGAGCTGGCCCGGAGCGGCTCGATCTTCCTCATGCCGCCCACGTACCGCACGCTGGACGAGCTGGCCGGCCACGACGGGGTCGGCGCGGTGCTGGCGGCCCGGCGCGAGATCGTCACCACGATGCCCACGGTCGTGGAGGTCGACGGCGAGTTGCGGCTGGTGATCCCGTGAGCGGCCTGCGCATCCCGGCCGGTGGCGGCCCCGACGGCTCGCGCACCGCCCACGCCGAGAACGTCCTGGCGCCCAACCCGTCACCGATGACCCTCGACGGCACCAACACCTGGATCATCGGCACCCGCGACGCCGTCGTCGTCGATCCGGGGCCGGACGACGAGCGCCACCTGCGCAGGCTCACCGACCACCTCGGCGGGCGGCGCGTCACCCACATCCTGCTCACCCACGGTCACCACGACCACAGCGGCGCCGCCCGGCGCTTCGCCGAGCTGGTCGGCGCGCCCGTGCGGGCGCTCGATCCCCGGCACCGGCTGGGCGAGGAGGGGCTGGGCGACGGCGACGTGGTGACCGTCGACGGCATCGAGATCCACGTGCACGCCACGCCGGGGCACTCGTTCGACTCGCTGTGCTTCTGGCTGCCCGCCGATCGCGCCATGCTGACCGGCGACACCGTGCTCGGCCGGGGCACGACCGTCATCGCGCCCGACGGACACCTCGCCGACTACCTGCGCAGCCTCGACCGGCTCCGGAGCCTGGCGGAGAGCCTGGACGCCGTGGCGCTGCTGCCCGGCCACGGGCCGGTGCTGGCCGACCCGATCGGCGCGCTCGACGGCTATCTCACCCACCGGCGCCAACGCCTCGACCAGATCAGGGCGGCCCTGCGGCAGGGCGCGCGCACCCCCAGGGAGATCGTGGAGATCGTGTACGCGGAGGTGGACGAGAAGCTCTGGCCCGCCGCCGAGATGTCGGTGCGGGCTCAGCT
Organism: Nonomuraea muscovyensis; assembly: GCF_014207745.1. Taxonomy (NCBI): domain Bacteria; kingdom Bacillati; phylum Actinomycetota; class Actinomycetes; order Streptosporangiales; family Streptosporangiaceae; genus Nonomuraea; species Nonomuraea muscovyensis. The sequence continues at coordinate 3,193,579 of NZ_JACHJB010000001.1, forward strand.
CGACTACCTGGAGCGGTTGTAGAGCCGGTCCATGTCGAGGATCACCACGGCCTTGGCCTCGATGCGCAGCCAGCCGCGCTGGGCGAAGTCGGCCAGGGCCTTGTTGACCGTCTCACGGGAGGCGCCGACGAGTTGTGCCAGCTCCTCCTGGGTGAGGTCGTGGTGGACGCGCGTGCCGTCGTCGGTCTTGGTGCCGAACCGCTCGGCCAGGTCGAGCAGCTGCTTGGCCACCCGTCCGGGAACGTCGGTGAAGACCAGGTCGGCCAGCACGTCGTTGGTGCGCCGCAGCCGCTGGGCGAGCGCGCGCAGCAGGTGGAGCGCCACCTCGGGGCGGCCGGTCAGCCAGGGGCGCAGGTCGTCGTGGCCCAGCCCGGCCAGGCGGACGTCGGTCAGCGCGGTCGCGGTGGCCGTGCGCGGCCGTGGGTCGAAGAGCGACAGCTCGCCGAACATCTCACTCGGGCCGAGGACACTGAGCAGGTTCTCGCGACCGTCGGGTGACTGGCGCGAGAGCTTGATCTTGCCTTCCAGCACGACGTAGAGCCGGTCGCCCGTCTCGTTCTCGTGGAAGAGCGTCTGTCCCTTGGACAGTTGGACCTCCGTGATGCTCGTGCGCAGCGCCGCGGCGCTCTCACGGTCGAGCGCGGCGAACAGGGGGGCCTTGCCCAGGACATCGTCGGTGTTCACTCTGCCTCCTCTGCTGCCATTGTGACGCACCCCACTTCAGGCGGCGCACTTAGGCTAGGGGAATGCCTCAAGAGTCAAGGCTCGCCCTCGTCCGTCGCGCTCGCCGGATGAATCGCATCCTGGCGGAAACCTATCCCGACGCCCACTGCGAGCTCGACTTCGGTACCCCTCTCGAACTTCTCATCGCGACGATCCTCTCCGCCCAGTGCACGGACAAGCGGGTCAACATGGTGACCCCTGTCCTGTTTGCGAAGTATCCCACCGTGGAGGACTACGCCAACGCCGATCCGCGCGAGATGGAGGAGATCATCCGCTCGACCGGGTTCTTCCGCGCCAAGACCAACAGCATCATCGGCATGGCCCGCGCGGTGTCCGAGCGGCACCGCGGCGAGGTGCCGGGCAAGCTGAAGGACCTGGTCGCCCTGCCCGGCGTGGGCCGCAAGACCGCCAACGTCGTGCTCGGCAACGCCTTCGGCGTGCCGGGGCTCACCGTCGACACCCACTTCCAGCGCCTGGTGCGGCGCTTCGGCTGGACCGACGAGACCGACCCGGTCAAGATCGAGCACTTCGTGGGCGAGCTGATCCCCAAACGGGAGTGGACCGTCTTCTCCCACCGGGTCATCTGGCACGGCCGCCGCATCTGCGTCGCGCGCAGGCCCGCCTGCGGCGCCTGCCCGCTCGCCACTCTGTGCCCCTCCTACGGCACGGGCCCCACCGATCCCGTCGAGGCGGCCAAGCTGGTGCGATCGGGTCCTTTCTCGTGACCGGGAAGCTCGGGCCGGGCCCGAGCGTTGGAGATGGCGTGATCGTGGTGCCCGACTGGCTCGACAGACTCGCGGCGCAGGCCGCACTCATCTCCGTCCCCCCGGCGCTGCGCCCGCCCGCCGGCCGCGGCCGGGAGGCCGCGGTGCTGATGCTCTTCGGGGAGGGGCCGCTCGGGCCTGACGTGCTGCTCATCCAGCGCAGCTCGCGCGGACGCCGGCATGCCGGGCAGCCCGCGTTCCCCGGCGGCGGCGTCGATCCCGGCGACGGCGGTCCGGTCGGGGCGGCGCTGCGCGAGGCGGCCGAGGAGACCGGCCTCGACCCCGGCGGGGTGACCGTGCTGTGCGCGCTGCCCGAGCTGTACCTCTCCCACAGCGACAACCGGGTGACCCCCGTCGTCGGCTGGTGGCACGACCCCTGCGCCGTGCACGCGGCCTCGCCCGACGAGGTCGACTCCGTCGAGCGCGTGCCGGTCTCCGAGCTGGTCGATCCGGTCAACCGGTTCACGCTGCGCCTTCCCCGCGGCTTCGCCGGGCCCGCGTTCCGGGTCCGGGGGATGCTCGTGTGGGGGTTCACGGCGATGCTGCTCGACCAGGTGCTGAGCGAGGGCGGGCTGGACCGGCCGTGGGATCCGGGCCGGGTGGAGGAGATGCCGCCCGACGTCCTCGACCTGACGGCGCGCGGCTAGCCGGACTCCGGGTCGCCGCCCGTGGTCAGGGTGAGGCCGAGCGCGGCCCAGTCGGCCACGTCGGTGTCGCCGTCGGCCGACAGCCTGCGCAGCGCCTCCAGCCCCGCCCGGTCGGGCGGGGCGCCGAGCACATGCTGCAGCGCGTACGCAGCTCCGTACCTCACCCGGGCGTCCTCGTGGGCGGCCAGGTCGATCACCGACGGCAGCGCGCGCGGGTCGCCGAGGTGGCCGAAGGCGATGAGCACCGAGTAGAGCACCATCGCGTCCTGCTCATCGGCCGCCAGGTAGCGCAGGACGGGGAGCGTGCGGTCCACGAACGAGCCCAGCATGCCCATGATGTCGACGCCCAGCAGGCGCTCATCGACGTCGTCGGCCGCGCAGAGCCGCCTGGCCTCGATGAAGGTCTCCAGATCGCCGCGCTCGCGCAGCATCGAGATCACCTGCCACCGCACCGGCCCGTCGGGATCGGTGTCGGCCAGGGCGGCCTCGACGAGGCGGCGCACTGATCCTTCGGCTGGCGGCATACGGCCCAAGGTAGTCAGCGGGGTGACGCCGTCCTGGCGGAAGACGTGCACACTTGACCCTATCGCTGGTTACCTTTGAAGCGTGCGCGGTGATCTGCTCGACCTCATCCTGATCGGCCTCGTGATCGCCTTCGGCATCTCCGGCTACCGGCAGGGATTCATCATCGGGGTCATGAGCTTCGTGGGGTTCGTGGGCGGGGCCGTGCTCGGGGTGTTCATCTCGCCGCCCATCTCCAAGGCCGTGGTCGACGGAGACACCCCGCAGTCGCTGCTCGCCATCGTGATCGTCTTCCTGTCGGCCACGATCGGCCAGTTCGCCTCCTCGACGATCGGCGCCGTGGTGCGCAGCCACGTGACGTGGGAGCCGGCCAAGGTCGCCGACGCGGTCGGCGGCACGTTCGCCAGCGCCCTGTCGGTGCTGGTGATCGCCTGGCTGATCGGGTCGCTGGTGGTCTCGACGTCGTTCACGCCGCTGGTCGAGCAGGTGAAGAACTCCATGCTGCTGACCACGGTCGACGAGGCCGTCCCGCAGGCCGCGCGCAACTGGCAGACGCCGTTCAAGAAGTTCATCGACCGCTCGGAGTTCCCGCCCGTCTTCGACGCCATCGGCGCGGGCACGCTCGTCGACGTGCAGCCCGCGCCGCGCAGCATCCTGCAGGGCGCCAAACTGGGCCGCGCCCAGCGCGCCATCGTCAAGGTGCAGGGCAACGCCCAGAGCTGCAACAAGCACATCGAGGGCACCGGCTTCGTCTACGCCCGCGAGCGGATCATGACCAACGCCCACGTGGTGGCGGGCGTGACCCGCGAGCTGCAGGTCATCGACTCGCGCAACAGGCGGCACAAGGCCACGGTGGTCCGCTACAACCCGCAGCGCGACATCGCCGTCCTCTACGTGCCTGGGCTGGACCTGCCGCAGCTCACCTTCCAGGGCGACGGGGAGAAGGGCGACAACGCGATCGTCGCGGGCTTCCCCAAGGGGCAGGGGTTCACCGCCGAGCCGGCCCGCATCAGCAGCCGGCTCGACGCCGAGGGGCCCGACATCTACCGCAGCACCAACGTCACCCGCCAGGTCTACGCCATCCGCGGCAAGGTGCTGCCCGGCAACTCCGGCGGGCCGCTGCTCACCGTCGACGGGCGCGTCTACGGGGTGATCTTCGCTGCGGCGATCAGCAAGGAGGAGACCGGCTACGTGCTCACCGCGGCCGAGGTCAGGCCCGACGCCGACCAGGGCCGCACCGACACCTCGCCGGCCAGCACCCAGGGTTGCGACTAGGAGCTGTTTGGGATTCGGATCTTGGTGGGGTCGGTGCTGGGCTGGTCGTGACTGGTAGAACTCGGATGTGGCGCGCTTCGATGTGACCGATGCCGAGTGGGCTTTGATCGAGCCGCATCTGCCGGTGGCGGCTACCGGGCCGCTGCCGCGGCGGGTGCGTGATCAGTTCAATGGGATCTTGTGGCGGTTTCGCACCGGATCCGGCTGGCGTGACGTGCCGGAACGGTACGGGCCGTGGTCCACGGTCTACTCCCGGTTCAACGGCTGGGCCAAGGCCGGGGTGTTCCAAGGGCTGATGGACGCATTGATCGCCGAGGCCGCATCGCGTGGACAGGTCGGGCTGGAGCTGGTCAGCGTGGACTCTACGATCGTGCGGGCGCATCAGGAGTCGGCCGGGCTGGCGGTCGCCGGGGAGACCCTGGATGCGCTGGAGCAGGCGCTGACCGAGGAAAAGGGGGCTCCGCTGCCGGAGCAGCCGCCGGTGCTGCGGGTGATGCGCCCGAGGCCACACCCGAGGCCGGCGCGTCGCCGCCGCACGAGCGCGCCGCCGTTCGGCGACGCCGCAAGGCGCGGGCGAAGGCTGCCGCGCTCGGCCGATCCCGGGGCGGGCTGAGCAGCAAGATCCATGCCGCGGTCGATGCCGCCGGGCTGCCGCTGGTCTTCGTGCTCACGCCCGGCCAAGCCGCCGACTGCCCGCGATTCACCACTGTCCTGGACAAGATCCGCGTGGCCGGACCGGTGGGCCGGCCACGGACCCGCCCGACGGCGGTGGCCGCGGACAAGGCCTATTCCTCCAAGGCTAACCGTGCCTATCTGCGCCGCCGCCGGATCGGCGCGGTCATCCCGGAGAAGAGCGACCAGCAGGCCAACCGGAAGAAGAAGGGCTCAGCCGGTGGGCGGCCTGCCGCCTTCAATCCCGAGCGCTACCGGCAGCGCAACACCATCGAACGCTGCTTCCAGAAGATCAAGGCCTGGCGTGGCCTGGCGACCCGCTACGACAAGGCCCCGGAAAGCTACGAGGCCGGGCTCTACCTCCGGGGCTCGATCCTGTGGTTAAGACTCCTCACCTCAACCACATGATCCGAACTCTAAACAGCTCCTAGCGGCGCCGGCCTCCGGGGCTGAGGTCGACGGCCGCGCGGACGACCACGCGGTCCTTCTCCTTCTCCTCCTCCGACAGCTCCCGGTAGGGCAGCCGCTGCTCCGGAGGGGCCCACGCGCCGTTGCGCTCCAGCCAGGCGATGTGCACCTGCTCGCTGGCCTCCTCCATGAACTCGACGCTCGTCAGGTCGGCGCCGCGCCTGCGCCCGTCGTCCACCAGCCGGACACCCACGGCGGCCGAGTCCTTGTTCTCCTTCTGCCAGTCGGCGGGCAGGTCGCGGTAGCGGGTGTTAGCGATGTCGACCTCGTCGGTGCCGTGGCGCCGGATCCAGGCCTGGTCCTTGGTCGTCTTGGGCCGCGGTTCGAAGCCGCCTCCCTGCCGCCAGCGCGGGGCCCGCCAGATCTCGTGCAGGCGCGCGGCCACCGTGTCGATCCGGCGGGTCCGCGGCGTCCTGAGCAGGGCCGCGAAGATGCGCCCGACCCGGCTCAGGGCCTCGCGGAGCATGGTCAGAACGCGCCGGGCCAGGGCGGTCACGCGCGGCAGCAGGTGGGGCGCGAAGGCGACGGCGGCCACGGCGGCCACTGCGGCGCCCGCCAGCAGCGTGCCGATCCATTCGACGAGGTGCTGGGAGACGACCAGCCCGGCGGCGGCCACCGTGAACCGGACGGCCAGATCGGCGGTCTGGCGCTCCGGGCCGCCCTGGCCGGTCAGGTAGGCGTGCGCCGCGTCCGCGGCCGGGCCCTCGTTCGCGCTCGCCAGGCGGGTGGCGGTCCCGCTGTCCTGCAGCAGCAGCTGGTGATGGCGCGCGGCCTGGGTGAGCACGGCGGCGTGCTCGCCGAGCAGCGCGGTGTCAGGGAGGCGCGGGATGCGCAGGATGCCGAGGCCCGTGACGACCACCGGTTCGCTCATCAGGCTCATGCCCGCGCCTCCCGCGCCGCCTCGACGCCCGCCTCGATGCCCGCCTCGGCCGTGCGCTCGGCCAGCGTGTTGACCTCGGCCATGACGACCTGGCCGGCGCCGGAGTGGCGCAGGTGCTCGCCGAGCAGCTCGCACCCCTCCAGCAGCGTGCGCCTGAACTCCAGGTACGGCGCCGCGAACTCCTCATAGGGCAGCGGGCTCATCTCGCTCCACCCGGCCCGCAGCTCGGCGGTGAAGGCGGCGTGGTCGTCCGCCAGCGTCCCGTAGCGGAGCCCGGAGGCGCGCCGGCCGCCGGCGTCGATGGTCACGTCGTACGGGTCCACGGGCCTACCTGCCTTCCAGCCGGCGCAGCGTCTCGTCGAGGGCCGACACCAGGCGGTCGAAATCTTGGGCGGCCTGGAGCTCCATCTCGTCCAGCCGCTGGACCAGGGGTTCCGGATCGGGTTCGGCCGTCGCGTCCGTCGCGTCGGCGGCCTGGCTCAGGTGGCGTCGCTGGGCCGCCCGCACGGCGGTGACGACCTGCTCGGCGAGGCCGTGGGAACCGAGCCGCAGCACGCGGGGGTCGAGGCGCAGCGCCTCCAGCAGGCCGTCGTCGCCGACCGTCGCGGCCACCAGCCCGTCGCCCGAGGAGCCTGACCCGCGCCCGTCTCCGGAGGAGTGCTGCCGAGCCATGTGACGCCTCCCGGTCGATCCGATCATGGTCGCCCGCAGGATACGACAAGCATGGTCGGCGCCGCCGGTCAGCCCGGAAGTTCCTTCAGGATCAGCTCGACGGCCTGGCCGGCGTCGGTGTCGGGGCCGAGAGCCGAGGCCACCCGGCCCACGCCGTCGTACGGCCCGCCGTACGCCTGCACGCGGGCGGCGCCGCGACCGAAGAGGGTCAGCGCCCCGCGCCCGTTGCCGCGCTGCAGGTGGGTGAGGCCGACGCAGATCTGGGCGAGGCCCTGCCACAGCTCACGCTCGTCCTCGGGCGCGCACTTCCAGCGGCCCTCGAACACCTCGTGGGCGTTGAACGGCAGGCCCTCCACGAGGAAGCGGCGGGCGTCGGCCAGCGCCTGCTCGGTCGTGGGGGCGTAGTCGTCGGGGACTCGGGGCATGCCGGGCGAGCCGTACGGCAACGGCCTGCCGTAGGCGTCGCGGGGCCGGGCGTTGCGCGGCCTGCCCTCGGGGTCGCGGTCTCTGGTCGGCTCGGAGGCGTTCATCGGTCGGGCTCGTGGTCTCTCGTCGGCTCGGGAACGCTCATGGGTCGGGCTCGTGGTCTCTGGTCTGCTCGGGAGCGCTCATGGGTCGGGCTCGTGGCCTGTCGTCGGCTCGGGGGTGTTCATCGGTCGGGTTCGGGGTCGCTCAGCCAGCCGATCAGCTCGGCGTCGAACGTGGCGGGCTGCTCCTCGTGGGGGAAGTGGCCGGCGCCTTCGAGGAGCTTCCACCGGTAGGGGGCGGCCACGTAGCGGCTCGACCCCTGGGCGGTGCGCGGCAGGATGCAGGTGTCGAGCGCGCCGTGGAGCTGCAGGGTCGGCGCCTCGATCTCGCTGCGCATCACCCTGGCGTAGCGCGCCCCGTCGGGCCGCAGCTGGGAGCGGCCCAGCCAGCGGTGATACTCCAGCGCGCAGTGGGCGACCGTGGGGATGCGGAACGCCTCCTGGTAGACCCTGGCGGTCTCGGCGTCGGGCCAACTCGGTCCGGACCACTGGTCGAGCAGCCTGCCGACCAAGGCACCGCCCTTGCGGGTCAGCCGGTGCTCCGGCAGCCACGGAAGCTGGAATCCCAGCCGGTGGCTGCTGGCCTTGAGCTGGCCGAACAGGTCGGTGCGCAGGGCGGTGCGCAGCCGTACGGGATGGGGGGCCGAGACCGTGACCAGGCGGTGGACGCACTTGGCGTCGAGCACCGCCATCGTCCAGGCCAGCAGGCCGCCCCAGTCGTGGCCCACCACGATCGCCCCGGTCTCGCCCAGCGCGCGGATCAGCCCGGTGGCGTCGGCCGCCAACGTGGGCAGGTCGTAGCCGCGCGGCGGCTTGTCGCTGCCACCGTAACCGCGCAGGTCGACCGCCACCGCCCGGTAGCCGGCCGCGGGCAGCGACTCGAGCTGGTGCCGCCAGGTCCACCAGAACTGCGGGAACCCGTGCAACAGCAGCACCAGCGGGCCGTCACCGGCCTCGACGACGTGGAAGCGGGTGCCGCCCGCGTGCACCTGGCGGTGCCGCCACGGGCCCTCGATCTGGACGACCGACTCGTCAGGCGCCATCACGGCCCACCGGCTCACGATGCAGCCCCACCAGGCCCGCGCCGGGCTCCTCCGGTGAGGCGATCTCCTTGAGATCCTTGATCGACCGGGTGGTGCGCCTCATGCCGGCCAGCCCCTTGAGCCTGCGGACGCCGACGAAGACGAGCACCGCGGCGACCACCAGGTAGAAGACGGTCACGATGAGGAAGGCGGCCCAGTCGGGCAGCCACTGGGCCAGCACGTAGGCGATGGTGAACGAGGCGAGGATCAGACACAGGTGCGCCATGAACGCGGCGGCGGCGAACAGCCCGCCGGCTGTGCCCACCCGCTTGGCGTCGAACCTGAACTCGGCCTTGGCCAGCTCGATCTCCGAGCGGACCAGGGTCGAGATCTGATCGGTCGCCTGCGCGACCAGTGAGCCCAGAGATTCTTCCTCGGGAGTCTGCGGCATGAACGTCTCCTATCGAGGCCCGGTGGCCCTGTCAAACATCATCCTGCGCATTCGCGCCGAATGCGTACCCGTGCGCCCGTATGCGCCTCCTGGAGTGCCGCCGCCAGGAGCGGGCGCCTGCCCGAGACATCCTGGCCTGCCGGGAGAGGACGCCTGCGGGTGGGTATGCCGGGAACTTCCCGAGCGGGGGTGCCGCCAAACGACCAAGGTCGCCCGACCACAAGGGCCGCTCGACCCCGAGCGCTCGGGATGAAGCGGCCCTTGGGACACCCGCGGTCAGTCTTCGGACTTGGCGCTCGGGAGCTTTTCGGAGATGAGGTTCATCACCGTGCTGTCGGCCAGGGTCGTGACGTCGCCGATGCTGCGGTTCTCCGCCACGTCACGCAGCAGGCGACGCATGATCTTGCCGGAGCGGGTCTTCGGCAGCTCGGGCACCACCAGGATCTGGCGCGGCTTGGCGATCGGGCCGAGGGTCCTGGACACGTGGGAGCGCAGCTCGGCCGCGATGTCCTCGCCCTCCTCCGCGCTGCCGCGCAGGATCACGAACGACACGATGGCCTGGCCGGTCACCGGGTCGGTCGCGCCCACGACGGCGGCCTCGGCCACCTTCGGGTGGCTGACCAGCGCGCTCTCCACCTCGGTGGTGGAGATGTTGTGGCCGGAGACGAGCATCACGTCGTCCACGCGGCCGAGCAGCCACAGGTCTCCGTCCTCGTCCTTCTTGGCGCCGTCGCCGGGGAAGTACATCCCCTCGAACCGGCTCCAGTAGGTGTCGATGTAGCGCTGGTCGTCGCCCCAGATCGTGCGCAGCATCGCCGGCCACGGCTCGCGCACCACCAGGAAACCGCCGCCCCCGTCGGGGACGCTGTTGCCCAGGTCGTCGACCACGTCGGCGACCACGCCCGGCAGGGGGCGCATCGCGGCGCCCGGCTTGGCGTGGGTGACGCCGGGCAGCGGGCTGATCATGATGGCGCCGGTCTCGGTCTGCCACCAGGTGTCCACGACCGGGCAGCGGTCGCCGCCGATGTGCTCGCGGTACCAGACGTACGCCTCGGGGTTGATCGGCTCGCCGACGGACCCCAGGACGCGCAGGCTCGACATGTCGAACTTGGCGGGGATGTCGTCGCCCCACTTCATGAACGTCCGGATCGCCGTCGGGGCCGTGTAGAGGATCGTCACCTTGTACTTCTGGACGATCTCCCAGAACCTGCCCCGGTGCGGCGTGTCGGGGGTGCCCTCGTAGATGACGCTGGTCGCGCCGTTGGCCAGCGGGCCGTACACGATGTAGGAGTGCCCGGTCACCCAGCCGATGTCGGCCGTGCACCAGTAGATGTCGGTGTCGGGCTTCAGGTCGAAGACCGCGTGGTGAGTCCAGGCCGTCTGCGTCAGGTAGCCGCCGGTGGTGTGCAGGATGCCCTTCGGCTTGCCCGTCGTGCCGCTGGTGTAGAGGATGTAGAGCGGGTCCTCGGCGTCGTGCGGCTCGGGGCTGTGCTGGTCGCTCTGGCCGTCCACGAGGTCGTGCCACCAGACGTCACGGTCGGTGACGGCGACGTCCTGGCCCGTCCGGCGGACGACCAGGACCTTCTCCACCTCCGGACACTCGGCGACGGCCTCGTCCACCGTCGGCTTGAGCGCGCTCGGCGCGCCGCGGCGGTAGCCGCCGTCGGCGGTGATGACCAGCTTGGCGTCGGCGTCGTGGATGCGGTTCTTCAGCGCGCTCGCCGAGAAACCGCCGAACACCACCGAGTGGATCGCGCCGATGCGGGCGCACGCGAGCATCGCGATCGGCAGCTCGGGGATCATCGGCATGTAGATCGCGACCCGGTCGCCCTTGCCGACGCCCAGCGCCTCCAGCGCGTTGGCCGCCTTCGACACCTCTCTCTGCAGGTCGGCGTAGGTCAGCGTGCGGCTGTCGCCCTCGGGCTCGCCTTCCCAGTGATAGGCGACCTTGTCGCCCCGGCCGGCCTCCACGTGGCGGTCGACGCAGTTGTAGGCGACGTTGAGCCGGCCGCCCACGAACCACTTGGCGAAGGGGGGGTTCCACTCCAGCGTGGTGTCCCACCGCGTGGTCCAGCTCAGCCGGTCGGCGGCGCCTTCCCAGAACGCGAGGCGGTCGGCGGCCGCCTCGCCGTAGGCCGCCTCGGTCACGTTCGCGGCCGCGGCCAGCTCTGCCGGCGGCGCGAACCGGCGGTTCTCCTGCAGCAGGTTCGACAGCGCCTGAGGCTCGGTGCCAGGGGTCTCCGGGGCCACCTCGTGCTCCTTCTTGGCTGATTGGATAGGTCGTGTCCCACTTCACCAGCTCACGGGCTCTGTACACAAGAGGTCTAGACAGGTCTGTACCGAGCGCCCGGACGGGACAGCCTTCTTATCGGATGGGCGTGACAAAGCTATGAAACCGTTGTCGGTTCGAAATTTAACAATGGTGGAACGGGCCAATTGGGTCGCCTTTATCGGCCGATCGCGGGGTGAGCCGTACCAGTGCGGGGCAGCTCGTACCGGCGGGTAAGGTCGGATTCCGTGAGCGACCCCTTGTCCGTCATCGCGCGGCTTCCCGGCGTACCCGAGGCGGTGGAGGAGGCCCGGCAGGCCGTCGACAGGCTCTACCGGCACCGCGTCCTGCGGCGGGCCAGCCCCGCAGTCTCCGCCGAGTCGTCCCTGCGCGGGGCGCGGGCCTCGGCCGCCCTCGAAGGTGCCGACGTGCCCCTCGACGTGCTGCGCCGCGACGAGGCGCACGACCCCGTCGTGCAGGGCGCTCTCCGTGCGTCCGCCGAGAGCGGGCGGCTCGGCGCCACCTGGCGCAGGGCGCCGCGGCAGGTGCTGGCCCGGCTGCACACCGTCGCCGCCACGGGGCTTGCCGACCAGGCCGTGCTGGGCCGCCCGCGCGCCGACGACACGGCGCCCGACCCGTACGGGCTGGGGCCGGCGCCGGGCGCCAAGGAGGCGGCGGCGCGGGTGGACGCCCTGGTCGAGCTGCTGTCCACGCCCACGAAGGCGCCCGCGCTGGTGCTGGCCGCCGTGGTCCACGCCGAGCTGGCCGTGGTGCGCCCGTTCGGCACGGCCGACGGCGTGGTGGCGCGGGCGGCGGAGCGGCTGACGCTGGTGGAGTACGGGCTGGACCCCAAGTCGCTGGCCGCCGTCGAGGTCGGGCACCTGGAGCTGCCGTACGCGGAAGGGCTGCGGGCGTACCTGACGGGGACAGGGGACGGGGTCGGGCAGTGGGTCCGGCAGTGCGCCTCGGCGGTGACGCTGGGGGTGCGGGAGGCGACGGCCGTCTGCGAGGCGTTGCAGCGAGGGTGAGACGGTCACGGGGCCGGCGGGCCGGATATATCCGGACATAGCGGACGGCGTCTCGGGGATGAGACGCCGTCTGCCGGTGCGTCACACCGGGTTACCAAGCGTGCACCTGTATTCGTCGGACGGGTCAAGCCCGTCTCGACGCGCCTCCCGCGGCTGGTCGCGCGTGGGTGCCCGGCTGACGCACCCGGACAAGAGGTCCGTGTCACCTTTGTACGTCCGATCCGCCCTGATGGGAACCCCTGCGAGCAAGACCTTTGCCAACTTGGACCACCCGCGTCGGCGCCCGCGCAATGATCACGCACCGTTACTGGCTTTATGTGATTGTTATGAGGTCGCCAAAAAACTTGGCGAAAATACGAGTTTTCGCCTCGACGGAACTCGAGTGGATCGGGCAGCATACGGAGGTATCTCTTGAACAATCAGAGACTCCGCACGGGATTGCTTTGCCAGTCCCTTGCCATGCTCCGGTCAAGTGATGAAAGCTTTCTTCTGAAACGGGACCGGCTCTACCCCCCCGGAGCCGGACCGGTTAGGCGACCCCCGCTCTCCCCCCCGGCGGGGGTCGCCCCTTTTTCTCCCGCCGGCCTGGCGACGGACCGTCATCTCTCCCGCCGGCCCGGCAACGGACAGTCACCGCTCACTCCGGCTTGGCGACGGACAGTCACCGCTCCCGTCAGCCTGGCGACCGACCGTCACCGCTCACTCCGGGCGGTCGGACATCCGCGGAAGCGCAGTGCGCCCGGCCCTGGCGGGTCGATGTGGTCCAGGTAGGCGCGGGCCAGTGAGCTTGCCGCCTCCCACGCCCGCCCCATGCGGCCCGCCGTCATCCACAGGCGACGCCGTCAAGCCGCCACAATCCCCAGAACCCCGTTCGCCCCAACACCCCCGCCATCCCGTGCAAGAAGGTGAGACCTCCCAACCCCAGGGAGGACCGATGCACCGCCCGCTGGTCATCACCGAGGACCGTGACCTGCTCGACGACCTGGTCCGCATAGCCGCCGCGGCCGGCGCCCAGCTCGACGTCGCCCACGCCCCGGCCCACGCCCGCCCGTTCTGGAACCTCGCGCCCCTCGTGGTGGTCGGCGACGACCTGGCGGACACCCTGGCCGCCACGGCGCCGCCGCCCCGGGACCGGGTGCTGCTCGTCACCCGCGAGCCCGACGATCCGGAGTCCTGGCGCCGGTGTGTCTCCGTCGGCGCCCAGGCCGTCGTCACCCTTCCGGCGGCGGAGCGCCGGATGGTGGACGAGTTCGCCGACGCCATGGAGCCCGAGCCGCGGGCGGGGGCGGTGCTGTGCGTGATCGGGGGACGAGGAGGCGTCGGCGCCAGCGTCCTGGCCTCGTGCCTGGCCCTGCGCGCCTCCCACGACCGCCTGCGCACCCTCCTGGTCGATGCCGACCCGCTGAGCGGCGGCATCGACGCCCTGCTCGGCCACGAGGAGACCGGCGGGGCCCGGTGGGGAGACCTCGTGGCCCGCGAAGGGCGGGTCGGCTCGGCCGCCCTGCAGGCCGCTCTGCCGGCGTTCGGAGACCTCAGCGTGCTGTCGTTCCACCGCGGCGAGGTGCGCCCCATCCCGGCCCAGGCCATGCGCTCGGTCCTCGAAGCCGGTCACCGCGGCTTCGACCTGGTCGTAGTCGACCTGCCGCGCCACCTCGACCCGGCCGCCGCCGAAGCCCTGGGCCGGGCGAGCAGCACCTTTCTCGTGACGGCCGCCGACGTCCGCGGCGTGCTGGCCGCCGTTCAGGTGCTCGCCGAGGCGGGCCGCCACACCTCCGACATCCGCGCCGTCATCCGTCCCGGTGTCCTGGACGAAGACGTCGTCGCCGCGTCACTCGGCATCCCGACGGCCGGCCACCTGCCCGACCAGCCCCGCCTCACCGCCACACTCAACCGCGGCGAGCTGCCCAGGCTCGGCTCCCGCACCGTCCTCGGCGCCCTCTGCACGACGCTCCTCCGCGACGCCCTGCCTCCCGGCTGACCCCGCCCCGACCACCGGCGACCGGCACGCCCGCACCCACCGACACCACGGCGACAGCCCCCTGCGACATCCACCCCGCAGCCCCGCCGCACCTGAAGCGGAGCCGCCGACGAGCCACCGGCAGCCCGCCCCTCCGCGGTCCACCCGACATGTACAGCAGGCAAGGAGATCATGTGAACACCCCCGTGTCCCCCGAGCTGGTCGAAGCCGTTCGCGTCCGGCTGGCCCGCACCGGTGTGGAGCCCAGCGCCGCCCAGGTCGCCGTGGCCCTGCGCGCGGAGAAGTCCGTCTACGGCGACGCGGAGATCCTCGCCGTCGCCCGCGCGTTGTGCGCCGACCTGATCGGAGCAGGCCCCCTGGAGCCGCTGCTGGCCGAGCCCGACGTCACCGACGTCCTGGTCAACGGCCCGAGAGAGGTGTGGGTGGACGACGGCCGAGGGCTGCGCCGCACGTCGACCGCCTTCACCGACGACGGCGCGGTCCGCAGGCTGGCGCAGCGCCTGGCCGCCGCGGCCGGCAGGCGACTGGACGACGCCTCGCCGTACGTGGACGCCAGGCTCGCCGGAGGCGTTCGCCTGCACGCCGTCCTCCCGCCCATCGCGTCGGGTGGCACCTGCGTGTCGCTGCGCCTCCCGCCCAGGCGTACGTTCACGCTGGCCGACCTGGTCGCGGCAGGCACCGTCCCACCGCCGGCGGTCCCCGTCCTGACGTCGATGGTCGCGCGCAGACTGGCCTTCCTCGTCACCGGCGGCACCGGCACGGGCAAGACGACGCTCCTGTCCGCCCTGCTGTCCCTCGCCGACCCCGGCGAACGCCTCCTCCTCGTCGAGGACTCCGCCGAACTCCGCCCTCTCCACCCGCACGTCGTCCGGCTCGAGTCCCGCCCCGCCAACCTCGAAGGCGCGGGCGGCGTGGGCCTCCGCGACCTCGTGAGGCAGGCGCTGCGGATGCGGCCGGACCGTGTGGTGGTCGGAGAGGTACGGGGCGCGGAGATGGTCGATCTGTTGGCCGCGCTCAACACCGGCCACGAAGGCGGTTGCGGCACCCTCCACGCCAACACGGCGGCCGACGTCCCGCCCCGGCTGGAGGCGCTGGGCTGCGCGGCCGGCCTGAGCAGAGAGGCCGTCCACAGCCAACTGGCGGCCGCCCTCGACGTGGTGGTCCACCTGACCCGCGGCCGCCACGACGGGCGCCGCCGGGTCGCCGAGATCTGCCTCCTGTCCCGCACCCCCTCGGGCCTCGTCCAAGCCGTCCCCGCCCTCACCTTCGACGCCGCGGGCCACCCCCACCACGGCCCCGGCTACGAAGCACTCACAGAACACACACCGTCATGACCCGAAACACCGTCACAACACCGAACACCGTCACAACACCGGAGTCCGTCACGACACCAGAGCCTGTCGCGACATCGACATCGACATCGACATCGACATGACCAGGGCCATGACCAGGACCAGGACCAGGACCAGGACCACGCTCACGACACCGAACACCGTCACGACCAGGGCCATGCTCCTGGCCGGGAGCACCGCCACGGACAGGAGCCCCGTCACGACCCGGACCACCGCCACGGACGGCAGCACCATCATGATCCAGAGGGACGTCCCGCCCCCACCATCGCCGGCCCTCCAGAAGCGAAGGCCCGCCTCCACCCGCAGCCGGCGGCACGAGGCCACCCTGGGGCACCTCGGGGTCGGCCGGGAAACCTTCACGAGCCCGATGCGCCGTCCCGGCAACACGCGGACCTCGCCATGACACCGGCGATCGCGGCAGCGATATCCACAGCCCTCGCCGTCTGGCTGTGGACAGGCCCCGACGCCGCGACGGCACGACTGATCAGACTGACCTCCACCGAGCACCCCCTCAGATGGCGCACCCTTCGACAGCGGATCACCCGCCCCCACCCGGCCCGCAGAGCCGACGCGTGGAGCCGCGCGACAGTCGAGCTCTGCCAGGCGCTCTCCGCCGAGCTCACAGCGGGCCGTACTCCCGGCGAGGCGCTGACCCGAGCCCTCGCGGCCGTCGACTTCCCCGACCCCGACGCCCTACGACCGCTGGTCGCCGCGGCGAGAGACGGCGGAGACGTGCCGACGGCCCTCGCAACGATCGCGCCCGCTCACGGCGGCGAGGGGCTACGCCGCCTGGCGGCCTGCTGGGAGGTCAGTGTGACAGCCGGCGCAGGACTGTCGGCCCTCGTCGAACGCGTCGGCAGCACCCTCCGCGCCTCCCAGGCCCACCGGCAGGACGTCGCCGCCCAACTGGCCGGCCCTCGCGCCACCGCCCGTATGCTCGCCGTCCTCCCGGCCCTCGGCCTCCTCATGGCCGGAGCCCTGGGCATGCGTCCCCTCGCCTTCCTCTTCGGCAGCCTCCCCGGCATCGCGTGCCTGGTCACCGGCATGACACTGGATGCCTGTGGCCTGTGGTGGACCAACCGCATGGCCCTACGCGCCCAGTCCTCCTGACGTTCCACATGCCCTGTCGCGCGGACCACGCTCTACGCCGCCGCCCGCCCTCACCACCCCAACCCACGCGAACAGATGCCGCTCGACCACCCCGGTCCATACCACCCAACCCACACCATCCACTCCCATGCCGGGCCGCCCCCACACCATCCACTTCCATGCCGGGCCACCGACCATGACCCACCACCACCATGACTCGCCACCCACCATGACCCGCCACCCACCCGACCGGGTCATCCCCCGCCCCAGCCTCGGCCTGCAGACGAAGCAGCTACTCGTGCCGGCATTCACGGCTCCCGCCACTCCCAGCTGACATGCGCGGCCGACCAACACCTCCCGCGCCAGCAGCCGTCCATGCCAACCGCCGCCCTCCGAAGAAGCCCGTACCAGATGGCTTCGAACCACACCGCCGATCTCACCCCGTCGAGAGAGACGCCCGCTCCAGACCGGAATGCCCATGACGCTGATCTACGTATGCTCGGCAGCCTGCATCGGCATGGCCGTGTGGATGTGCCTTCCGTCCACAACCCCAGCCGACCGCCTCGCCCGCCTGCTCCCGACCCCCAGAACGCCCACGATCACAGCCCCACCGTCATCAACCGTCGGCAGCGGCCCCCGCCCGGACCACCGAGAAGCGGTCGAGAACGGGCTCCCCGATTGGCTGGAAACCAAGGCCACACACCGCGGCCTGGACCGCCGTACGGTCATCTCCGCCGCGGCCGCGGGCCTCATCTGCGGCCTCCTGATCGGAGGCCTCGCGGGAATCGGGACGGCCCTCCTCGTCGCTCCCGCCACAGCCCTCGTCCTGCGCCGGCACGAGGACCCCGCCGTCAAGCAAACACGGGCACGGATCGCCGACGACCTCCCGTTCGCGGCTGACCTGATGGCCGCCTCCCTGCTCGCGGGCCGCCCGGTCAGCGCCGCAACGGAGATCGCCGCGACCGCGATCGGAGGCCCGCTCGGCCGGCGCCTCGCCTGGGTGAGCGGCCAACTCCGCCTGGGCGCCGACCCGGAACCGACCTGGACCCAGCTCGCCCGAGACCCCGCGACGGGTCACCTCGCCCGCGCCATGAGCCGAGCCGCTCAAAGCGGCGCCCCGGTCGCCGACGTCCTCACCCGCGTGGCCGACGACGCACGCGAGACGGCCCGGGCCGCATCGGTCGCCACGGCCAGAAGCGTCGGCGTCAAGGCCGTGGCGCCGCTGGGCTTGTGCTTCCTGCCGGCGTTCGTCCTCCTCGGCATCATCCCGGTCGTGGCCGGCCTCGCCACCACGATCGTCCTTCCGTAACCTCCATCCCTACCGCGAGGCCGTACCCGAGCAGCGCCCAACCCCCCAAACCCCGCTGGCCCACGCCCCGAACGAACCCCCCCCTGGCAGCGGACTTCGCGTCCGACTCCACTCTTCCCCCCGCCCTACCTGCAAACGACCGGCGCTTACCCCATCCGCCGTCCGCCGTCCGGCTTCCCCTGGTGTCCCGCTGCCCGTCATCCGCCGCGGACTACCCGACCTGCGCCGCCGACTACGACCTGTGCCGACCTGCCCGAGTGCCCGACCTGTGCCGATTTGCCCGAGTGTTCGCGGTCCGCTACCGGGTGGCTGGTGTCCGCCGTCCGCTATCCACCGCCCGCCTGTCCGATGCGCGCCACCTAGGCTGCCGCATGCCGTCGCGCCTATGGCCTGGTCCACTGTGGCGGCCATCTGGGCGTCTTACCGCTCACCAGCACTTGCGCCTCTCCGGTCCCTGGGCGGCAAACGCCAACGCACTGACTCGCCCCAACTCCTGCCTGCACAACGGCTGTGTGGGACTCCTGTGGCACAAGGCCGTGCCTGACTGGCCCAACCCCTGTCGGCACGCATCCGCGCCCTTGGCGCGCATGCATCCGCGCCACAACCGGCCCTACCCGTGTCCGGCACCTGCGCCTGTGTGAGCCACGAAAGGCGCCCGCGTCCCACGCCCCACGCCCCACGCCCCACGCCCCACGCCCCACGCCCCACGCTCCGCGCCCCACGCTCCGCGTCTCGCGCCCCACGCTCCGCGTCTCGCGCTCCGCGTCCCACGTCTCGCGCTCCGCGTCCTGCGTCCTGCGTCCGATCCTGCCCGGCACACCCGGGTGCGTGTGCCAGACACGAATCCCGTCTGGCACACGCACCCGGGTGAGACGCGAGTCCGTCCGGGACGCGTGCCTGCGGCAGACCGCGCAGGCGCTGGCGGCCTCACACCAGCCTGCCTGCGCCCCGCTTACGGTTTCAGTTCCCTGGCGCCGGCTGCTGAGGTTCGCATCGGCTTGTCCACAGGCTGCGCGATCCGTTATCCCCAGGTTTTTCCACAGCTTCGCGTTTTCCACAGAACCCCGCTCGGCCCCTCGCCCCTACGCCTGCCTCGACGACGCTGGCATTCCCCACGCCGGTGCAGATCCGGCGTTCAGCACCTTGGAGGCACCATGAGCGATACCCCAGCCGCCCCGCACGGCGCCAACAACTCGCATGACGCCGCGACGGGCGGCACCACTGTCACCAGGGGTGTCACCGGCGCCACTGTCACGGACGCCGTCATCGCAGGGGCCGCCGTCGCAGGCGCCACAAGCCGTCCGTCCGGCCTCACCGACAGGATGGCGTGCCATTCCGTCCCCACCCCGACTATCCCGGCCATCGCACCAGCCCGCGCCCGACGCCGGCATTTCGCGGACTGGGCGCGGCTCGCGGTGGCGAACCGGGAGCGCGGCATGTCCACAGCCGAATACGCGGTGGGCACCATAGCGGCCTGTGCCTTCGCAGCCCTGCTCTTCAAGGTGGTCACCGGCACCGAAGTGCAGGAGATGCTGTCCTCGCTCATCGACCGCGCGCTCAAAACAGCCGGATGATCCCGGAGAGCGTGCGCTCCCCGCGAGCTGCCTGGGGCGGCCCGTCGTCGAAGGGCTCGGTGACCGCTGAGACGGCGGCCGTACTACCTGCCCTCATGGTGGTTCTCGCGGCGGCTCTATGGGTCATCCAGGCTGTCGGAGCACAGCTCGAATGCGTGGACGCCGCACGGGCGGCGGCGCGGGCCGCATCGCGGGGTGAGCCGCTCGACCGGGTGCGCGACCTCGCGCGTTCGGCGACACGACCAGATGCGCGAGTGAAGGTGAGCCGAGACCAGGAGCGCACAAGGGTGGAGGTCTCGGTGGAGGTGCAGCCCCCGTGGGGAGCGTCGCGGCCTTCGGTGCGGGTGTCGGCATCCGCCTCGGCGGACACCGAATCCTGAGGCAGGACTCCAAAAGAAGCACTCTGAGCAGAATTCCTGGAAGTGGTCCACGCAACAGGTCAGCGATGCGGGGCCACGCCCCGAAACAAGTCCAGCCGCCCAACCACACGTCGTCCTCGCGGGAGGGAGAGAGATGCGCCGTGATCATGGAGATCGTGGGTCCGCGACGCTGTGGGGCGTCGCTCTCATGGGTCTGCTGATGGCTGTGGCAACGGCGTTGGCGACCGTAGGGTCCGTACGGGTAGCCCGTCACAAAGTGAACGATGCGGCGGATCTGAGCGCGCTGGCGGCGGCCAGACTGGCGATCGCCGACCCGGAAGGCGCGTGCGCGCGGGCGGCAGCCCTCGCCGTGGACAACGGTGTGAACCTTGTGAAGTGTGAGATCAACGACGAAGTCGCCGACGTGTGGACGTCACTATCGATCACCGTGCCACTGGTGGGAGCACGCGAGTTGACCGGCAGAGCACGCGCCGGGCCGGCACAACCCGGCTCGCCGAGATGATGAGCGGCAGTGGCCGGGCCGCTGGCCGGGCGGTGCAGGCTCATCGTGCTCGCTGGCTCCAAGGATCGGCAGTGCCCGAGAGCGTCAGCCGCCGCACGGTGCTTCGAAGGCCCGACGGCCGGTGCACACACGTCATGGAAGGCCGACGATGGTAGCCCGGTCAGTAGCCGAGGCGGACGGTAGTGAGTCGGCATCATGGGTGGCGGTAGTGACTCCCGGTCAGGGGCAAGGCGGGCGGGAGTAGCTCCCGGTCAGGATCAGGCGTGCGGGAGTAGCTCCCGGTCAGGATCAGGCGGGCGGGAGTGGCTCGCGATACAGGAACCAGGGTCGACGGCGACTCCTCGTCAGAGCCTGAGCGGTCGACGGTAGCCCTGGTCAGAAACCAGGAAGACGGCAACTCCTGGTCCGAGCCCGGGCGGACGGCAAGAAATCTGGTCATGAAGCATGAGGACAGCAGCCCCTGGTCAGGCATACGGCAGACGACCGTGGCCTCTGGTCAGGAACCCAGGAGGGTGTCCAGGAGGCGAATGGCGCCTTGCTTGTCCAGGGGCTCGTTGCCGTTGCCGCACTTGGGGGACTGGATGCATGAAGGGCAGCCACGTTCGCACTCGCAGGAGGCGATGGCCTCACGGGTCGCCGTCAGCCAGTCGGACGCGCGGGCGTAGCCGCGTTCCGCGAAGCCGGCCCCGCCCTCGTGGCCGTCGTAAACGAACACGGTAAGGAGACCCGTATCGGCATGGAGTTCGGTGGAGACGCCGCCGATGTCCCAGCGGTCACAGGTGGCGAAGAGAGGCAGCAGGCCGATGGAGGCGTGCTCGGCGGCATGGGCGGCCCCGCCCAGGTCGAAGCCCTCGTCGGCCAGGGCGGTCAGCTCCGGTGCCGGGAGCGTCCACCAGACGGCACGGGTGCGCAGGGTGCGCGGCGGGAGGTCCAAGGGCTCATCGCCCAGCATCTCGCCGGAGTGGAGGCGCCGTTTGAGGTACGAGACGACCTGCCGGGTCACCTCCACCTCACCGAAGTGCAGTTGCCCGCGGCCGAGGGGCTGCGAGCGGAGGGACTCCAGCACGGAGATCTCCGTCACATCTCTCGCGAACGTGGTGTAGTCGGGCTCGGCGTCGCTCACCAGGGCGACGCCGGCCTCCAGGTCCAGGGTCTCCACCAGGAAGGTTTCGCCTTGGTGCAGGTACACGGCCCCCGTGTGCACGGTGGTGTGCGCGGAGGGCTCGTCCACGCTGCCGAGCAGCCGGCCGGTGGCCGATTCGACCACCTGGATGGGTGCGCCGCCCCCGCCCCGGATGTCGGCGAGGTCGGTGGCCCGTTCGCGGCGGGTCCAGAACCAGCCCGCGGGCCGCCGCCTCAGCAGCCCCTGGGAGACCAGGTCGTCGAGGACGTCCGTCGTGGTGGCGCCGAAGGTGTCGAGGTCGGCCTCGGTCAGCGGAATCTCCGCGGCGGCCGCGCAGAGGTGGGGGCCCAGCACGTACGGGTTGTCGGGGTCGAGCACGATCGCCTCGACCGGCCGGCCGAACAGGGCCTCGGGGTGATGGACGAGGTAGGTGTCCAGGGGGTCGTCGCGTGCGATGAGGACGGCCAGCGCGTCCTGACCCTCGCGCCCCGCCCGGCCCGCCTGCTGCCACAGAGAGGCGCGGGTGCCCGGCCACCCGGCGATCAGCACGGCGTCCAGCCCGGAGACGTCCACGCCGAGTTCGAGGGCGTTCGTGGTGGCCAGACCCAGGAGAGAGCCTGAGCGGAGCGCCTTTTCGAGCAGGCGGCGGTCTTCCGCGAGGTAGCCGGCGCGGTAGGCGGCGACCTTGTTCGGGAGATCGGCCCAGCCGTTCGTGCTGGGAGGGCTTGACGCGGAGGAGGTGGCTACGGACGACACCGCGGCGGTGTGGGGTTCACCGGCCTCCGCCCAGGTCTCCGGAGGTGCCTGCGACCCGTCTGGGAGGAGGGGGTTGTCCAACCGCTGCGGCCCCCGGGGTGTGCCCGCGGTCCTCGATCGCTCGTCCCCGATCCCGGGCCCTCCTCCCTCGGGCCGGGTGGCCGCAGGCTCGGGCTGCCCGGTCTGGTTCTCGGGTCGGTTGCTCCGGCTCTCCGGTCGCCCGGTCCGGCTCGTCGGCGGCTCGCTCTCAGGACGCCTGGCCTCGCCCTGAGCGGGTCTGGGGTTGCCTTCGGCCTGCAGGGGCGTGTCAGCGGGCTGGTGCGGCGTTGTGCCCGCCGGGTGGGGACGACCGTCCGTAGCGGGGGCGGTGTGTGGGCGCGGGTGGCGGGGGGCGTACCGGGTGGACAGGGAGAAGGCGACGTCGGACAGTTTGGCCCGGGCGGAAAGGGAGACGGTTTCGGCGCCGCGGCGGGAGCGGACGAACGCGAGGGTGCGGACGTCCGCCAGGACGAGGTCGGCGAGCAGGTCCGCGGCCTCGGCCGTCGCCGTGCGGCGCACCGGAGCCCCCCGCTCGCCCCGTAGCTCCGTCAGGGGAGGCTCCCAGAGGGCGAAGGTGGTCGAACCTCGTGGCGAGGAGTCCACGGTCACCTCCTCCATCTCCAGCCCCGTCAGTCGCTTCGCGAACGCGCCGGGTTCGCTGGCCGTTGCGGAAGCCAGCACGAAAACCGGCTGCGAGCCGTACCGGGAGCTGATCCGGCGCAGGCGCCGGAGGATCTGGGCCACGTGGGAGCCGAAGACCCCCCGGTAGCCGTGGCACTCGTCCACCACGACCATGCGCAGCCGGCGGAGGAACGACGACCACTGAGCGTGACGAGGGAGGATGCCGCGGTGCAGCATGTCGGGGTTCGTCAGGACGTAGTTGGCGTGCTGACGGACCCAGGTCCGCTCCTCGAAGGGGGTGTCACCGTCGAAGCAGGCGGCACGGAGCTGGGTGATGCGCAGTTCGCGCAGCGCCCGGAGTTGGTCTGCGGCCAGGGCCTTGGTCGGCGTGAGGTACAACACGGTGCCCCCGTCGAGGCACGAGGTGACCGCCGGTGTGAGGTACGCCAGCGACTTGCCCGAAGCCGTACCCGTCGAGATGATCACGTTTCGGCCACGATGTGCCAGGTCAGCCGCCTCGTACTGGTGCGGCCACAGTCCTGTGACGCCTCGGTTCGCCAAGCGCGTAACGAGGAGTTCGGGTGTCCAGTTCGGCCATCTGGCTTGACCCGCCTGACGTGCAGGAACATGCTCCACATGGGTGACGCGCTCGTGACGTGCGGGAACGCCGAGCAGGTGTCGGAGGAGTGGACCTGGCCGGTGTGGGGAGGAAGCGGTGGAAGTCACTGTTTCCAGTCTGCATCCGTGGGCAAAGTCGCCGGGAATCGTGATTTCGTATAGACACAAGCCAGACGCATGGTTGAATGCCGCGCGTCAGGGTCGGACGGTCCGGAGTGTGGCTCCGGACAGCCCGACTCATAAGGGTACTTTCGCAGGCGAGGCGCTGGAGGATCTGTGGATCTGAAGTTGGATCACCGCACCGAAGACGGACTCACCATCGTGGAGGTCGAAGGTGAGATCGATGTCTACACCGCGCCTAGATTGCGTGAGCTCCTCATCGACCTGGTGAACAAGGGTAACTTCCACCTTCTCGTCAACATGGAGAAGGTCGACTTCCTCGACTCGACCGGGCTCGGCGTCCTGGTCGGGGGGCTCAAGCGGGTTCGTGCCCACGACGGCTCGCTGGAGCTGGTGTGCACGCAGGAGCGCATTCTGAAGATCTTCCGGATCACCGGTCTGACCAAGGTCTTCGGGATCTACGCTTCGGTCGACGAAGCCAAGGAAGCTCACGGCAAAGACAAGTAGTCATGGCTACTGTCGAGCTGACGTTCAGCGCGCTCCCCGCGCATGTGCGGACCGCCCGGCTGGTGGCGACGGCGATAGCCCGGCGCACCGGCGTGGAGGAGTCATTGCTGGACGAGGTCAGGCTCGCCGTGGGGGAGGCGTGCTCTCGGGCGGTGGAGGCTCACCGTGCTCACTGCCCGGGTGAGCCCATCCGCATCGAGCTGCGTGACGACTCGGGGCGGTTCGAGGTCACGGTCAGTGACCTGGCGCCGAGCGACGAGACCATTCAGGAACGACCCCTCGATCTGGGTGTGCTCTCCGACTCGTTCATGTCGGGCTTCGGCATCGCGGTCATCGCGGGCCTGGCCGACGACGTCGAGGTCTTCCCCAGCCCCAAGGGCATGCGCATCCGCATGAGCTGGCCCGCCGCGACGAACGGTCATCCGTCCTTCTGAGCGCGGGCCGTCTCGCGGTGTTTCCCCCTCCAGGGCGGGGTTCCCGTCCAGCTTGTACGGCAGGCACGGTGCACCCCACCCTCCGCACGTGGCCGGTCTCCGTCCAGGGGAACGCTCCTCCGGTGGAGACGGCTGCGCGCCGTGACGTGCGCACCGGACCCGTGGCTTCCGCCTGCGCTCACTCGTGCCGACTGGTGAGGTGGCCACCCGTGCCGACTGGTGAGGTGGCCACCCGTGCCGACTGGTGAGGTGGCCACCCGTGCCGACTGGTGAGGTGGCCACCCGTGCTGGCCGGTGAGGTGGTCACCCGTCCCGGACGGGTCACATGGTCACCCGTCCCGGAAGGTGACATGGCCGACTGTGCCGGAGGGCTTTGTAGGGCTCCGAGGCCGGGCGTGACCCGTGCGTCGTGCGGACTGGCCGGGGGCGGATTCGGCGCAATCGGGTGTCTTGCGGGTGCCTGAGGCGTCGTAGGGACTCGTGCGTCCCTGTGGGTAGGCCCGTGCGTCCTGTGAGTGGCTTGTACGTCTTGCTGAACGCCGTGCGACCTATGAGTGGCCTGTCATCTCGCTGCGTCAGGTTGGCTGGACGTCCTCAGGGGGATCGTGCGTCCTTGCCGTCCGACACTGGGCAGGAGCGTTCCGGATAACGCCGGCGACCCCGCGGGGAGGTGGCGACGGGGTGCTCGTGGGCTGGTGCGGCTACGCCGTGTCAGAGGTCGGTGCGACGGTGGCGAGGCGCTCTTGGCCCGAGGACGTTCGCCCGTGCATGATCGTTGCTTCGCGTGCACCGCTCTATGCCATGCTCCGGGCGTGCTGCTGGACGCCGCCGCTTCCGGCGTGTGCCGTGGTGGTCTCTGGAGATCTTGGGAAGCGGTGTCACCGGGCGGGCTCGTGGTGGATCGAGAAAAGCCGCTCGTCTTGGCCGTATTCGCAGCGATCTAGGAATTCCGTCCCCACCGGCCCATTCGTGATGATCCTGAGGGAAACGGTCTGAGGTCAATGCTGTGGTGCTTCTTGGGGAACGGGTAAGGCCGCATTCCCGAGCGGCTTTTGCGGGTTGAGGAAGATCGCTTTTCGGGTGCGCTTTTGGCGGGGTGCGGGAGCGTACTTCCGAGACGTACCTTCCCGATAGGCGATCAAGATGGTGAGGCCGCTGACGAGAAGCGGGGGTCGAGTGGGACCGGAAGCCGGTGATGGTTGGGGTGAACCGCGGAGGCGTGGCCCAGGACGAGGTAGGGGCTGGTCAATAGGGATGGGACGGGGTAGGGGCCGGGCAGTTGGGGCCTCTGGCGGGACGGGCATGGTGAGGTAGCCAGGGATCAGTGCCACGATTCATGGCAGAGTGGTCGCGGTCAGGCCGTGTACGGGGCGTCGAGGCGGCCTGTCCGGCTTGGGGGCGGGGCGTACCGCAGGTCCGGAGCTGGTTCCGGTGTGGGGTGCGTACTTCAGGCGATGGGTCGGTTCGGGGCGTGGGTGTGCTCCCTGGCGGGCTGGGGCCGGCTCGGGTGGGGGTGCAGGCGGTGGCTGGGGCCGGCTTGTGCGGGTGGTGCGGGCGGGAACGCGCTGCGTGTCGGTCCGGGGTGTGGCGGGATGGGTCGTGCGGGGGTTCGGGGCGGGGGTACAGCGTCGAGACGCGCCGTTCCTGGGGTGGGAGTGGGCTGGGTGACTCCAGGGATGAACGGGTTTCGGGCGTGTCGTTATTGAGGGTTGTCATGGCCGTAAACCGGGGGAAATATCTCTTGTCAGAGCCCAAATCCCCTCGCTGCCCGGGGATTACTGGACGCACGCACAATTAGGCGGCTGCAGAGCCTTCATATCCGGGCAGACGCTGCGTAGACTCCCGGCACCGGCCAAGGTGATCCGGAGCGACTACGGACTCAACCGGAAGCGGCACCCACAACCCGGATGGTGCCGCACCGCCCGCCGGTGTTCGCGGCACCGCCCGGGCAGGACGACCGGTCTTGCCGAGGAGAAACCGATGATCAGGCACGTGCTGGCACTGGAGCCAGCGTCCAATCTGGCCCTGAACGGTAGCAATCTCACCATCGTGATCGTGGTAGCCGCGGTCGCACTGATCGCCCTGGCCGTCGCCGGCGGCCTGGTGCGCGAGGTGTTGCGCGCCGACCAGGGCACTGAGCGCATGCAGAACATCGCCCGCGCCGTGCAGGAAGGCGCCGCAGCGTATCTGACGCGGCAGTTCCGCACGTTGGCGATCTTCGTCGTCGTGATCCCCTTCCTGCTGTTGTTGCTGCCGGGCGCGATGGACGTCCGCATCGGCCGCTCGATCTTCTTCGTGGTCGGTGCGGTGTTCTCCGCGCTGACCGGCTTCATCGGCATGTGGCTGGCCGTGCGCGGAAATGTCCGCGTCGCCGCCGCGGCCCGCGAGTCGGGCGAGAAGCGCGCCATGCGCATCGCCTTCCGCACCGGTGGCGTGGCCGGCATGGTCACGGTGGGTCTCGGCCTGCTGGGCGCGGCCGTCGTCGTCCTCCTCTACCAGGGCGACGCGCCGGGCGTTCTTGAGGGCTTCGGCTTCGGCGCGGCGCTGCTCGCGATGTTCATGCGTGTTGGTGGCGGCATCTTCACCAAGGCGGCCGACGTCGGCGCCGACCTCGTCGGCAAGGTCGAGCAGGGCATCCCCGAGGACGACCCACGCAACGCGGCGACCATCGCCGACAACGTGGGCGACAACGTCGGAGACTGTGCGGGCATGGCCGCCGACCTGTTCGAGTCGTACGCGGTCATGCTGGTGGCGAGCCTCATCCTGGGCAAGGTGGCCTTCGGCGAGCAGGGTCTGATCTTCCCGCTCATCGTTCCGATGATCGGCGTGCTCACGGCGATCATCGGCATCTTCATCACCGGGATGCGCGACCGCGACCGCAGCGGCATGGCCGCCATCAACCGCAGCTTCTTCATCTCCGCCGCGATCTCCGCGATCCTCGTCGCCGCCGCGACGTTCTGGTACCTGCCGAGCAGCTTCAGCGGCCTGACCGGGGCGAGCGTGCAGTCCGACGCCGACCCGCGGATCATCGCCCTCGGCGCCGTGCTCATCGGCCTGGTCCTGGCCAGTGCCATCCAGCTGCTGACCGGCTACTTCACCGAGACGAACCGCCGCCCGGTCCGCGAGATCGGCGAGAGCTCGGCCACCGGCCCGGCGACCGTCATCCTGGCCGGCATCAGTGTCGGTCTGGAGTCGGCCGTCTACACGGCGCTCATCCTCGCGGGCGCCGTCTACGGGGCGTTCCTGCTGGGATTCGGCAACGTGACGATCGCGCTGTTCGCGGTGGCGCTGGCGGGCACCGGCCTGCTCACCACGGTGGGCGTCATCGTCTCCATGGACACCTTCGGCCCCGTCTCCGACAACGCGCAGGGCATCGCCGAGATGTCCGGCGACGTCGAGGGCGAGGGCGCCCGGGTGCTGACCAGCCTCGACGCCGTCGGCAACACGACGAAGGCCATCACCAAGGGCATCGCGATCGCCACGGCCGTGCTCGCGGCGACCGCGCTGTTCGGGGCGTTCCGGACTGCCGTGGAGAGCGAGCTGGCGCAGGCGTCGACGTTCAGTCTCAGCATCGACCAGCCGAACGTGCTGGTCGGCCTGATCATCGGCGCCGCGGTGGTGTTCCTGTTCGCCGGTCTGGCGATCATGGCGGTCGGACGGGCCGCGATGCGGGTCGTGTTCGAGGTGCGCGACCAGTTCCGCAACAACCCGGGCATCATGGACGGCTCGGTCAAGCCGGAGTACGGGCGCGTCGTCGACATCTGCACTCGCGACTCGCTTCGCGAGCTGGCCACGCCGGGCCTGCTGGCCGTCATGACGCCGATCGCGGTCGGTTTCGCCTTCGGGTACGCCCCGCTGGGCGCGTTCCTGGCCGGCGCGATCGCGTGCGGCACGCTGATGGCGGTGTTCCTGGCGAACTCCGGTGGCGCCTGGGACAACGCGAAGAAGCTGGTCGAGGACGGCCACCATGGCGGCAAGGGCTCCGAGGCCCACGCCGCGACCGTCATCGGCGACACCGTCGGCGACCCGTTCAAGGACACCGCCGGTCCGGCCATCAACCCGCTGATCAAGGTGATGAACCTGGTCGCGCTGCTGGTGGCGCCCGCGGTGGTGCTCTACGCGGACAACGTCGCGCTGCGTGTCGGCATCACGGTCGTCGCCACGGCCGTGGTGGTGGGGGCGATCATCGTCTCCAAGCGCCGCTCGGCCACCACCACACCCGCCAACGACAAGAAGCGCGAGCAGACGCCGGTCGCGTCGTAGACCGCGGTCACCGGGCACCCCGGTCCGCCCGACCTCGCGGTGGCCGGGTCCTGCGGTGGCCGGGTCCTGCGGTGGCCGGGTCCTGCGGTGGCCCGGCCCTGCGATGGTTGGGCCCTGCGAGTGGCCGGGCCCGCGGTGGCTGGGCTTTGCGGTGGATCGGTCGCACGGTCGCTGGGCCCTCGCGGTGGCTCGGGTTCTGTGGTCGCGGGGCTCTGCGGCCGTCGCCGTACGGCGTGATCCATCTGCGGGAGCGTTCGTCCCTTCGCCGGGAACACCGGGAGGGGGCGGGCGCTTCCTGCCGTTGCGGGGTGGGCCTGCGGGTCCGTTGACAGTACGGGCCTACCGCGGCGCCCGCGGGCCCTGGAACGTGGGCCTGGTCGGCGGGTCGCCTGGCCGCATCGCGTCAGCGTGTGGCCGTCACGATCGGCCACGACGGCGACTGCCTGGAGATCGAGGTCACCGACACCGGCGGCACGCGGACGGCCCGGTCGCGGACGGGCAACGGCCGCGTGCTGATCGGGCTGCGCGAGCGGCTCGCCCTCCACGGCGGTGTCCTGGAGACCTCGCGCACGACCGGCGGCGGCTACCGGCTCAAGGCCCGCGTCCCCTGGAGAACCCCATGACTCAGCCGCTACGCGCCGTCATCGCCGACGACCAGGCGCTGGTGCGCACCGGGTTTCGGATGATCCTCACCGCCGGCGGCATCGACGTGGTGGCCGAGGCCGCCGACGGAGCCGAGGCGATCGCGGCCGTCCGGCGCACCCGGCCCGACGTCGTGCTCATGGACATCCGGATGCCCCGGACGGACGGCCCACCCGGCGGATCGTGGCCGGCCCGCACCGGGATCTGTCCGAGCTGACACCGCGCGAGCTGGAGGTGCTGCGCCTGCTCGCGACCGGCCACAGCAACGCCGAACTCGCCGACCGGTTGTCCCTCAGCGCGACGACGGTGAAGACGCATGTCGCCCGCATCCTGTCCGAACTGGGCCGGCGCGACCGCGTCCAGGCCGTCGTCATCGCCTACGAGACCGGACTGGTCACCCCCGGTCGTCCGACATGACCTCCGGGGATCACCCGGGGTTGGGCGAGGACCCCGGGGGGCCGGTGGGAAACTGTTCGGATGAACGACAAGCGGCCCACCGGAGGAAAGGCGCTGGCCTACATCCTGCTGGCGATGCTGGGCATCCTGGCGGTCATCATCGGGCTGGCCATGTGGGCATCGAGAGGGATGTGACCGGCTTGCGCACACTGATCGTGCTCCGGCATGCCAAGGCCGCTCACGTGCCCGGCCTGGCCGACAGGGAGCGGCCGCTGACCGGGCGGGGAGAGCACGACGCCGCGCTGGCCGGTGAGCGGATGCGCGCCCTGGGACTGGCTCCCGAGCTGGTGCTGTGCTCGCCCGCCGTGCGCACCCGTCGCACCGCCGAGCTGGCGTTTCCCGGCCTGGAGCCCAGTTTCGAGCGCGACGTCTACGAGGCGTACCCGGACGAGCTGCTCGAACTGGTCAGGAGGACCGAGCCCGAGCTGCGGACCGTGGTGCTGTGCGGCCACAATCCGGGCGTGCACGAGCTGGCGATCGGGCTGGCCGGGGGCGACTACGGCTTCCGGCCGGGTTCGTTCGCCGTGATCGAGACCGACTCGGAGTGGAGCGACCTGTCCCCGGGCGAGGGGCGTCTCGTCATGCTGTGGGACCCCAAGGCGGACTGACAGGCAGGACCGGCCGGGGGGTCCCGGGAGGCTCAGCGGGTCAGGACCCCGTCCTCGGCGTCGGCGGCCTCCACCTCGTCCCTGGAGATGCCGAGCAGGTACAGGATCGAGTCGAGGTACGGCGTGTTGACCGCGGTGTCGGCGGCCTCGCGGACGACGGGCTTGGCGTTGAACGCGATGCCCAGCCCGGCCACGGCGATCATGTCGAGGTCGTTGGCGCCGTCGCCGATGGCCACGGTCTGGCTGATCGGCAGGCCCGCCTCACGGGCGAACCGCTCCAGCGCCCGCGCCTTGCCCGGCCGGTCGACGATCTCGCCGACGACCTTGCCGGTGAGCCGCCCGTCGGCGATCTCCAGGACGTTCGCGGCCGAGTAGTCGATGCCCAGGTCCTCGACGAGCGCGTCGGTGATCTGGGTGAAGCCGCCGCTGACGATGGCGAAGCGGTAGTCGAGCCGCTTGAGCGTGCGGACGAGCGTGCGGGCGCCCGGGGTGAGCACGACCTCGCGGCGCACGTCAGCCAGCACCTCGACGGGCAGTCCTTCGAGGAGCGCCACCCGGCGGCGCAGCGACTCGGCGAAGTCGATCTCGCCGCGCATGGCCTGACCGGTGACCCGGGCGACCTCCTCCAGGCAGCCGGCGTGGGCGGCGAGCAGCTCGATGACCTCGCCCTGGATCAGGGTGGAGTCGACGTCCATGACGACCAGCCGCTTGGCCCGGCGCGAGAGGCCGGTGCGCTGCACGGCCACGTCCACCTGGAGGGCGGCGGCCTCGGCGGCCAGCTCGACGCGGAGCGCGTCGGGGTTGGCGCCGGAGACGGACAGCTCGATGCAGGTGACCGGCCACTGGGCGAGCCGTTCGATGCGGTCGATGTTGGCGCCGGCGGCGGAGATGCGGCCGGCGATGCCGGCGATCGCCGCGGGCTGGAGGGTCGCGCCGAGCACGCTGACCGACAGGCGGCCGCGGCGGCGCTTCTCCTTGGCCTGGGAGCCGGTGGACAGCTCCACCTCCATGCCAAGGTCCTCGGCGACGTTCTCGACGGCGGTCCACATGGCGCCGAGCGTGGTGCCCGTGCCGGTCGACGGGCCGCCCGCGTAGGCGACGAGCACGCCGAGGGTGAGCCGGCCCCGGATGACGACCTGCTCGATGTCGGAGACGGTGACGGGGAAGCTCGACAGGACGGAGAAGAGCCGGGAGGTGACGCCTGGCCGGTCGGGCCCGGTGAGGGTGATCAGGAGCGTGCGCTGGTCCACATCGTGCCACGCTACTGCGCCCGGAGGGGTGCTCGGGCGGCAGGGTGGTCGTTCGGGGCGTCCCGGCGGTTCAGGGGGAGAGCTGTGTCCCGGCGAGGATGAGATGCGTGTCGCCGAACTCGTGCCACAGGTACCCCTCCCGCAACGCCTCCTCGTAGGCCCGGGCGAGCGGGCCCGCCCCGGCGATCGCGGTCAGCATCATCAGGTGGCTGGACCGCGGCTCATGCAGGCCGGTGATCAGGCCGGTGACGGCCCGGACGCCGGTGCGCGGGGTGACGACGTGCCGGGTCCACCCGGCCGAGGCGGACACGAGCCCGTCGCCTCCCGCGGCGGTCTCCAGGGCGCGGACCACGGTCGTGCCGGCGGCCACCACCTGGCCGCCGTTCCGCCTGGTCAGGTTGACCAGCCGGGCCGTGGCCGCGGGGACGGCGTACCGTTCGGCGTAGGGCGGCTCGTCCTTCTCCGGCGAGGCGACGCCGGTGTGCAGCGTGATCGGCGCGAGCTGCACACCGCGCGCCACCAGCGCCGTCACGAGGCCGGCGCTGAACGGCCGGCCGGCGCTCGGCATCTCCGCGCTGCCCGGCACGGCCGCGAAC
This sequence comes from Nonomuraea muscovyensis, assembly GCF_014207745.1. NCBI lineage: Bacteria > Bacillati > Actinomycetota > Actinomycetes > Streptosporangiales > Streptosporangiaceae > Nonomuraea > Nonomuraea muscovyensis. The sequence goes on from NZ_JACHJB010000001.1 coordinate 3,225,716, forward strand.
ACCGTCTGGTACGTCTCGATCGGCCAGTCGCGCGGCACGTACCCGTAGCGGATCGGCACCCCGTACGCCGCCAGGTACGCCTCCACGTCCCGGTCGAGGCGGGCCCGCCACAGCCGGGGCGTCTCCCGCTCGATCAGCCGCAGCGTCGCCCGGCCGGGCAGGGGCAGCCACTCGCCGGGTTCGCCGCCGCCGTACGGCTCGGACGCGCTGGAGGTGCGGCGGCGCAGCTCGACCAGCCAGGTGCCGTCGTCCCGGGCGGTGGAGAAGTGCACGGCGAGCCGGTCGAGGCGGATGGCGGCGGGGAGCGTCGCCGAGTTGTTGACCACGACCAGGTCGCCCGGCGCCAGCAGGTCGGGCAGGTCGGTGAAGCGGTGGTGCTCCGGAGCTCGTCCGCCCCGGCTGACGAGCAGGCGGACCGCGTCGCGGGCCAGGCCGCGCGCCTCGGGCGGCTCGTGCGCGGCGAGCGCGGGCGGCAGGACGAAGTCGAAGGCGGGCTCCGCGGGCGGCCCGTCGCCGAGTGTCGTGGTCATTGCAGGCTCACCCTGCCGCTGGCCGGGCGGGAGCGGACCAGGTCGCGCAGGGCGGCGGCGACCTTGGCCGGGTCGGCGGCTCCCGCGGCCTCCTCCACGCCGACGGCGTCGGCCAGCATGCGGGTGTTCATCTCGCCCGGGTCCGTCCACCAGACGGCCAGCTCGGGCTCCTCGGCGGCGAGCACGTTCGAGAGCTGCTCCAGGGCCGCCTTGGTGGCGCCGTACCCGCCCCAGCCCGGGTAGGCGCCGGTGGCGGCGTCGGAGGTGACGTTGACGACGGCGCCGCGCCTGGCCCGCAGCGCGGGCAGCACGGCCTGGGTGAGCGCGAGCGGGGCGGTCACGTTCGTCTCCAGCAGCAGCTTGAACGCCTCCAGCGGGTAGCTCGCCAGCGGCGGCAGCGGCGTCACGCCCAGCGCGCTCGCGTTGTTGACGAGCAGGTCCAGCTCGGGCACGGCGAGCGAGAGGCGTTCGACGTGGGCGGGATCGGTCACGTCCCCGGGCAGGGCGGTGGCGCCCAGCTCGGCGGCGGCCCGCTCCAGGTCGTCGTGCCCGCGGGCGGTGAGGACGAGGCTCCAGCCCGCGTCGGCCAGTGACCGCGCGAGGGCCAGGCCGAGCCCGCGGGAGGCGCCGGTGATGAGTGCGGTGTTCGTCATGGCTCGACGGTAGGAACGCCGCGTGGACCGCACATCGGGCGTCGGGCCGGGCCGGGAGTGGGCACTTCGTCCTAGGACCGCCGGCCCTGGTGGTTCGCGGGGAGCACCCTAGAGTGGGGGCGTGATGGCGGAGGAGCGGGAGGAGATCCTGCAGGCGGTGAGTTCGGCGGTGCTCGCCGTGACCCGGCACCTGTCGGTGCGCGAGGTGCTGCAGGTCATCGTCCGCTCGGCGCAGCGGCTGCTGGACGCGCGCTACGCCGCGCTGGGGGTGCCGGACGACGACGGGGCGTTCGCGGAGTTCGTCGCCGAGGGCATCACCGACAAGCAGTGGGAGGCGATCGGGCCGCTGCCCCGGCAGCACGGCATGCTCGGCGCGATGCTGCGCGAGGGAGCCCCGGTGCGGCTGCCGGACCTGTGCGAGGATCCCCGGTTCGAGTACTGGCCGAAGGCGCACCCGGTGATGAAGGACTTCCTGGGCGTGCCGATCCGCGACGGCGACGAGGTCCTCGGCATCATCTTCCTGACCAACAAGCGCACCGAGGGCGGCTTCACGGCCGACGACCAGGACCTGCTCACGCTGTTCGCCGCGCACGCCGCCATCGCGCTGACCAACGCCCGGCTGTACGAGCGCGGGCGCGAGCTGGCCATGCTGGAGGAACGCAACCGGGTGGCCCGCGAGTTGCACGACGCGGTCACCCAGAAGCTGTTCTCGCTCCGGCTGTCGGCGCAGGCCGCCGCGACGGTGCTGGACCGCGACTCGGCCCGGGCCGCCGCCGAGCTCGAACGGGTCCAGCGCCTGGCGGGCGAGGCGCTGGCCGAGCTGCGCGCCGTGATCGTCGAGCTGCGTCCGGCGGAGCTGGACCGCCACGGGCTGGCCGAGACGCTGCGCAAGCACGTGCGCCTGCTCGACCGGCTGCATCCGGTCCGGGTCACGTTCGACTGCGAGGGGCTGCCCGCGCTCGACCCGGCCGTGGAGGTGGCGGTGCTGCGGGTGGCGCAGGAGGCGCTGCACAACGCGCTGCGGCACGCGGAGGCCGCCGGGGTGTCGCTGTGGCTCGGCCACGAGGCCGGCAGGCTGGTGATGTCGGTGCGCGACGACGGCAAGGGTTTCGACCAGGCGGCCTCGCGTGGCCTGGGGCTGGTGTCGATGCGCGAACGGGCGGAGTCGGTGGGCGGGGTCATGAGCGTGGAGTCGGCCCCCGGCGAGGGGACGGCGGTCCGCGTGGAGGTGAGCGTGTGATCCGGGTGCTGATAGCCGACGACCATCCGGTGGTGCGGCAGGGGCTGCGTACGTTCCTCGACCTGCAGGACGACATCACGGTCGTGGGGGAGGCGGGTGACGGGGCCGAAGCGGTCGAGCTGGTCGGCGAGCTGGCGCCCGACGTGCTGCTGCTCGACCTGAAGATGCCGGTGCTGGACGGGCTCGGAACTCTGGAGATGCTGTCGGGCACCGCGACCCGGGTGGTCGTGCTCACGTCGGTGAGCGAACCGTCGGACGTGGGGCCGGCGATGCGGGCCGGGGCCTCGGGGTTCCTCTACAAGGACGTGGACCCGCCCGCGCTGGTGCAGGCCGTACGGGCCGTGTACGGCGGGCAGGTGCTGCTCGCGCCGGAGGCGGCCGAGGCGATGCTGGCCGGTGGCGGAGGCGGCGGGGCGCCCGCGCCGGTGCCGCTGACCGAGCGCGAGCGGGAGGTGCTCACGCTCATCGCGGCCGGGCGGTCGAACCGCGAGATCGCCAGGAGCCTGGTCGTCGCGGAGAAGACGGTCAAGACGCACGTCTCCAACGTGCTGATGAAGCTCGGTGTCCAGGACCGCACCCAGGCCGCCCTGTACGCGGTGCGGCACGGCCTGGCCTGAGCCCGGTCAGGCGCTGCGCAGGGGCTCGAAGATGGCGTGGTGGGCGGCCACGGTCGCCCGCCGTACCGACCGGTCCAGCGCGCGCAGCGCGTCGCCGCGGGCCGCGAGCTGCGCCGAGGTCAGCCCCCGGTCGTCGGCCAGCCGCAGCACGGTCGCCAGCCGCGCGGCCAGCGACGCGACCCGGTGCGCCCGCGCGGGGTAGCCGGGAGCCAGGCCGGTGTCGCCGGGGGCGCCGCCGGGCAGCCGCTCAGGCCGGCCCTGCGCCGGGCCCTCGACGGAGGCCAGCGCCTCGGTCGCCGACCTCATCACGGCCGACAGCTCCTGCTCGGCCTCGGCCAGGGACGGCAGGTCGTGCCTGACGGGTCCGGCCTCGTACACGGTCAGCCGCACCCCGGCGTACGAGGAGCCGCGCCGGTCGGGTGCGGGCACGAGCCCGAGGCGGCGGTCGGGCAGCACGACGACGACGGCCTCGCCCGCGTCGACGGCGGCCGAGTTGAACTCCGGCGGCCCGGAGAGCCCGAGCGGGTCGCCGGGCGCCGGCAACGCCAGCCGGAACTCGCTCAGGCCGTCGGCGCGCAGGCCGGCGAGGTAGCCGCGCAGCGGCACCTCGCCCGCGACCGTGGGTCCGCCGGCCACCTCGACGCGGTCGGCGGCCTCGTCGAGACCCACGTGACCGGCCAGCCAGGCGTTGCCCCAGGCGACCAGGACAGGAGAGACAGTCGATTCAGGGCGCACCGGTCCACGATATGCGCTCGCCCTGCAATAGGTTTGACCCGAGCGTTCTCCTGAAGGAGGGATCCGGAATGGGTGGTCAGGTGCTGCGGCTCCAGGACGTGGTCGTCAGGCGCGACGGAGCGGCCCTGCTGCGCGGCATCGACTGGGAGGTCAACGCGGACGAGCGTTGGGTCGTGGTCGGGCCCAACGGCGCGGGCAAGACGACGTTGCTGCAGGTGGCGAGCACGCTGCTCCATCCCAGCGAGGGCGTCGTCGAGGTCCTCGGCGAGCGCCTGGGCCAGACCGACGTGTTCGACCTGCGACCGCGCATCGGGCTGGCGAGCGCGGCGCTGGCCGAGCGCATCCCGCCCGAGGAGAAGGTCATCGACCTCGTGCTCACCGCGTCCTACGGCATCATGGGCCGCTGGACGGAGGAGTACGACTCCAACGACGTCACCCGGGCCGTCGAGCTGATCGACATGCTCGGCGCCGCCCACCTGATCCGGCGGCGGTTCGGCACCCTGTCGGAGGGGGAGCGCAAGCGGGTGCAGATCGCCCGTGCCCTCATGCCCGACCCCGAGGTGCTGCTGCTCGACGAGCCGGCCGCGGGGCTCGACCTGGGCGGCCGCGAGGACCTGGTGCGCCGCCTGACGGTGCTGGCCCAGGACTTCCGGTCGCCGACGCTGGTGCTGGTCACGCACCACGTGGAGGAGGTGCCGAGCGCGTTCACGCACGGGCTGCTGCTGCGCAACGGCTCGGTGGTGGCGCAGGGGCCGCTGGACCAGGTGATGACGGCCGACAACCTGTCGCGGACGTTCGGGTTGCCGCTCTCGCTCGACCGCAGCGCCGAGGGCCGCTGGTACGCCCGCGCCCTGTGACGTGCGGGTGGTTCGCGCGCCCGGGTGCCGTGATCTGCCCGGGGCCGCTGTGCTGACGGCGCCGGGCGGCGTCTAGGCTACGGCGGGTGACGATCTGGGAAGTACTGGCCGTGTGCGCGGCGGGGGTCGCGGCCGGGGCCATCAACGCGGTCGTCGGCTCCGGTTCGCTGATCACCTTTCCGACCCTCGTCGCGGTGGGCGTCGACCCGGTCGTGGCGAACGTGTCCAACAACATCGGCCTGGTCCCCGGGTCGTTCACGGGTGCCTACGGCTACCGCGAGGAGCTGAAGGGTCAGCGTGACCGGCTGGTCCGCCTGGGCGTGGCCTCGTGCCTGGGTTCGGCCATCGGCGGCGTCCTGCTGCTCTCCCTGGACCCGGGTGTCTTCCAGGTCGTGGTGCCGGTGCTGATCGCCGTGGCCTGCGTGCTGGTGGTGGTGCAGCCGCGGCTGAGCGCCCGGCTGGCGGCCGGGCGCCCGCACGCGGACTCGCACGGCGGGGTGGCGCTCTGGCTGGGCGTGTTCGGCGCCGGCATCTACGGCGGCTACTTCGGCGCCGCCCAGGGCGTGCTGCTCATCGGGCTGCTCGGCAGCTTCCTCAGCGAGCACCTCCAGCGGGTGAACGCCGCCAAGAACGTGCTGTCGCTCATCGTCAACTTCACCGCCGCCGTCATATTCACGGTGGTGGCCGAGGTCGACTGGTGGGCGGTGCTGGCGGTGGCGCTGGGGGCGATGGCGGGCGGGTTCGTGGGGGCGAAGGTGGGCCGGCGCATCCCGGCGCCCGTCCTGCGTGGCGTGATCGTTGCCGTGGGGATCATAGCGATTGTCAAACTGGTGTACGGATAAATTCCCGCTCTTCTGGGTATGAATCTGGACATGAAGGGTGATCGGGTGGAGATCGTCATCGACGCGGGCGGCACCCCGCGAACCTACGAGGTCATCGCCACCCGCGCGGGTCGTCGCGTCGAGGTGGCCACGCGGCGGGGTCTGGTCGAGGTGAGCGAGGTGACCCGCGGCGGCACGGCCGTACGGACCGCACGGTTCATGTCCAGCCGCATCCTCGCGCTGGTGGAGCACCCCGCCGACGAACACTGACGAACGCCGGATACGACGGGCGGGGCGGCCCTACCGGAAGTCGGCGACGTGGTCGCCCGCCCACTGCCGGAACGTCAGCGCCCGCCTACCCAGCAGCCGCTGCACCGTGTCCGTGACGCGCTCCGGCGTGCCGGCGAACGACGCCCACGCCGCGAGCGCGTCGTCCACGGCCTCCGGGTCTCCCCAGGCCGCCAGCAACTCCTCGCGGGCCGCCGCCGGCGGCGGCTCCTCCCAGCGCACCTCGCGCCCGACGACCTCGCCGATGATCCGCGCCTGGTCCGCCCGGGTCACCGCCTCCGGCCCGCTGATCGTGTACGCGGCGCCGCCGTGCCCGGCGGAGGTGAGCACGTGCACGGCCACGGCCGCGACGTCGCGCTCGTGGACGGGCGACCGCGCGGCCGTCCCGTACGGCAGGCGCACCACGCCCCGGCGCACCTGGCCGGCCCAGCCGAGGGTGTCCGCGGCGTACCCGGTGGGCCGCAGGAACGTCCACGGCACCCCCGCCCCCCGGATGTGCCGCTCGGTCTCCCGGTGGACGGCGTGGTCGCCGGACAGGTAGATGATCCGGCGGGCGTGCCTGGCGACGGCCGCGACCACCGGGCCGGCGGTCGCCGCGGCGGAGTCCGGCCAGGGCGGGTCCTGCCGGGGCGGGCCCGGCCAGGTCGGGAACGGCCAGGCCAGGAGCACGGTCTCCACGCCGCGCAGCGCGGCCTCCAGCGTCTCCGGCGCCGTCAGGTCGCCGCCGGTCACCTCGACGCCCTCCGGCAGCCGGGCCCGGGACGGGTCGCGGACCAGCGCGCGGACCGCGAGACCCGCCTCGGTCAGCTGGGTGACGACGTGCCTGCCCACGTCACCGGTCGGTCCGGTCACGAGAAACTCGCCCATGACCTCGACCGTAGGATCTCAAGTCAGCTTGAGGTCAAGCCCCGGCCGTACCTGGATGATCCCGTCACGCCGGATGCGGGTCTCGAAGTTCGGCGCCGGAGCGGTCGCGGGCCCGTGCTTGACCGACCCGTCGCCCAGCCGGAACGTGCTGCCGTGCCAGGGGCAGACCACGCAGGCCTCGCCGTTCTCCACCACGAGCCTGCCCTGGTGCAGCGGGCCGGCGAGGTGCGGGCAGCGGTCGGCGAGCACGGTGACGTGGTCGCCGCGCCGCAGCACGAAGAGCTGGATGTAGCCGAGCCGCCGCGCCACCGGCCTGCCGTCGGGCAGGTCGGCGAGCGCGCACAGGTCGTGCCAGCCCAGGGGCACCAGGTGGGCGAGCTGGGGGGCGTGGTTGGCCCCGGCCGCCTGGCGGTAGGCCATGTGGCCGCCCAGGTAGGCGCCGATGCCGCCGATGCCGACGCCGGCGAACGACAGGATGCGGCCCACCCGCTCCCGTCCGGCCAGCCGCGAGGCCAGCGAGGCGGAGAACAGCCCGAGCGCGGTGACGTTCGTCAGCAGGTGCACGAAGCCGACGCGCTGCTGTTCCCGATGCAGCGACGACCAGTCGGTCAGCCCGGCGGCTGCGGTGGGGAGCGCGCTGCCGATGCCGACGGTCAGCAGCAGCCGTGCCGCCCGGGGGTCGATCCGGGTGAGGTCGAGCACGGCCGCGGAGAGCCAGCAGCCCAGGGTCACGTTGGCCATCGGCGGGTGCAGCGGCTTGCCCAGCGGGACTCCGTGGAGCAGGTCGCGTATCAGGCCCGGACGGATGGTGTCGCGTACGGCCTTGGCCAGCGCCAGGATGGGCTTGTCCATGGCCTTGGTCTTCTCGAGCTGTTCCGCGAGGTTGACCGGCCCCCCGAAACGGCGCAATTGCCTACGTCTCGGTCGCACTATCTCTTTCACGAAATGTCCCCTACCCCCGGCACGAGGGCATCACTCGGACAGGTGTCCCCGCGACACGGAGAGTTCGACCAGGTCGAGGGCGTACGCGCCGAGAGAGGGGGAGCCCTCCTGGATCAGCCGGACGTTCCGCTTGACCTGCTCGGCCGTGACCTTGAACAGCGGCCAGGTGCCGCCCTCGGTGTGGTGGTTGGCCAGCAGCGGCGCGAACCGGTCGAGCGCGCGGGCGAACCTCGCCTCCGGCGTCCTGCGCGCCTCGAACTCGTTCCACAGCTCCCGCAGCCCCGCCGCCTGGTCGGCGGGCAGCAGGGCGAAGATGCGGTCTGCCGCGGCTTGCTCGGCCTCCGCCTGCGCGGCCACGGCGACGGGATCGTAGATGAAGGTGTCGCCCGCGTCGATCTCGACCAGGTCGTGCACCATCAGCATGGCGACGACCCGCTGGATGTCCGTGCCGGGAGGCGCGTGCTCGGCGAAGATCATCGCCAGCATGCCCACGTACCAGGAGTGCTCTGCGTCGTTCTCCCGCCGGGAACCGTCCATGAGGAGGTTGCGGCGGATGATCCGCTTCAGCTTGTCGATCTCGACGGCGAAGGAGATCTGGGCGTGGAGGCGGTCCTTTTCCGGCACGGTAGTCACGCGCGACACCCTAACGGCCGATGATCACTTAGGTGGGCAGAACGGTCACCGGAACCCCGTTGAACACCGCGTTGCCCGACGGGACGTCGATCGCCGTCTCGTCCGTGAGCACGTTGGCGCTGACCCCGGCGTGCTCGGCGGCCACCGCCTGGGAACTGCCCGCGTGCCCCCAGCCGTGGGGCAGCGAGACCACGCCGGGCATGATGGCGTCGGTCGGTTCGAGGGGCACGGTCAGCTCGCCCCTGGCCGAGCGCACCACCGCCTCGCCGGCCAGCCCGAGCCTGGCCACGTCGGCCGGGTTCATCTGCAGCGTGCAGGTGTTGCTGCCGCCGACCAGCGGCGCGACGTTGTGCAGCCAGCTGTTGTTGGAGCGCAGATGGCGCCGCCCGATCAGGACGAGCTCCGGCGGCTGCTCCTCCAGCCCGGCGCGCAGCCGCTCGACGTCCCGCAGGAGCAGCGCCGGGGCCAACTCGACGACGCCCGAGGCGGTACGGAGCACCTCGGGCAGCCGCGGCTCCAGCGGCCCGAGGTCGATGCCGTGCGGGTGGTCGAGCAGCGTGCGCAGCGACAGCTCGCCCTTGCCGGACCATGTGCCGTACGGGCCGAGCCGCAGCATCAGGTCGAGCCGGCGCTCGGCACCCGTCTCCCCGTCGAGCGCGGCCTGCAGCTCGGCCGCGTCACGGCCCTCGACGCCGGAGCCGGGCGTCTGGACGGCCTTGGCCAGCGACTGCCCGATGACGAACGCGTCCAGGTCGCCCTCCACCCCGGAGGCGATCATGGCGAGCCGGGCCAGGATCTCCGCCTCGGACGGCCGCCCGTCCAGGGGGAGCGACGGCCGCGAGTAGCGCGCGTAGTTGCGCACGGCGAAGCCCTGCAGCGCGAAGTCGAAGTGGCCCGACTGCAGCATCCGCGGCGGCGGCAGGATGACGTGCGCGTGCCGGGTGGTCTCGTTCAGGTACGGGTCAACGCTGACCATGAAGTCGAGCCCCGCGAACGCCCGGTCGAGCCGTGCCCCGTGCGGCGCCGACAGCACCGGGTTGCCCGCCACGGTCAGCAGCAGCCTGATCTGCCCCTCGCCCGGCGTCTCGATCTCGTCGGCCAGCGTCGCCACCGGCAGCTCGCCGTTCGTCTCGGGCAGGCCGCGCACCCGGCTCGTCCACCGCCCCACCGTGTACGGCCGGCGCGGGCCGCCGTACTCGGTGGCGGGCTTGGCGAACATGGCGCCGCCCGGCCGGTCGAGGTTGCCGGTCAGCACGTTCAGGACGTCGACCAGCCACTGCGCCAGCGTGCCGAACTCGGCCGTGCAGGTGCCGATCCGGGCGTAGACCGCCGCGGCCGGGGCCGCCGCGAGCTCCCTCGCCAGCCGGACGATCACCTCCGCCGGGACGCCCGTACGGCGGGCCACCACGTCCGGCGGGAAGTGCTTGGCGGCCTCTCGCACCTGGTCGAGCCCGTTGACCTGGAGCGACACCCGGTCCAGGCCCTCGGCGAGCACCGTGTGCACCAGGCCGAACAGCAGGTAAGCGTCGGTGCCCGGCCGGACGAACACGTGCTCGTCAGCCAGGGCGGCCGTCCGCGTGTGGCGCGGGTCCACCACGACGAGCCTGCCGCCGCGCGCCCGCAGCGCCCTGAGCCGGCCGGGGAAGTCGGGCGCGGTGCACAGCGAGCCGTTCGACTCCAGCGGGTTCGCGCCGAGCATGAGCAGGTAGCCGGTCCGGTCGAGGTCGGGCACCGGGATGGTCATCGGGTGGCCGAACATGAGCCCGCATGACACGTGCTTGGGCATCTGGTCGGCGGTGCTGGCGGTGAAGACGTTGCGGGTGCCCAGCGCTTTGATCATCGGGCCGGCGTAGAGGGCGCCGGCCATGGTGTGGGCGCTGGGGTTGCCCAGGTAGACGCCGATCGACTGGCGGCCGTACGTCTGGGCGACGCGCTCGAATCCGGCCTCGACGGCGGCGAACGCCTCGTCCCAGCCGGCCTCGCGCCACCGCTCGCCGTCGCGGATCATCGGGTGGCGCAGCCGGTCGGGGTCCTCGTCCAGGCGGCCGAGACTGGCGCCCTTGGGGCAGATGAAGCCCTTGCTGAACGGGTCGTCCCGGTCGCCCCGCACGCCGGTCACGTGCCCGCCGTCGTCGAGGGTGAGGGTCAGGCCGCAGACGGCCTCGCACAGGGGGCAGGTGCGGTGGACGGTCGAGGGCATCACGACTCCTGAGTTCGTCAACTGAACTCATCTTGGCCTGTCCCGCGCGCGGGGGGAAGCCCCGGAGCCCCCGCGGTCTCCGGGGCTTGCCCCGGGGGCACGGCGCGGTCGCGCCCCCAGGAGTCAGCCCACCTGCGACAGAACCAGCCTGCCGGGCGGAGCGGAGCGCAGATCAGGCGGCTCCTCGAGATCGGACGACCGGAGCGGGATCCACGCCCGCCGGCCGTACAGGCGTTCCAGCCCGGGGGAGAGCGCCCCCGGCAGCTCGTCCCGCCGGACGATCTCCACGATCACCAGGTGTGCCCACCTGCGGTGCCGGTAGACGGCGGCGCTCCTGGCCCAGCAGGCGGCGGCGATCTCCTCCGCGTACGCCTCGAACTCCGCCGCCGAGATGCCGGCCCTGGTCAGCACCAGCGCCTTCTCGCCCGTACGGGTCGGCGTGATCCACAGCACCAGCGGGATCCGGCCGGCGCGCGTGTGCATCGTCGTCTCCAGGCAGGTGCGCTGCAGGCGGTGCCGGGAGACCACGCACCAGAAGTGCGCCACCACCCAGTTGCGGCCGCTCCTGGTGACCGCGGGCGCCGAGATCGCGGCGCTGAGCAGGATCAGCGGCATCCACCGGCCCTGCCCCACCGCCCCCACCAGGGCTGCGGCGACCAGGAAGAGAGCCGCGAGGACCAGCAGCTCGGTCCGGTAGCGCCACAGTCGGGCGAGCGCGGTGGACCGGCGGGCCGCCGGCAGGTCCTCGCCGGCCGGGTAGATCTGGTTGCGCGGGTTCCGGTCCATCTCACGACACCTCCTCGGCCACTGGTGGCGCGACGCGGAGCTGGTCGAAGCGCGGGTCCCGGTAGAGCCGGGTGCCGAATCCGGACCTGGTCACCGCCCAGCCCCGCCGGTAGGCGAACTCGTCCGGCTCCATGCAGATCTCGCGATCGGCCCAGGCGATGAGCTCCCGGATACGAGACTTGATTCGCCTGAGTCCCTTGGTACCTTGTGAGTACATGTGGAAGACCCCTTTCGCGGTAGTACTCGAGCGCCGTATTACTCGAGGTGGCTTCTCAAGCCGGACTGCAGGCTGGTGACCGGATTCGCCGCAGGGTGGCAGCCCTTATGCGGTGACCGGCCGGCAGCCTGAGTCCGGTTTTTTCGTGCACCCGAGCCGGGTTCGCCGGTGGGTGCGGCTCCTGCGCCGGTGTCTCCGGCGGAGCGACAGTCGCGGCTTCGTGTCAGACGAGTGCGAGATCCTTCCGGCAAGCGGCCTCCCTGGGGCGGGGATTCGTATCCGGGACGGCGCCGTTGCCGGTGGGGCGGCCCGCGTGGCCGCGCGCGAACATGAACGGAAGGACCGGGCGGTGCGGCCGTGTCGTCATTCCGGCCTCCTCGGCAGCTCGTTCCCTCCTGAGCCCGATCGTCTCTCCGTAACGTTTCCCCTGCAAGGCCCCGAGCAAGAGAAGATTTACATTTCTTCGCACCTTGCTTATTGCCTTGCGCTGCAAATTGCACGACCGAGGCTGTTTCCCCATGCTTGTTCCCGTGCTCGCTTGCTCGACGCCGCCGATCGTGTCAGGCTGCAAGCGCGGCTGAGCGCGACTACACATGCAAGTTGCAGTGTAAGATTGAGCGATACGGCCCCCCGTCCGGGCATTCCAAACGACCCTTCCCGGCTACACCTTCCTTCCCGACGAGGAGAGTGGACGGTGCCATCGCAGCAGGGCAGCCCGACTGTCCGCCGGCTCAGACTCGCCCAGGAGCTCCGCCTCCTCCGCGAGCGCAGCAAACTCACCGGGGGCAAGGCCGCCGGTGAGCTCGGCTGGTCGGCGAGCAAGGTATCCCGCATCGAAGCGGCCAAGACCATGCCCAGTGCCGACGACATCAAGGCGCTGGCGGAGCTCTACCAGGTCGACGAGCCGAAGCTTGACGAACTTTTCGGCCTGTTGCGTGACGCGCTTCAGCGCGGATGGTGGGAGGATTACGAAGATTCTCTACCCGAGGAGTACACAAGATTCCTTGGGCTGGAGGCGGAGGCCACGTTTCAGCGCAACTGGGAACCCCAGGTGGTGCCGGGCCTTCTGCAAACCGAGGACTACGCGCGGGAGGTCATCCTGGCACCGCGCGGCATCGTCCGTATCACGCACAGCGGTGTCCGGAGCCGGGTCGAGGCTCGGATGGACCGACAGCGGCGAGTCCTGCAGCGGCCGGATCCACCCGAGATGCGCTTCGTCCTGGACGAGTCCGTGCTGACCCGGAAGTTCGGCGAGCCCTCGGTGATGCGGGCGCAGATGGAGCATCTCCTGGAGATGTCCCTGCTCTCGCACGTCAGCGTCCGCGTGCTGACGATGGAGTCGCTGCACCCGGTCAACACGGGAGCGTTCATCCATCTGAAATTCGCGGCGTTTGACGATGTTGTATACCTGGAGCAGCTTTACACGGCTAACTTCGTCGAGGATCTCGCACGAGTGGCCGGCTACGAGGCGGCCTTCGAACACATCCGGTCCGAAGCGCTCGACGAGGACGAATCGCGCGTGCTCATCCAGCGCAAGGCCATGATGTGGCGGCGTTAGCGATGAAGACCAACAAGGGGGCAACGGTGCCCCCTCGCCCATTTGGGGAGACCATGTACATCGAGAGCAAGACGGCGGCATGGCAGAAGAGCAGCTTCTGCAACGGCGCGAGCAACTGCGTCGAGGTCGCTCCGCTGGCCGACGGCAACGTCGCGCTGCGAGACAGCAAGGCGCTGGACGGCCCCGTCCTCGTCTTCACGCCGTCGGAGTGGGAAGCCTTCACGGCGGGGGTTCGTGACGGTGAGTTCGACCTGGCGGCCCTTGCCGCCGGTAGGTGAAGAACGGCCCGGGCGAGTTGCTGGCACAACTTGCCGGGCCGTTCGGTGAGGCCGCTGACGGCCTCCGACAATCCAGCTCACCGTGAGGCGGTACAGCTGACCTGCACATCATGACACAACGACGCCCCCCCATGATCACTCGATGACACGCCCATGGCGGTAGCGCACCAACCATCCCCGTAGGTCTCCCTGATGGTTCCTGCCACCTGGCGCCCACCGGTGCGAAGAGGTCGAGCAAAAGGGGCGCTTGTTGTACGCCGAGCGGATGATCTCTCCCCGACGCTCCGGTCTTCAGGCGCGTCGCCGTACGAGGAACAGGGAGCTCACCCCGGCCAGGACGGCCAGCGCGGCGCAGGCGAGCGCGGCGGTCATGGCGGCCGTGGCGCCCTGGCCCTGCAGCGAGATGAACAGCGTGCCGACCGTGGCCACGCCGATGACCTGCCCGAGCTGCATCACGGTCAGCAGCGCACCGCTCGCGTCGGCGGCGTGGGCCTCGCTCACCTGCGCGGTGGCGAGGTTCGTGACCGCGATCTGCACGCCGAGCCCGGCGCCGATGAGCGCGCTCATCACCGCGTACGGCAGGCCGCCCCCCGCCGCGAGGCCGAGCCCCACGTACGCGGGCGTGGCCACCACGTAGCCGTAGGGCACCAGCGAGCGCTGCAGGCGGGCGGGCAGGCGCGGCCAGGCGAGCCCGACGACGGCGAAGGCCAGCGCGCACGGCACCAGCATCATGCCGGAGGCCAGCGGCGACAGGCGCAGCTCGCCCTGCAGGTGCAGCGCCGAGGTGAACAGGAACGCGCCCCACGTGGCCGGCCCGAGCAGCAGCACCGCGAGGCCCGGCCGCATGCCCGGCGCGCGCAGCACGGCCGCGTCGACCAGCGGCCGGCCGCCGCGGGCGGTCACCCAGCGCTCGATCCGGACGAACGCCGTGAACATCGGCACGCTCAGCGCCATCGACGCCCAGCCCCACAGCGGCCAGCCCAGCTCCCGGCCCAGCACCAGCGGCACCACGAAGAGAAGCACGGCCGCCGCCAGCGTCACCAGGCCGCCCGGGTCGAGCCCGGTCCGGCGGGCGCCGCCCCGGTCGGCGGGCAGCACGCGCAACCCCGCCACGAGCAGCAGCGCGCCGATCGGCACCAGCACCAGGAAGACGATCCGCCAGCCGGCGCCGAGGCCCAGCAGGATGCCGCCGAGCGCCTGGCCCACCACGATGCCGCCGCTCACCACGGCCGACCACAGGCCGAGCGCCCGGCCCCGGGCCGCGCCCTGGTAGTTGTGCTGGATCAGGGTGAGCACCTGCGGCATCATCAGGGCGGCGCCCGCGCCCTGCGCGAGCCGGAAGCCGACCAGCCAGCCGGTCGAGGGCGCCAGCCCCGCGCCGAGCGTGGTGAGGGTGAACAGCCCCAGCCCGGCGAGGAACGCGTTGCGGTAGCCGAACAGATCGCCGAGCCGGGCTCCGGTGATCAGCAGGACGGCGTAGACGATGGTGTATCCGGCAACGATCATCTGCAGGCCGGCGCCCGAGGAGCGCAGGTCGGCCTCGATCGTGGGGGTGGCCACGTTGACGATGTTGACGTTGAGGATGGCCAGGAACTGCCCCACGAGGATGACCGCCAGGAGCAGACCGCTGGCCCCGCTCCGCTCCGGTCGCACGGCCAGAGGGGGAGGAACGGCAGCAGTACGGGTCATGTTTCTACAGTCTGACGGCAATCGGATACCGGTAACGAGAGCCCCTGCATACTGGTATTGACGCTACCCGGCTACCGGTTCCCGGGCGGCCCCACCGGACCCACGGGGAGACGCGACAGTGGCAGAGGCGAAGCGGACCGACCTGGCGGCGTTCCTGCGCACCCGCCGCGAACGCATCACCCCCGAGATGGTCGATCTGGCCCCCGGGCCGCGCAGGCGCACGCCCGGCCTGCGCCGCGAGGAGGTCGCCCAGCTCGCCGGGGTGGGCGTGACCTGGTACACGTGGCTGGAGCAGGGGCGGCCGATCAACGCCAGCACCCAGGTGCTTGACGCCATCGCCCGCACGCTCCGGCTCGACAACGCCGAGTGGCAGCACCTCTACCGGCTGGCCGGCCACAACGCCGGCGTGCCCGCCGGCGACGCCGTACGGGTGACGCCGCAGATCCAGGAGATCCTCGACCAGCTCGACCCGATGCCGGCCTGCCTGTCCAACAGCCGCTGCGACGTGCTCGCCTGGAACTCCGCCTACGCCGTGTTGGTGCCCGAGGTGGTCCAGGCGCCGGAGGGGGAGCGCAACACGCTCTGGCAGAACTGCGTGTCCACCAAGCTGTCGGCCATGCTGGTCAACCGCGAGCAGGAGCTGCCCGGCGTGATCGCGGTGTTCCGCGGCGCCTACAGCCGCCACGCCGACGACCCGTGCTGGCAGGGCTTCGTCACCAGGCTGAGCGCGGCCAGCCCGGAGTTCGCGCGGCTGTGGGCCCGGCAGGACGTCGCCGAGCCGGGTCCCCGCGAGAAGCTCATGAAGCACGAGCGGGTCGGCGAGATGCGGTTCACCACCACGATCCTCCACTCGCCGGCCCCCGAGACCCGCATGGTGATCTACAGCCCCATGGACGACGGCACCCGCGCCGCGATCGACCGGCTGCTTACCGAGACCTGACCTCGGCGTGACACCGGGCCTCATGGCATGCTCGATCCTTGACCCACCGGATCCAGCAGAAGTGGCGACATATGAGACTCCCCCCTGCCGCCGCGGCTGTGGCTCTCGCCGCCGCGCTCACAGCGTGCTCCGCTGCCGAGTCCGAGACCCCGGAGCGCCGCGGCGAGACGGCCACCGCCGAGGCGACGTCACCGAGCCCCAAGCCGTCGCGGGTGCGCAAACCGTTCACGATCGCGTTCGGCGGTGACGTGCACTTCGAAGGCGGCCTGCGGGCGCGGCTGAACAGCCCCCGCACCGCGCTCGGGCCGATCGCCGGCGTGCTGCGCGACGCCGACCTGGCGATGGTCAACCTGGAGACGGCGATCACCACCGGCGGCACTCCGGCGCCGGGCAAGCAGTTCGCCTTCCGGGCGCCGGCCAGCGCCTTCACCGCGCTCAAGGCCGCCGGGGTGGACGTGGTGTCGATGGCCAACAACCACGGCATGGACTTCATGGAGACCGGCCTGGCCGACTCGCTGGCCGCCATCAAACGGTCGAAGTATCCCGTGGTGGGCATCGGCAGGAACGACACCGAGGCGTACCGGCCCTTCCGCAGGGTCGTCAACGGCAACCGGGTGTCGATCATCGGGGCCACCCAGGTGCTCGACGACCACCTCATCCCCGCCTGGACGGCGACGCCCGACAAGGGCGGGCTCGCCTCGGCCAAGAACGAGACGCGCCTGCTCCGGGCCGTACGGCAGGCGCGCAAGCAGTCCGACACCGTGATCGTGCACCTGCACTGGGGCACCGAGATGCAGAAGTGCCCCAACCCGGCGCAGCTCTCGCTCGCCCCCAAGCTGGTCAAGGCGGGCGCCGACGTGGTGGTCGGCGGGCACGCGCACATCCTGCT
Organism: Nonomuraea muscovyensis; assembly: GCF_014207745.1. NCBI lineage: Bacteria > Bacillati > Actinomycetota > Actinomycetes > Streptosporangiales > Streptosporangiaceae > Nonomuraea > Nonomuraea muscovyensis. The sequence goes on from NZ_JACHJB010000001.1 coordinate 3,242,456, forward strand.
CGGCGCCGGCTACCTCGGCAACGCCTACGTCAGCTACGGCCTGGGCAACTTCGTCTTCTACCACTCCAGCCCGGCGACCACCGGGCGGACCGGGGTGCTCACGCTCACCCTCAACGGCCGCAAGGTGCTCAAGGACACGTGGACCCCGGCGACCATCCAGGGCGGCGTCCCCGTCCCCATGACCGGCTCGGCCCGCACCCAGGCGGTCGCCGACTGGAAGGCGCTGCGCTCCTGCACCGGTCTGTCCACCCGGCCCTGACCGGCTATGTTCGGGAAGGGGGCCGACAGCGGGAGGTCGCGATGCGGTGGGTCGAGTCCGGTGACGTGCGGCTGGCACTCGTCGAGGAGGGCGACCCCGCCCGGCCGACGGTCCTGCTCCTGCACGGCTACCCCGACACCCACCGGGTCTGGGACGAGGTCGCCGAACGGCTGCGCGACCGCTTCCATGTGATCCGCTACGACGTGCGCGGCGCGGGGAGCTCCGGCGCGCCGGCCGACCACCGGCACTACGACCTCGGCCACCTGTCCGCCGACCTCGCCGCCGTGCTCGACGAGATCGGCAAGCCCGCCGTCCACCTGGCCGGCCACGACTGGGGCTCGCTGCAGGGCTGGGACGCGGTGACCAGGCCGGGCATCCGCGAGCGCGTCGCGTCCTTCACCAGCCTCGGTGGGCCCGGACTCGACCAGACGGCGCCGTTCCTGCGGCACGGCAGGCCCGCCGAGGTAGCCGCCCAGCGCGCCCGGTCCTGGTACATCGGCGCCTTCCAGCTCCCGGTGCTGCCCGAGCTGGCCTGGCGGACCTTCGTGCCCGCGATGCTGGAGCGGACCCTGCGGCTGCGTGACGGGGTCGGCCCCCGGCCCGGCCATCCCGCCGCCACGCTGGCCAGGGACGCCGCGAACGGGCTGTGGCTCTACCGGTGCAACAGCGCGGGCCGGCGGCCCCGCCGCGACCCGCGCGTCGACGTTCCGGTGCAGCTCATCGAGGCCACCCGCGACTCGTTCGTCACCCCGGCCCTGCTCGCCTCGCTCACCCGGTGGGCGCCCCGGTGCTGGCACCGCAGGGTCGTCGCGGGTCACTGGGCGCACCGCGGCCGCCCAGGCGTGGTCGCCAGGATGATCGCCGAGTTCGCCGACCATGTGGACGGGCGCGTGGAGGGGCGCGTGGACGGCGGCGGGGTCGAGGGGAGCCTGCGCCGGGCCCGGGTCGTGCCGGGACGCGGGGCGTTCGGTGACCGGCTGGTGGTCGTCACGGGCGCGGGGAGCGGCATCGGCCGGGCCACCGCCCGCGCGTTCGCCGCCCACGGGGCCGAGGTCGTCTGCGCCGACATCGACGCGGCCGCCGCCGCGCGCACCGCCGGTGACATCGCCAAGGACCTGTCCGGCACGGCGCACGCCCGGTGGGTCGACGTCGGCGACGCCACCGCGATGGAGTCCTTCGCCCAGGACGTACGCGACCGGTACGGCGTGCCCGACATCCTGGTCAACAACGCCGGCAGCGTCGTCAGCGGCCCCTTCCTCGACCACTCGACCGACGACTGGCGCAGGACCCTCGACGTCAACCTATGGGGCGTCGTCCACGGCTGCCGGCTGTTCGGCGCCCAGATGGCCGAGCGCGGCGAGGGCGGCCACATCGTCAACATCGCCTCCATGGCCGCGTTCGCCCCGACGGTCGTGCTGCCCGCCTACTCGGCGGCCAAGGCGGCGGTGAAGACGCTCAGCGAGTGCCTGCGGGCCGAACTGGCCGGCCTGGGCATCGGTGTCAGCGCCGTCTGCCCCGGGCTCGTGTCGACGGCCATCGCCCGCAACGCCACCTACGTCGGCCCCGACCTGCGCGGCCTCGCCGAGAAGGGGGCCGAGCTGCGCGGCTACCCGCCCGAGCGCGTCGCGGCCCACATCCTGCGGGCCGTCCACCGCGACCAGGCCGTCGTCCCCGTCAACACCGAGGCCAAGCTCGGCTACGCCCTGTCGCGGGTCTTCCCCGGAGCCATGCGCGGCATCGCCCGGCTGTCCGCCGCCGCCAGAAATCTGTAATCGGCGGGTGACGATCGGCTGCTTCGGGAGAAGATGAGGACGTGCCGACCCCCCAGACTGATGACTGCACCAGCGCCCCGTCATTGCGGCGACAGCCCAGCCAGCGCCGCAGCGCCCGCCGGGTCCAGCGCATGCTCGACGCCTGCGCCGCCCTGCTCGACGAGAGCGGCTACGAGGCGCTGTCGACGACCCGCATCGCCGAACGCGCCGGTGTCGCGATCGGCTCCGTCTACCAGTTCTTCCCCGACAAGCGGGCGATCACCCAGGAGCTGACCCGGCGCAACGTCGAGCAGTTCGTCTCCCGGGTGGGGCATCGCTTCATCGAGGAGGACTACCGCGGCTGGTGGGAGGCGGTCGACGCGATCATCGACGAGTACGTCGACATGCACCGGACCGTTCCGGGTTTCAGGAGCCTCCACTTCGGCGACGCGGTGGACCTCAACCTGCTCGACTCCGACTCCGACAACAACACGGTCATCGCCGGGCGGCTGCGCGGGCTGCTGCTCAACGAGTTCGGGCTGGCCGACAGCCATGAGCTGGACGTGGCGATGCTGGTGGCCGTCGAGGCGGGCGACGCGGTGCTCAAGCTGGCCTTCCGGCGGGATCCCGCCGGCGAGCCGGAGATCATCGACGCGGCCAAGCAGCTCATCCGCGGCTTCCTGTCGCGCCAGCTCCGCTCCTGGTCGCCCCGTCCCGCCTAGGTCCAGACGGGCTCCCCGAGGTGTGTCGTCGCCGACAGCACCCGGCAGCCCATGCGGCGGGCCGCGTCGAACAGCGTGACCCGAGCCCGCTCGGCGTCCTCGGGCGGGAAGGCGAGCCGGATCTGGTGGCCGTAGACCGTCTCGTAGGTCAGCGACCAGCCGAGGTCCGTGGCGGCGAAGTGGTCCTGCCGCGCGCCGTCCTCGTCGCTGTGGCCGCCCCGGTCCGCCGTGGGCGCGAGCGCGTCCCGCAGGATCCGCAGCCGCTCGTGGTAGGGCAACTCGCCCTCGGACAGCCTGACGGAGACGTGTTCGCGCTCGCGGAACGGCTCGAACCACGGCGACGGCTCGACCTCGCCGGGCAGGATCGGCGTGCTGATCCGCCCGGTCAACCAGCCGTGGAGGAACTCCACCGCGCCGACGTCGAACGCGTCGTAGGCGACGCTGCGTGGATTCCAGACCACGACGCCCCAGTCGTCCGGTTCTCCGCCGGTCAGCCAGCAGAGCGAGTCGCCGTTGTCGGTGCCCGCCCACTCCAGCAGCCCACCGGGCTCCGGATGGAACGGGTAGGGGCATTCGTCGGGATACCTCTCACGGAAGGACCGCTCTCTGTCGAGCAGCCGCCGAGCGCGCTGGAGCAACAGGTCGTGAGCGCCGAACGGGGTCAGCGGCGTGATGAAGTCGACGAACTGGCCGAGCCCGTAGCGCTCGACGAGCGTCTTGAAGTCGGCGGGCAACCCGAGCCCGAGGACGGCCTCGACCGCGCTCCAGTCGCCGTGCGCGTCGACCGGTTCGGCGGGCGGCGGCACGAGGCGGAGCAACTCCTCAATCGTCGTCACGGCCCGCGAGTGTACCGAGCCCGCGCCGCCGGACGGCGTCCGGCCAACTACGCCGCCGGACGCCTTTCGGCGGCATGGTTCGCCGGCGGGCAGGTGCGCTATCGCGGAGTGCGCGGCTTCTCGGCGACGGAGGCGGGACCGCGCAGGCAGGGAGCGGGGAACGACACGGGCCGGGTGTCCTCGCGGACCATCCGCGCGTTCAGCCGGGCCTCGACGGCGCGCAGGTTGCGCTCGGCCGTCTCGACGGCCTCCAGCCGGGCCGAGAGGTAGCCGGACGCGCCCGGGATCACAGCAGAGAGGACGATGGCGCAGCCCAACGCGAAGGTCATCTGTTTGGACATGCCCATGACGGCCCCCTCGGCTTGCGGCGCGCGACGGCAGTTATGCCCGAGGGGCGGAGCGACACGCCGATCTCCGTCAGGCTTTGACCTGACAGTGGCGAAGTCGTGGCCGATCGGCGATGTGCATTGCCGGGGCAAACCGGCAAGGGGCTCGGTAGTCTCGCGGTGTGGCGCATGTGACCCGTGAGCACCTTGATCGCCTGCTTGAGCAGGCCCTGCTGGCCGACGACCACGGCTCCTTGGCCCAGCGGCTGTACGACGTCGCGCTCGGCTATTCCTCGGGCGACGTCTCCAGGGCGTCCATCCTGGTCCTGGCGGCCGAGGAGTGGCGAGCGGCCGGGCAGCCCGCGCGGGCGATGGAGTGCTTCCAGCGCGCGGTGGAGGACGGTGGCGAGTCGATCGTCGACCCGCGTGCCGGCATCGCCGACACGCTGTTCGAGCTCGAACGGCCCGACGAGGCGAGGGAGGTCATCGAAACGATCAGAGCGGAGGGCGGCGTCACCACGCCGACCGCCCACACGATCGCCGAGACCCTCGTCGCCTACGGCGACCTGCGGGCCGGGCTCGAATGGGTGACGCAGGCCGTGCTGGCCAGCGACGAGGACGACCCCGAGCACGTGGCGCTGCTGCGCACCCGCTACCGCATCAGGGTCGACCTGGGGCTGCCGGAAGACGAGCTCGACGCGCTGGTGTCCTGAGCGCCGGCGCGACAGGGCCGCGACCGTGAGGGCCGCGGCCCGTTTCGTGCTGTCCCGGATCGCCGATGATGTGGTCTCGGTGCCCCCGGACGGTCTGCCGCGCGGTTTCGGGCGGTCCTGATGGCCTGCCGAGGAGGGGACACTCCTCTTACCTGAGAAGGCGGTCGCCGGGTCAGTCGAGGCCCAGGCCGGGCAGCACGCCGTCTACCGCGTCCAGGGCCGGGGGCTGCGGCAGGCCCGGCACGCTCGGCACGTCCGGGAGGGTCTCGCCCTTCTGGTAGGTCCTGGGGGCGATCCGCCGGCGGTCCGGGCTCACCGGACGGTGCGCGGTCGAGTCCGCCGGGCGCCGCGCGGACGAGGCCGCACCCGCCACCGGTACGCCGCCGAACGACATGCCGCTGGGCACGACGGGCAGCACGGGGAGACCGGGCAGGTCGGGCGCCGGGCTGACCGTGGAGACGTCGGGCAGGCCGGCGGGGTTGGGGACGGCCGGCTTCGCCGGCACGTGCGAGTCGACGGCAGTCCCGCCCTCGCCGGCCTCGGCCGCACCGGTCTGGGCCTCGCCGGTCTGGGTCTCGCCGGTCTGGGCGGAGCCCTTGCCCTCGCCGCGCCCCTTCCCCTTCCCGTTGCCCTTGCCGCCCTTGCCGCCCGTACGGCCCTCGCCGCCGTCCTCGTGGTCTCGGGCGGGGCTTCCCGTGATGGCGCTGTCCGTTGGAGCCGAGCCGTCCGGAACGCGGCCGTTCAGGCCCGTCAGTCCGAGGCGCTGGGCGGTCCGCGTGACCAGCCTCGACAGTTCCTCGTCGTCGGCGAGCCGCTCGCCGGTGGCGCGGGTGAGCTCGTCGCAGGCCGACGCGGCGACTGAGTCGACGGACGCCGGCCTGCACGTGTCGGCGCTCACCGGGCCCACCCCCGGCCAGCTCACCCCCGCGGTCAGAGCGGCCACCGCAATGATGTTCCGAGATGCCACTTCACGTCCCCCTGATCGTGTTTCGGCGATCCGATGAAGCGCCAAGCTAGTCAGGGAGGCGAAGAGCGGAGAGCTGCTTGCCCGAAGGCTGGGGCAGACCTTACCGACGATCGGGCGGCATGACCGTCGGTTGCCCGGCCCGAGCCCGCGAGAGGGAGCGCCGTCGACAGCCCCCGTCGCCGCGGCCACCACGTCCGCCGCGTCTTCGGGGTTCTGGCAGCGGCGCAGGGCGTCGTCAGGTCCGTGTCCACGATGCCGAGGGCATGACATCCGTCCCCGGAAAAGACGGAAGCCCGCGGCCGAAGGGCCTGCGGGCTTCCTGGGGCGCCGGACGTCAGACGCGCTGGATGATCAGCTCGTCGTCGCCGAGGTCCACCTTGACCTGGTCGCCGTCGGCGACCTCGCCCGACAGCACCGCCTTGGCCAGCTTGTCGCCGATCGCCGACTGCACCAGCCGCCGCAGCGGGCGGGCGCCGTAGAGCGGGTCGTAGCCGGTCAGGGCCAGCCACTCGCGCGCCGCCGGGGTGACCTCCAGCGTCAGCCGGCGGTCGGCCAGCCGCTGGGCGAGCCGCTCGACCTGCAGGTCGACGATCTGCGTCAGCTCCTCCGAGCCGAGCGCGTCGAACAGGATCACGTCGTCGAGCCGGTTGAGGAATTCCGGCTTGAACGCGCCCCGCACCGCCCTCATGACGGCCTCGCGCTTGGCGTCGCTCTCCAGCGTCGGATCGACCAGGAACTGCGAACCGAGGTTGGAGGTGAGGATGAGGATCGTGTTGCGGAAGTCGACCGTGCGGCCCTGCCCGTCGGTCAGCCGCCCGTCGTCGAGCACCTGCAGCAGGATGTCGAAGACCTCGGGGTGCGCCTTCTCCACCTCGTCCAGCAGCACCACCGTGTACGGGCGGCGCCGCACGGCCTCGGTGAGCTGGCCGCCCTCCTCGTAGCCGACGTAGCCGGGAGGCGCGCCGACCAGCCGGGCCACGCTGTGCTTCTCGGAGTACTCGCTCATGTCGATGCGGGTCATCGCCCGCTCGTCATCGAACAGGAACTCCGCCAGCGCCTTGGCCAGCTCGGTCTTGCCCACACCGGTGGGGCCGAGGAACATGAACGAGCCGGTCGGCCGGTCGGGGTCGGCGATGCCGGCCCGGCTGCGCCGCACGGCGTCGGACACGGCCTGTACGGCCTGCCGCTGCCCGATGAGCCGCCTGCCCAGCTCGTCCTCCATGCGCAGCAGCTTGGCCGTCTCGGCCTCCATCAGGCGGCCGGCCGGGATGCCGGTCCAGGACGAGATGACCTCGGCGATGTCGTCGGGGCCGACCTCCTCCTTGACCATGGCGTCCTCGGGTGGCGCGGCCTCGGAGGCCTCCCGCAGGGCCTGCTCCAGCCGGGGCACCTCGGCGTACATGAGCCGCGAGGCCGCCTCGAAGTCGCCGTCGCGCTGGGCCCGCTCGGCGGCGCCGCGCGCCTCGTCGAGCTGCTTCTTCAGCTCGCCGACCTTGTTGAGCCCGGCCTTCTCGCGCTCCCAGCGGCCGACGAGGGCGTTGAGCTCCTCCTGGCGGTCGGCCAGCTCCTTGCGGAGCCGTTCGAGCCGCTGGAGGGACGCCTCGTCGGTCTCCTTGGACAGCGCCAGCTCCTCCATCTTCATCCGGTCGACGTTGCGCTGGAGCTGGTCGATCTCCACGGGCCGGGAGTCGATCTCCATGCGCAGCCGCGAGGCGGCCTCGTCGACCAGGTCGATGGCCTTGTCCGGCAGGAAGCGGCTGGTGATGTAGCGGTCGGACAGCGCGGCGGCGGCGACGAGCGCGCTGTCGGCGATCTGCACCTGGTGGTGGGCCTCGTAGCGGCCCTTGAGCCCGCGCAGGATCGCGATCGTGTCCTCGACCGTCGGCTCGCCCACGTACACCTGCTGGAAGCGGCGCTCCAGCGCCGGGTCCTTCTCGATGCGCTCGCGGTATTCGTCGAGCGTCGTGGCGCCGATCATGCGCAGCTCGCCGCGGGCCAGCATGGGCTTGAGCATGTTGCCCGCGTCCATCGCGCCCTCGGCGGCCCCCGCGCCGACGACGGTGTGCAGCTCGTCGATGAAGGTGACGATCTGGCCGTTGCTCTCCTTGATCTCGGAGAGCACCGCCTTCAGCCGCTCCTCGAACTCGCCGCGGTACTTCGCGCCCGCGACCATCGCGCCCAGGTCGAGCGAGATGAGCCGCTTGCCCCGCAGCGACTCGGGCACGTCACCGGCCACGATGCGCTGGGCGAGGCCCTCGACCACGGCGGTCTTGCCGACGCCGGGCTCGCCGATCAGCACCGGGTTGTTCTTGGTGCGCCGGGACAGCACCTGCACGACCCGGCGGATCTCGGAGTCACGGCCGATGACCGGGTCGAGCTTGCCGCTGCGGGCCCGCTCGGTCAGGTCGACACCGTACTTCTCCAGCGCCTGGTAGGTGTCCTCGGGCGTCTCGCTGGTGACGCGGGCGTGGCCGCGGACCTTCTCGAACGCGTCCAGCAGCGCCTGCGGCGTCGCCCCCTGCGCCTTGAGCAGCTCGGCCACCTGGCCGCCGTCGGTGGCCAGGCCCACGAGCAGGTGCTCGGTCGAGACGTACTCGTCCTCCAGGCGCTTGGCGCGCTGGGCGGCGGTGTTGATGACGGTCAGGAGCTGGCGCGAGCTGGACGGCGCGCCGACGGTCGAGCCCTGCGCCTTGGGCAGCGCCGCCAGCAGCTCCTCCGCCCTGGTGCGCAGCGCCTTCCAGTCGGCGCCCACGGCCTCCAGGAGGGGGACGGCGGTGCCGCCCGTCTGGTTGAGCAGCGTCGTGAGCAGGTGGGCCGGGGCGATCTCGGGGTTGCCTTCGGCGGCGGCGCGCCGCATGGCCCCGGAGAGCGCTTCCTGGCTCTTCTGGGTGAGCTTGTAGTCCATCTGTTCTAGGCCCCCGGTGGCAGCTCGTAGCGGATCAGCGCCTTGACCATCTGCATCTCGGCGCGCAGGCGGAGAACCTCCTCGCGCAGCCGCAGAGCTTCGTTCTCCAGCTCCAGGATCCGCTTGATGCCGGCGAGGTTGATGCCCTCCTCCTGGGAGAGGCGCTGCACCTCGCGCAGCTGGACGATGTCGCGTGTCGAATAGAGACGGCCGCGCCCGGCCGTGCGACCCGGGCAGACCAGGCCGAGCCGGTCGTACTGCCGCAACGTCTGCGGATGCAGGCCCGACAGCTGGGCGGCCACCGAGATCACATAGACGGGAGTGTCGTCGGACAGGTCGAAATAGTTGGCGTCCATCGGCTACTCGCTTCTGGCTCTCTGAATGAGATCAGCCCGCGGGTCGTCCTCCGCGGTCGCGGTGGCGAACTCCGTCAGGAGTTCGCGTGACTTGTCGTCGAGCGTCTTGGGCACCAGCACCTCGACGGTGGCGAGCAGGTCACCCTTGGTGCCGTCCTTGCGGGCGACGCCGCGGCCGCGCACCCGGAAGGTGCGGCCGTTCGGCGTGCCGGCGGGGACGCGCAGCGTGACCGGCAGGCCCTTGAGGGTGGGCACCTTGATCTCGGCGCCGAGCGCGGCCTCCGTGAACGTCACCGGCACGGTGATCGTGAGGTTGTCGCCGCTCCGCCCGAACACCGCGTGCGCCTTGACGTGGGTCTGGATGTAGAGGTCACCCGCGGGCCCGCCGTTCTCGCCCGGGGCGCCCTTGCCCTTGAGCTTGACCCGCTGGCCGTCGGCCACCCCCGCCGGGATGCGCGCCTGGATCGTGCGCGTGCTCTTGGCCCGGCCGCTGCCCTCGCAGACGGGGCAGGGGTCGTCCACGAGCAGCCCACGGCCCTTACAGTCGCGGCAGGGCTCGGAGAAGGCGAAGTTGCCGAGGTTGCGGCTGGCCGCCCCGGTGCCCTCGCAGGTGGGGCAGACCCGTGGGGTCGTGCCCGCCTTGGCTCCCGTCCCGCTGCACGCCGTACAGGCGGCCGAGCTGGTCAGCCGTAGCGACACCGTGGTGCCCTCGGCCGCCTCGGTGAAGCTGAGCGTGACCTCCGACTCGACGTCCTGGCCGCGGCGCGGCCTGGTGGTCCTGGTCGTGGTGCGGGCCGAACCGCCCCCGCGGTTGAACAGCCCGCCGAACAGGTCGCCGAGACGGTCTCCGCTTCCGGCGCCGCCCGGCTGACCGGCCGTGCCGCCGAAGAGGTCACCGAAGTCGAACGGGAACCCGCCACCGCCGGGACGCTGGCCGCCCATCCCGGACCCGAACAGCGTGCGCGCCTCGTCGTACTCCTTGCGGCGCTTGCCGTCGGACAGGACGTCGTAGGCTTCGGAGACCTCCTTGAACTTGGTCTCCTTGGTCGTGTCGCCCTGGTTGGTGTCCGGGTGATACTGCCTGGCCAGCTTCCGGTAGGCCTTCTTGATCTCGTCGGCGGTGGCGGTCTTGGGCACACCAAGGACGGCGTAGTAATCCTTCTCCAGGTAGTCCTTGGTGCTCATCTATGGCCCTTCGTCCTTTGGTCAGTTGTCGTCGTCAGCGGACGCCGAGGGGGCGTCCTCGGGCTCGGCCACGGCCACCCGGGCCGGGCGCAGCACCCGGTCGCCCATGCGGTAGCCGAGCTGGAGCACCTCGACCGCGGTCGGCTCCGTCACGTCGGGCGAGTAGCTGTGCATCAGCGCCTCGTGGACGGTCGGGTCGAAGGGCTCGCCCTTCTGTCCGAACGGGCTGAGCCCCAGCTTGGTGAGCACCGCCTCCAGAGACTCTGCCACCTTGGCGAAGCCGCCGGTGAGCTCGCCGTGGTCGCGGGCCCTGCCGATGTCGTCGAGCACCGGAAGCAGCTCCGTCAGCGCGCCGGCCACGGCCTGCTCGCGCACGACGACGCGGTCACGCTCGACGCGCCTGCGGTAGTTGGTGTATTCGGCCTGGAGGCGCTGCAGGTCGGCGGTGCGCTCGGCGAGCTGGGCCTTCAGCTCGCCGTCGTCGCCGACCGGCCCCGCCCCGGTCGCGCCCGTGTCGGCCGGTGTCTCCGTGGGCTGCTCGGCCTTGCCATCCGAGCCGAGCCGCGCCTGGCCCGTCTCCGGGTCGATCTTGCGGTTGTCGCGGATCACCGGCTCGCTGTGCTCGTGGCCGTTGTCACGAGGCGGCATCACTTGTCCTTCTTCGGCTCGTCGTCGACGATCTCGGCCTCGACGACGTCGTCGTCGGCCTTCGCCTGGGCGGCGTCACCGGCTGCGGCGTCCTGCGGGGCGCCTGCGCCCTCGCCGGCGGACTGCTGGCTCTGGGCGTAGATCGCCGAACCCATCTTCTGGCTGACCGTGGCGAGCTTCTCGGCGGAGGTGCGGATCGTGTCGGTGTCCGTGCCCTCCAGGGCCTTCTTCAGCTCGGCCAGGGCGTCGTTGACCTCGGTCTTGATCTCGCCGGGGACCTTGTCGTCGTTCTCGCGGAGGAACTTCTCCGTCTGGTAGGCGAGCCCGTCCGCGTTGTTGCGGACCTCGGCCTCCTCGCGGCGCTTCTTGTCCTCCTCGGCGTACGACTCGGCCTCGCGCATCATGCGCTCGATGTCGTCCTTCGGCAGCGCGGAGCCGCCGGTGATCGTCATCGTCTGCTCCTTGCCCGTGCCCAGGTCCTTGGCGGAGACGTTGACGATGCCGTTGGCGTCGATGTCGAAGGTGACCTCGATCTGCGGGATGCCGCGCGGCGCCGGGGCGATGCCGGTCAGCTCGAACGTGGCGAGCTTCTTGTTGTAGGAGGCGATCTCGCGCTCGCCCTGGAAGACCTGGATCTGCACCGACGGCTGGTTGTCCTCGGCCGTGGTGAAGACCTCCGAGCGCTTGGTCGGGATCGTCGTGTTGCGCTCGATGATCTTGGTGAAGATGCCGCCCTTGGTCTCGATGCCCAGCGACAGCGGGGTCACGTCGAGCAGCAGGACGTCCTTGACCTCACCCTTGAGCACGCCGGCCTGCAGGGCGGCGCCGATGGCGACGACCTCGTCGGGGTTGACGCCCTTGTTGGGCTCCTTGCCGCCGGTCAGCTCCTTGACCAGCTCGGAGACGGCGGGCATGCGGGTCGAGCCGCCGACGAGCACCACGTGGGCGATGTCGGAGACCTTGATGCCGGCGTCCTTGATGACCTGGTGGAACGGGCCCTTGGTCCGCTCGAGCAGGTCGGCGGTGAGCCGCTGGAACTCGGCGCGGGTCAGCTTCTCGTCAAGGTGCAGCGGGCCCTCGGACGAGGCCGTGATGTAGGGCAGGTTGATCGTGGTCTCGGACTGGCTGGACAGCTCGATCTTGGCCTTCTCCGCAGCCTCGCGCAGGCGCTGGAGGGCCATCTTGTCCTTGGACAGGTCGACGCCGTGGGCGTTCTTGAACCTGTTGGCCAGCTCGTCGACGACGCGCTGGTCCCAGTCGTCACCGCCGAGGTGGTTGTCGCCCGAGGTCGCCTTGACCTCGACGAAGCCGTGACCGTCCTCCTGGCCGACGTCGAGCAGGGACACGTCGAAGGTGCCGCCGCCGAGGTCGAAGACCAGGATCGTCTGGTCCTCCTCCTTGTCGAGGCCGTAGGCCAGGGCGGCCGCGGTCGGCTCGTTGATGATGCGCAGCACGTTGAGGCCGGCGATCGTGCCGGCCTCCTTGGTGGCCTGGCGCTGGGCGTCGTTGAAGTAGGCCGGGACGGTGATCACCGCGTCGGTGATCTTCTCGCCCAGGTAGGCCTCGGCGTCCTGCTTGAGCTTCTGCAGGACGAAGGCGCTGATCTGCTGAGGAGAGAACTTCTTGCCGTCGATCTCCTGGGACCAGTTGGTGCCTATCTCGCGCTTGACCGAGCGGATGGTCCGGTCCACGTTGGTGACGGCCTGCCGCTTGGCGACCTCGCCGACGAGAACCTCGCCGTTCTTCGCGAACGCGACCACGGACGGCGTGGTCCGCGAGCCCTGCGCGTTGGCGATGACGGTGGGCTCACCGCCCTCGAGAATCGAGACGACGGAGTTGGTCGTCCCCAGGTCGATACCTACCGCACGTGCCATGAGTACGTCCTTGTAGTCAAAGTTGAGTCGGTCAGACTCAAGGTACGAATGACGGGTCTCTTTGTCAAACGTCTTGAGCCTACTCGACTCAACCCCAAGGACGGCCTGCGCATTCCCTTGATTTCGCCGTGGGCGTGCTCGTTCTCGTCGGTGGTCAGGCCTTGGCGCCGTCCACGATCTTGCGCTTGCCGAGCGGGGCCCTGAGCTTGACCGTGGTCGTCTTCTCGATGGCGATCATGATGCAGGAGACGTTCTTCGCCGTGGGCGCGGTGCCCTCGTACAGGGTGATCGTGACGCGCGTGCGCGTCTCCTTGACCTTCACCCGGTCCAGCACGGTGCACGGCGCCACGCCGGACGTCCAGACGAGCTGGACCTTGCGCCCCTTGGCGACGGGCTTGGCCTTCGTCCAGCGCACCTTGCGGACGTCGATCGCGTCGCCCGTCGGCTTGACCGGCTCCGGGCCCTTGACCGGGGGCGTGGTGGGCGTGGTGGGCACGGTGCCGGTGGCGGAGACCGGCGTGCTGGAGAGCGGCGTGCCGGAGGAGGGCAGGGTGGACGAGGTGGCGTGCCCGTCGGGCGTCGCTCCGCAACTCGTCGCGAGCAGACATCCGGCCAGAAGAGTCGCTGTCATCGTTCGCATACCCCTACGACGAACCGCGCCGCCGCGCGGTTCACCACCGGATCCGGCGGGCGGGCGCGGACGCGAGGACTAGGGTGGTCACGTGCTTCGTCAGGTCCTGCTAGCCGCCTCCAGGAGCGAGCGCGTCGAGCGCGTCGTGTCCACCTCTCCGCTGACCAGGGACGTGGTCAGGCGCTACGTCGCCCAGGACGTGGGCGCGGTCGTCTCGGAGCTGACCCGCGACGGGCTGCTCGTCACGGTCGACCACCTGGGCGAGGAGGTGACCGACCGGGCGCAGGCCGAGGGCGAGGTGCGGGCCTACCTGCGGCTGCTCACCCGCCTGCCGGAGGGCTCCGACGTGTCGGTCAAGCTGACCGCGCTCGGCCTGCGGCTGTCGGAGCAACTCGCGCTGGACAACGCCGCCACCATCTGCGAGCAGGCCGCCCTGCGCGGCATCACGCTCACCCTCGACGCCGAGGAGCACGACACCATCGCCGGGCTGCACTCCGTGCACGCCACGCTGCGCAAGGAGCATCCCTCGGTCGGCGTCGTCGTCCAGGCCTACCTGCCCGAGGCACAGGAGCGCTGCGCCCGGCTCGCCGCCTCCGACGGGACACGCGTGCGGCTGTGCAAGGGCGCCTACACCGCCCCCGGCGCCTACACCTCGCGCGCCGACATCGACCGCTCGTTCGTGCGCTGCCTCAGGGTGCTGATGGCCGGCTCCGCCTTCCCGATGGTCGCCACGCACGACCCGCGGCTGGTGGAGATCGCCTCGGCGCTGGCGGTGCTCGCCGGACGCGACTTCTCGGCGTACGAGTATCAGATGCTCTACGGCATCCGCCCCGCCGAGCAGCGGCGGCTGGCCGCCCTGGGCGCGCAGATGCGGGTCTACGTGCCCTACGGCGACGACTGGTACGCCTACCTGATGCGCCGCCTGGCCGAGCGCCCCCGCAACCTCGCCTTCTTCGCCCGCTCGCTGCTGAGCAGGGGTTGACGGGCCGATAGGCTGCTGGCGTGATTGCGATTCTGGGCACGGGCAAGATGGGCGAGGCCCTGCTGTCCGGGCTGCTGCGGGCGGGGTTCAAGCCGGACGACGTCGTGGCCACGGCCCGCCGGCCGGAGCGGGCGCGGGCGCTGCGCGACACCTACGGCGTGCGCACGATGTCCAACCCGGAGGCCGCCAAGGTCGCCGAGACGCTGATCCTGGCCGTCAAGCCACAGGACATGGCGTCGCTGCTGGCCGAGATCGCACCCCACGTGCCCGCCGACCGCCTGGTGATCACCGCGGCCGCCGGCATCACCACCGCGTTCGTCGAGCAGCGCCTCGGTGTCGAGGCGCCCGTGGTCAGGGTCATGTCCAACACGCCCATCCGGTTCGACGAGGCGATGAGCGTCATCTCGGCCGGCGCCCACGCCCGCGAGGAGCACCTCCGGCACACCGAGGACCTCCTGCGGCCCGTCGGCAAGGTGCTGCGCATCCCCGAGGCGCAGCAGGACGCCGCGACCGCGCTGTCCGGCAGCGGGCCCGCCTACTTCTTCTACCTCGTCGAGGCCATGGTCGACGCGGGCATCCTGCTCGGCATGCCCCGGGCGGCGGCCCTCGACATGGTGACCCAGTCGATCGTCGGCGCGGCCGTGATGCTGCGCGATTCGGGCGAGCACCCGGTGATCCTGCGCGAGGCCGTGACGTCGCCCGGCGGCACCACGATCGCGGCGATCGCCGAGCTCGAACGGCACAGCGTCCGGGCCGCCTTCCTGGCCGCCATCGAGGCCGCCCGCGACCGGGGCCGCGAGCTCGCCTCCGGCTGACCACCCGCGCGGGTTCCCGCCCCTCACGGCCTCGTCCTTTCGTGCGGGTCTCCGCCGCTCCATGGCCCCGTCCTCTCGCGATCCGGCCACGCGCCCGGCGACCCGGCGGAGTTGGTCCCTACGATTGGTCGGGTGTCGATTCGTAAAGTCCTCCTGAGGGGACCGTCGCCTTCAGGCGGCGGGGGGATAGCGCAGTGACCTGCCAAATTGGGGCATCAGAATCTCCGTTCATCACGCATGAGATGTGTGACGCTGTGATACTGATCGTGTGACGCGTGAGGTGCGCACCTCCCCAGGAGCGGCGTTCGACCTCGGGTACCCCGTCGTGTGGTGCCCGCAGTGCCGCCGCCCGGTCGTCGGCGGGCGGGTGAAGACCCGCCTGCGGGACCTGATCCACGCCAAGGCCGACGAGCACGGTCACCCGCACTCGGGGCGGCCGACCCTGTGGTCATGGTTCTGCTTCCTGGCCACGGCCGGCGCCGAGTCGGCCAAGACGGTGCGGCGCTGCATCGAGGCGCAGGACGGGCGGGCACCCGGGGCGGGTGGCCGTGCGTAGGTCGTTCAAGTTCCTGCTGCGTCCCACCCGCGGGCAGGTCGTCGCGCTCACCGCGTGCCTGGCAGATCATCAACAGTTGTACAACGCGGCGTTGGAGCACCGTCGCACGGCCTACCGCAAGGCGGGTGTCACGGTGCGGTACGGCGAGCAGTCGGCGGAGTTGAAGCACATCCGGGCCGACGATCCCGGCGGGCAGGGCCGGTGGTCGTTCTCCTCCCAGCAGGCCACCTTGCGGCGGCTGGACAAGGCATTCAGGGCGTTCTTCGACCGTGTCAAGGCCGGCCACGCGCCCGGGTTTCCGCGTTTCAAGGGGCGGGGCCGGTTCGACACCGTTGAGTGGCCGAAGGACGGCGACGGCTGCCGGTGGGATTCCCAGCCCGGCCACCCGGCCGCCACGTATGTGCGGCTTCAGGGGGTCGGGCAGGTGCGGGTGCACCAGCACCGGCGGGTGCTCGGCACGGTGAAGACGATCAGCGTGAAGCGGGAAGGTTCCCGCTGGTTCGTGGTGCTGTCGTGCGACGACGTGCCCGCCGAGACGCTGCCCGCGACGGGGGCCGTGGCCGGGATCGACGTGGGGTTGGTTCATCTGGCGACGACCAGCGAGGGTGAGCACCTGGCCAATCCGCGCCACCTGCACACCTGTGCCGAGCGTCTGGCGACGGCTCAGCGGGACCTGGCCCGCACCAGGCGCGGGTCCAACCGCCGGCGTAAGGCTGTGGCCCGTGTCGCGGCGCTGCACGCCAAGGTGCGGCGGCAGCGCCTCGACGCAGCGCACAAGGCCGCGCTCGCGCTGGTGCGCGACTACGACGTGATCGTGCACGAAGCGCTCAAGGTCACCAATATGACCAGGCGTGCGGCGCCCAAGCCGGATGGCGTGGGTGGCCACCTGCCCAACGGGGCGGCCGCGAAGTCGGGGCTGAACCGTTCGATCTTGGACGCGGGTTGGGGGGTGTTCCTGACGATCCTGTCGCACAAGGCTGAAAGCGCCGGTCGAGAGCTGATCACGGTGAACCCCGCCAACACCTCCCGCACCTGCTCGCGCTGCGGGCACTGCGCGGCAGAGAACCGCGTCACCCAGGCCGGGTTCCGATGTACGGCATGCGGGCACACCGCGCACGCCGACGTGAACGCGGCCGTCAACATCTTGAGGGCAGGGCTTGCCCTTCGCGACGCCGCGCGAGCGGCCTAGCGAGAAGCCGCTCCCTTCAGGGGGCGGAGGAGTCACCAGCAGCGTCATGTCCGTCCGTCGTCAGCGGCATCGGCGGGCTGACGGCGTCCATGGCGTCCCTCCGGGCGGCGTCGACGGCTCAGGCCAGGACCTTGGTCAGGACGGCAGAGCGCACGAGCGAGGCGCTCACCGTCAAGGCGCCGTTCGTTGGCGTGGTCACGCTCGGCCGTCCGGCCGGCGGCGACGGCCGGACGGGCGCGACGGGCTGCTCGGCCAGATCCCGGCGGTGGACGGCAACTGCCGTCGCTGCCGTCCACCAGATCGGGCGGTGGCTCACCCGTTGTGGTGGGCGTGCCCATCTCGGCGGGCGACACCATTGTGACCGTCACCGGCGTCTCCAATCTCACGCTGGCCGCCGACATCGACGAGACGGACGTGCTGCTCGTCGAGCGCGGCACAGTCGAGCCGCTGCAGCGGAAGGTCGTGGCCGCGCTCACCGCCCGGTACCCGGGGGAGAAGTTCTCCGCCGTCACCCAGACCCAGTTGCTCGGCACGATCGGCAGCGTGCTCGGCATGCTGACCGGCGTGCTGGCCGCCATCGCCGGCGTCTCGCTGCTGGTCGGCGGGGTGGGCGTGTCCAACATCATGCTGGTCAGCGTGCGCGAGCGGACCCGCGAGATCGGGCTGCGCAAGGCGCTCGGCGCCCGGCAGCGCGACGTGCTGGCCCAGTTCCTCATCGAGGCGGTGCTGCTGACCACGATCGGCGGCGTGATCGGCATCGTGCTGGGGGTCGGCGGCGCGCTGGCCATCAGGACGTTCACCGAGGTGCCGGCCACGATCACGTGGTGGTCGGTCGCGCTGGCGTTCGGGGTGTCGGCCGCGGTGGGCGTGTTCTTCGGCGTCGCGCCGGCGCGGCGGGCGGGCCGGCTGGACCCGGTCGTCGCCCTCCGCGCCGAGTAGGCGGGCGCCGCGGGGTTCACGCGTCGCGGCGCCGCATCAGCACGGCGCCCGAGATCACGGCGACCGCCACCCAGGCGAGGTAGACCGCGAACCCGCTCCACGGGCCCAGGGAGGCGTTGCTCTGGCCGGACACGACCAGCAGGCCGGCGTTCGTGGTGAAGTACTCGGCCACGGTCCTGCCCCACTCGCCCGGGAACTGGTTCGCCATCGTGGGCAACACCATGATCAGCGCGATGGCCGACACGATGGCCCCCGGCGTGTGCCTGATGAGCGTGCCCAGCCCCAGCCCGAACAGCCCGCACGCGGTCAGGTAGAGAGCGGACCCGAGCGAAGCCCGCGCCACCTCGCCCAGCTCGATCGACGGCGGCTGGGAGATCGCCACACCGACGCCGATCGCGCCGGCCGACGCGACCCCGCAGACGATCAGTGAGACCGCGACGAACACCACGATCTTGCCGGCCAGCAGGCTCGTGCGCCTGGGCACGGCCATGAGCGAGGTGCGGATGCCCCCGGTGCGGTACTCGCTGGAGATCACCAGAACACCCAGGGTGGCCATGGACAGCGAGGCGAGCATCGTCCCGGTCAGGCTCAGCATGATCGCCTGGTCGCCCGGGACCGGCCCGTCGGCCATGTTCTTGGCCGAGGCGCTGATGAGGGCGGACAGGCCCAGCACCAGCACGGCGGTGACGGTCAGGGTCCACACCGTCGAACGGACCGAGCGGATCTTGGTCCATTCGGACCTGAAAATGTCGATCATGACGTGTACTCCAGGCTGTCCTTGGTGAGCTCCATGTAGGCCGCCTCCAGCGTGGGCTGCACGAACGTCAGCTCCTCCAGCGCGATCCCGGCCCGCGCGGTGATCGTGCCTATCTCGAGCGTGCTCATCGCGGTCACCCGCAGGTGGTCGGAGTGCGGCTCGCCCACCTTGATCAGCTCGGCCACCTCGGCCAGCCGGGGCGAGCGCACCCGCACGTACCCCTGCGAGCTGCGCCCGATGAACTCCTCCACGCTCGTGTCGGCGATGAGGCTGCCCTTGCCGATCACGATCAGATGGTCGGCGGTCTGCGCCATCTCGCTCATGAGATGGCTGGAGACGAACACCGTCCGCCCCTCGGCCGCCAGCCTGCGGATGAACGTGCGGATCCACAGGATGCCGTCCGGGTCGAGCCCGTTGACGGGCTCGTCGAACAGCAGGATCTCCGGGTCGCCGAGCAGCGCCGCGGCGATGCCCAACCGCTGCGACATGCCCAGCGAGAACCCGCCGATCCGCCGCCCGGCCACCTCGCGCAGGCCGACGGCCTCCAGCACCTCCTCGACCCGGCGTGCCGGGAGGGCGTTGCTCTGCGCGATGGCCAGCAGGTGGTTGCGCGCGCTGCGCCCGCCGTGCACGGCCTTGGCGTCCAGCAGCGCGCCGA
This sequence comes from Nonomuraea muscovyensis, assembly GCF_014207745.1. Taxonomy (NCBI): domain Bacteria; kingdom Bacillati; phylum Actinomycetota; class Actinomycetes; order Streptosporangiales; family Streptosporangiaceae; genus Nonomuraea; species Nonomuraea muscovyensis. Next base: position 3,261,525 of record NZ_JACHJB010000001.1, read on the forward strand.
CCTTGCGCAGGGGGTGCTTCCACTCCTGGTACGGCTTGCCGTCCACGAGCGCCGAACCGTCCGAGGGACGGTCCAGGCCGAGGAGCATGCGCATGGTCGTCGACTTGCCGGCGCCGTTGGGGCCGAGGAAGCCGGTCACCCGGCCGGGCTCGACGTCGAAGGACAGGCCCGCCACGGCCACGGTCGAGCCGTAGCGTTTGGTGAGGTTCGTCGCCCGTATTGAGGTCATGGGTCCAGCGTGACGGCGCGGAGCGGCGACTTCTTCCTGCCCGAGAACCGTTTCGTCCCAGGGGGTCTGGGAGCGCGGTCCTACGCTCCGGGGGTGACGAGCCCGGCCTCGTAGGCGGCGATCACCGCCTGGGCCCGGTCCCTGACGGCCAGCTTGGCGAACAGGCTCGTCACGTGGTTCTTCACCGTGGAGGGGGAGACGCCCAGGTCGGCGGCGATCTCGCCGTTGGACCGGCCGCGCGCGATCAGCACGAGGATCTCGCGTTCCCGCTCGGTCAGGCCGGCCGGCTCCGGGCGCGTGCCGGGCCGGTGCGGGCGCTCGGCCCGGACGAAGGTGCCGATGAGGCGGGTCAGCAGGCGCGGCGCCACGGCCGACTCGCCCCGGTGCACCACCCGCACGCCCTCGACCAGTTCCTCGGGGGAGACGTCCTTGGGCAGGAACCCGTCGGCGCCCGCCCGCAGCGCGGCCACGACGTTCTCGTCCAGGTCGAACGTGCTCAGCGCCAGCACCCGCACGCCGGGCTGCTCGGCGATGATCCGCTCGGTCGCGCGCACCCCGTCCATGCCGGGCATGTGCAGGTCCATCAGCACCACGTCGGGCCGCAGCCGTCTGCTCCGCTCGACCGCCTCGGCGCCGTCGCCGGCCTCGCCGACCACGCGCATGTCCGGCTGGGCGTCGAGCATCAGCCGGAACCCCATGCGCACCAGCGCGTGGTCGTCGGCCAGGAGTACCGCGATCATGTCTTCTCCAGGGGGATGCGGGCGCGCACCCGGAAACCGCCTTCGGCGCGCGGACCGGTCTGCAGCTCGCCGCCGCACAGCGCCACCCGCTCGGCCATCCCGCCGAGCCCGAACCCGGGCGGCGCCGCCGGCTGCCTCACGGCCTGCTCGGGGACGCCGTCGTCGACGACCTCCACCTCCACGGCCTCGGGCCGGTAGGTCAGCACGACGCCGGCACGGGCTCCCGGGGCGTGCTTGCGGGTGTTGGTCAGGGCCTCCTGCACGATGCGGTAGACGGCGTGGTCGACCGCCGTGGGCAGCGCCACGGCCTCGCCCGCCACGGTCAGGGTGGCGGGCAGCCCGGCCGTCCTGGCCTCCTCCAGCAGGGCGGGCAGCCGGGACGTGCCCACGCCGGTGGCGGCCCCGTCGCCCTCGCCGCCGTCGGCCCGCAGCACGTCGAGGAGCTGGCGCATCTCGGTGAGCGCCTGCCGTGCGGTGCCCTCGGCCCCGGTCAGCGCCTCGCGGGTGACCTCGTGCCCCGGCGGGAGGGTGGCGCGGGCGCCGCCGACCAGGGCGTTGATCACGCTGAGGTGGTGGGCCACGACGTCGTGCAGCTCCCGGGCGATCCGCCGCCGTTCGGCGCGGACCGCCTCCTCGGCCGCCTCGCGGCGGCCCCGCTCCCTCAGCTCGGCGCGGACGCGGACGAGCTGGCCCAGGCCGGTGAACACGAGGAAGGAGACCAGGTTCGGCACCCAGGCGATGGGGCCGCCGGTGGTCTCGATGGACAGGTGGAAGGCCACGTTGTAGACGACCGACGCGGCCACCGCGACGATCACGGCCGTCCGGCCGGCCAGGTAGCGACCCACGCTGTAGAGGGCGATCGTGATGGGCACGTTGGTGGCGCTGATGATGCCGGTGAGCAGGCCGAAGACGTCGAGGGCGGTGACGGCGGCCGCGGCGGCGACCGGGTGGCGGCGCCGCACGAGGAGGGGGAGGACCGAGATCGCGAACTGGGCGAACTGGGCGGAGGCGGCCGCGGGCTGCGGGTAGCCCTGCGCCAGCATGGCGATCATGCCGACCAGCGGGGCACCGGCCAGGACGATGACCAGCGTGGTGTCGAACACGCGGGGACGCCGGAAGAAACGCCATGCGGCCTCGACACGGCGTACCAAGCGCATGATCCGACCTTACGCAAAAATGCGGCGGTATCTCGCTTCGATCACCTCCGCCACCGGAGAGACGGAGCCCGTGGGGGCTGCGGTAACGTCGGCCCAAGGGCGAGGGACGGGGAGTGCGTATGAGTCGGACAGTGCGGGTCATCTGGGACGATGCTCTCACCTCCTACAATTTCGGCCCGAGCCATCCCCTCGCACCCATCCGCGTCGAGCTGACGATGGCGCTCGCCCGCGAGCTGGGCGTGCTCGACAAGGTGGAGCCGGCCGGCTGCGTCCCCGCCACCGACGACGAGCTGGCCATGGTGCACGACCGCGGCTACATCGAGGCGGTCCGGCGCTGCTCCGCCACCGGCGCACCCGACCTTTCCGCCGGCCTCGGCACGGCCGACAACCCGTCCTTCGCCGGCGTCCACGAGGCGTCCGCCCTGATCGCCGGCGCCTCGCTCGCCGCCGCCCGCGCGGTCTGGGAGGGCACGGCCGAGCACGCGGTCAACGTGGCCGGCGGCCTGCACCACGCGATGGCCTCGACGGCCAGCGGCTTCTGCGTCTACAACGACCCGGCCCTGGCCATCGCCTGGCTGCTGCGCCAGGGCGCCGGCCGGGTGGCGTACGTGGACGTGGACGTGCACCACGGCGACGGCGTGCAGGCGCTCTTCTACGACGACCCCCGGGTGCTGACGATCAGCCTGCACGAGAGCCCGCGCACCTTGTTCCCCGGCACCGGGTTCCCCGAGGAGACCGGTGCCGGGGGCACGGCGGTCAACGTGGCCCTCCCGGCGGGCACCGGCGACTCCGGCTGGCTGCGCGCCTTCCACGCGGTGGTGCCGCCGCTGCTGCGCGAGTTCGCGCCGGAGATCCTCGTGACCCAGCACGGCTGCGACAGCCACGCGCTCGACCCGCTCGCCAACCTGATGCTCAGCGTCGACGGCCAGCGCGCCGCCTACGCCGCCCTGCACCGCCTGGCCCACGAGACGGCGGGCGGCCGGTGGATCGTGACGGGCGGCGGCGGCTACGAGCTGGTCCAGGTGGTGCCGCGGGCCTGGACCCACCTGATCGCCGAGGTGGCGGGGCATCCGCTCGACCCGGCGACGCCGACCAGCGAGGGGTGGCGCCGGCTCGTCCGGGAACGCACCGGGGAGACCCCGCCGCTCACCATGACCGACGGCCGTACCCCGGAATTTCGTGACCTGTCCGGTGGTTATGACCCAGGAGACCCGATCGACCGTGCGATCATGGCGACCCGCAACGCGGTCTTCCCCCTGCACGGCCTCGACCCGATCCCCTAGCGAGGAACCGTGCTGAGCCGTGACGCACTCCACGAGCACCTGATCCACACCCGCATCGCCGGCGATGTCGCGACCTCTCGTGAGAACAACCTCGACCACTACAGCTCCCTGGCCAACGGCGACCCCTACTACGCGCTGGGCCTGACGTTCGAGCAGCCGTGGTCCTTCCGCGACGTCCTGGAGCTGATGGCCAAGTCGGCCGGCGTCGTCGCCGATCCCCGTCACCGTTCGGGTCAGGACACCATCGACCCCGAGCGGACGATCGCCGCCCTCGACGCCATGGCCGGGCGCATCGCCGCCGCGCTGTCGCGCGAGCGGCCGCGCCTGCTGTTCGCCACCGGTCACCCCACGGGCCTGCTGGCCGTGCACCTGCCGCTCGCCAGGCTCGCGGCCGAGCACGGCGCGACGCTGCTGACACCCGCCGAGGGCTGGTCGTACGCGGGGTCCGGATTCGGCCGGCTGCGCCGGATCCGCTACCTCTACGACGTGGCGATGCTCGACGACAAGGGCGGCTTCGTGCACACCCACGACGCGGCCCCGATGGAGCGGATGCTGGACGAGCTGGGCGACGAGCCGCCGGACCTGGTCATCGCCGACCACGGCTGGGCCGGGGCCGCGGGCGAGGCCGGGGTGCCGACGGTGGCCTTCGCCGACTCCAACGACCCCGGGCTCTTCCTCGGCGAGGCCGAGGGCAAGATCGACGTGGTCGTGCCCCTCGACGACAATGTGCTGCCGCGCTATTACGCACCGCTGACCGAATGGCTCGTCACTGGAGTCTCACGAGCCCTGTGAGTCGAAAACGGTCAGCTCGATACCGTCTTTTCGCGCCTGCATTCCAAGAGGCTCGCTGTCCCTTTGCCAACTTTTGACACGTCCTGGGCGACTCTTATGTGTGACAAGTTGGACAGTTCCAACGATCAGGCGAGGTGCTCGGCAAGCTGCTGACCAGGCATTTTACTGGTCTGGCTGACGCGTGGCTCCGACGGCTGAGAAACTGGGGGGTTTGCCGACTCGGAGTCCCGTCTTACGCTGACGGCAGTACACGTGCGTGAGCAATGGCACCAGTGGGGATAACCCGGAAACCACGTGCGGAAGAGGCGTCCGATGGGTGCAGGCGAAAGACCTCTCAGCGAGGTGAAGTTCCTGACCGTGGCAGAAGTCGCCACAGTCATGCGGGTGTCCAAGATGACCGTGTACCGGCTGGTGCACTCCGGCGAACTCCCGGCGATCCGTGTCGGCAGGTCGTTCAGGGTGCCTGAGCAGGCGGTCCACGACTATCTCCGGGAGGCCTACATCGAGGCAGGATGACGCAGGAGTAGCGGTGTGACGCGTGAGTTCGGCCACACCGCGAATGGCCGACGCGGGCGAGGCCCGGCCGGCACAACGCGGCCGGGCCACCCCCTTGGGGCGATCTACCGTGGATCGCCGGTAGTCTGTGACCCGGTGTGCGCTCGCACATCGGTTCAGCCTTGCTATCACCACCTGGGGGTCCCGTGGGCTCTGTGATCAAGAAGCGCCGCAAGCGGATGGCCAAGAAGAAGCACCGCAAGCTGCTCAAGAAGACGCGCATCCAGCGGCGTAACAAGAAGTAACCAGACGCAGCTGCGAGGCGCTGATGACCCACACCGTGCTCGTCACCGGGGTCTCGCGCCATATCGGCGCCCGGGTGGCGAGAGTTCTTGCGGCCGACCCGGACATCAGCCGCGTCATCGGTGTCGACACCGTGCCGCCGCCCTCGCTGACGCGAGAGGGCGGCGTCTCCCTCGGTCGGACCGAGTTCGTCCGCGTTGACCTGCGCAGCCCCGACATCGCGCAGGTGATCGCGGCCGCCGACATCGACACCGTCGTGCACATGAGCCTGGTCAGCGCTCCGTCGCGGAACGCCGGGCGGGCGCTGATGAAGGAGCACAACGTCATCGGCGCCATGCAACTGCTCGGCGCCTGCCAGCGTTCGGCCACCGTCCGGCGCGTCGTGGTGCGCTCCACCACGGCGGTCTACGGCTCGTCCCCCAGGGACCCGGCGGTGTTCACCGAGGACCTGGAGCCGCACGACGGGCCCGTCCACGGCTATGCCAAGGACGCGGCCGAGGTCGAGGCCTACGTGCGCGGTTTCGCGCGCCGCCGCCCCGACGTCACCGTGACGCTGCTGCGCTTCGCCAACTTCATGGGTCCGGGCGTCGACTCGCCGCTGACCCGCTACTTCACCCAGCCGGTGGCGCCGACCGTGTTCGGCTTCGACCCCCGGCTGCAGTTCGTCCACGAGGACGACGCGGTCGAGGTGCTGCGCCGCACGGCGACCGAGGACCACCCCGGCACGTTCAACGTGGCCGGGGCAGGCGTGCTGCTGCTGTCGCAGTGCGTACGGCGGGCCGGCCGGCTGTCGCTGCCGCTGCCCTCCCCGGCCTTCCGGATGCTGGGCAACACCGTGCGCCGGATGGGCCTGGTCGACTACTCACCCGAGCAGCTCCGGCTGATGAGTTACGGCCGCGCGGTCGACTCCAGCAGGCTGGCGGCCGAGCTGGGCTGGCGGCCCAAGTTCACCACCGGCGCGGCGTTCGACGACTTCCTGCGCTCGCGGGAGCTGCATCCGCTGGGAGGTGCCCGACGGTGAGCGTTCCCGACCGCGAGGCGCGGGTGATCCCGATCACCGAGGCGCCGTCCCACGACAAGCCCGGCCCCGACCCGCTGGCCGAGGCCCTGGCCTTCCTGCGCAGGCGCGTCACCGGCGACTACGAGGTCGACGAGTTCGGCTACGACCCCGAGCTCACCGACAAGGTGATGCTGGAGCTGATCAGGCCGCTCTACCACCACTGGTTCCGGGTCGAGACCGTCGAGCTGAAGAACGTGCCGCACGACAGCGGCGCGCTCGTGGTCGCCAACCACTCGGGCACGCTGCCGCTCGACGCGCTCATGCTGCAGGTGGCGCTGCACGACGAGGCCGACCGGGCGCTGCGGCTGCTCGGCGCCGACCTGGTCTACCAGCTCCCCGTGCTCGGCCACCTCGCGCGCAAGACCGGCCACACGCTGGCCTGCCCCGAGGACGCCGACCGGCTGCTGCGCAAGGGCGAGCTGGTCGGGGTGTTCCCCGAGGGCTTCAAGGGCGTGGGCAAGTCGTTCTCCGAGCGCTACAAGCTGCAGCGGTTCGGCCGGGGCGGCTTCGTGGCCTCGGCCATCAGGGCCGGCGTGCCCATCGTCCCCACCGCGATCGTGGGGGCCGAGGAGATCTACCCCAAGATCGGCGACCTGGCCTCGCTGGCGCGGCTGCTCGGCCTGCCCTACCTGCCGATCACGCCGTTCTTCCCGCTGCTCGGGCCGCTCGGCCTGGTGCCGCTGCCGTCGAAGTGGATGATCGAGTTCGGTGAGCCGGTGCACACCGACGCCTACGACCCGTCCGACGCCGACGACCCGATGCTGGTGTTCGAGCTGACCGACCACGTCCGCGAGCTCGTCCAGCAGATGCTCAACGAGCTGCGGCTGCGGCGCGGCCACGCCTTCCCGCCGTTTCTCTGACCCGCGCAACCGGTCGCGGCCGGCCGGTGTTCCTTCCTGTGCAAGTGACACCCAGCATGAAGGAACACCATGGATCTGCAGCTTTCCGGACGCGTCGCCATCGTCACCGGCGCCTCCAAGGGCATCGGCCTGGCAGTCGCGCGCACCCTCTTCGAGGAGGGCGCGCACGTCGTGGCGACCTCCAGGACCCGCACGGCCGACCTGCCCGACAAGGTGGTCCACGTGGCGGCCGACCTGATGGACCCGCAGGCGCCCGCCCGGATCGTGGCCCGCGCGGCCGAGGAGTTCGGCGGTGTCGACATCCTCGTCAACAACGCGGGCGGCCCGCCGCCCGGCGTCACGCTGCCCCGCGTCGGCTTCCTCGCGCCCGACGACGCCGCCTGGCGGGAGATGTTCGAGTTCAACCTCTTCTCGGCGGTCCGGATGGTGCGCGCCGCCGTACCGGCGATGCTGGAGCGCGGCGGCGGCGCGATCGTCAACGTCTCCTCGGGCTCGGCCCGCCAGCCGTCGGCGATGAACGTCGACTACGGCGCCGCCAAGGCGGCGCTCAACCACGTGAGCAAGGCCCTGTCGGAGGAGTACGGCCCGCAGGGGATCCGGGTGAACACCGTCTCGCCCGGCCCGGTGCTGACCGACTGGTGGACCAAGGACGGCGGCGCGGCCGACGTCATCGCCGGCATGGCGGGCGCCGACCGCGACAGCGTCATCGCGACCCTGGCGCCCGAGATGATGAAGCTGTCCACCGGCCGCCTGGTCCACCCCCAGGAGATCGCCGACGCCGTCGTCCAGCTCGTCTCCCCGCGTTCCGGCAGCACCACCGGGGCCGAGGTGGCGGTAGACGGAGGCTTCCGCAAGGAGCTGTAGGCCTTCGTGAACCCATGAGGCGGGTTGTGGCGAGACATCCCTGACCGACTTCCCCACAGAAGGGCGGAGATGATCACACAACCCGCCACCAGGGGTGCGGACGCCGACCTCGTGCGAACCTCCTGGACCCAGCCGGAGGCGTTCGCCGAGCTGTTCGACCGCTACTCCGCCATGCTCTACCGGTACGTCTCCAAACGGCTCGGCACCGAACCGGCCGAGGACCTCGTCGGCGAGACGTTCCTGGTCGCCTTCTCCCGCCGCCGCAGCTACGACCTTGCCTACACCGACGCGCGGCCATGGCTGTTCGGCATCCTCACCAAGCTCATGTCCCGCCACCACCGCACCGAGGCGGCCCGCTACCGGGCGCTGCTGCGGGCCCCGGTCGACGACCACGTGGACTCCCCGGCCGACCGGGTGGCCAGCGGGGTGAGCGCGCAGGCCGTCCGCCCCGAGCTGGTCAGCGCGCTCGCGGCGCTGCCCGCCAAGGACCGCGACGTGCTGTTACTGGTCGCCTGGGGCGACCTCACCTACGTGGAGGTCGCCCAGGCGCTCGGCATCCCGGTCGGCACGGTGCGCTCCCGCCTCAACAGGGGCAGGCGGAAGGTCCGCGCGGCACTCGGAGACACCAATCCGCTGCTGGAGGAGGCGTGACGATGGACGACCTGAAACTGCTGCGTGACCTCGGCGCCGAGCTGGAACACCAGCCGCCGGCGACGCTGGCCCGCCAGCGCAACCGCCTGCTCACCGAGCGGCCCCGCCGCCGCAGGATCGGCTGGCTCGCCACGGCCCTCGCGGCGGCGGCCACCGCGATCGCCGTGGCCGTGCCCACCGTGGTGCTGAGCGGCCACGAGACCGTGCCGTCGCCCGCCGGCGCCCGTCCCCCGAAGGTGACCGGGACGATGAACATCCTGCTGGTCGGCACCGACAGCCTGGCGGGCACCCCCCGGTTCCGCAAGGGCGCCCGTTCGGACACCATCCTCCTCGTGCACCTGCCCGCCGACCGGAAGCAGATCACCACGGTGAGCATCCCGAGGGACTCCATGGTCCAGATCCCCCGGTGCGGCTCCGAGCCCGCCCGCCGGGACATGATCAACTCGGCGTTCGACAAGGGCGGGCTCACCTGCACCGTCAAGACCATCGAGACGCTGACCGACGTGCGGATCGACCACATGATGGAGTTCGACTTCGCCGCCTTCAAGGAGGTGGTCGACGCCCTGGGCGGCGTGGAGGTCATGATCAGGAAACCGATCGACGATCCGAAGGCCAAGCTGAAGCTCCCCGCGGGCAAGGTCCTGCTCGACGGGGAGAAGGCGCTCGGCTACATGCGGCTGCGCAACCACGGCGACGGCTCGGACATCCAGCGGATCAAGCGCCAGATGACTCTCCTGTTGGCGATGCTCAGGAAGGGTCAGTCGCTGCTGGACGAGCCAGGCAGGCTGCGCGACTTCCTCGCGACCGCCACCAAGTCCGTCAAGACGGACCCGGCCTTCGACCTGGAGACGATGACCGCCCTCGCCATGACCATGGACCAGCCCGCGGGGTTCGTGTCCACCACAGTGCCCTGGAAGCCCGACCCGCGCGACCCGAACAGGGTCGTATGGAAGCAGCCCGAAGCCGGCGAGCTGTTCAAAAGATTCCGATAGTCCGCAAGCGGATTGACGAGGGATCTTCGATGCACCAGATTGTTCGCGTCATCCCCCCTCGTTCCCAGGGAAACCCTATGAAGCGAACCATCGTGGGTGTCGCCGTGGCCGTGGGCCTCGCGCAGCTCACGGCCGCGCCCGCGCACGCGGCGCCCAAGCTCGACCCGGTCAACGCGCTCAAGGCCGAACTCGGCCAGGGCAAGGCCGTCAACTTCCGCTCCACGGCGAAGGTGACGTACGGCCGCGGCCTGTCCGCCACCTCCGACGTGGAGGGCACGATCGGGTTCGGCCCGCGGGGCGCGGCCGCGTCCGACGTGGCCCACACCCTGCGCTACAGCGAGGACATGCTCCGCCAGATGCGCAAGCAGCGGCCGGAGGAGACCGAGGCGCTGCGGGAGGGACCCATCCAGGCGATCTCCACGCGGGGTGTGAGCTACGTCTCCGGCCCGCTGGTCGACGAGGCCCTCCTGTCCAGCGGCGCCGACTGGGTGCGCTACCGGCGGGCCGACCTGCCGCCGAGCAACCTGCTGCTCGACGTGCTGGACCCCGCCACTCTCAAGACGCTCCTGAGCCACCGCACCTCCGTGCGGGACGGCGCCGTCAAGGGGTCCGTCAAGCCTGCCAAGCTCGCCGCCGTGTCCTCCGCCTTCGCCTCGCGCTTCGGCACCCGCTTCGGCCGCCGCGGCACGGTCTCCTACACCCTCCGGCTCGGTCCGACCGGCCTGGTCGAGCGGGTGAGCGCCAAGGCGGTCCTGCCCTACGCCGACGCCACCGTCGGGGTGGAGTCGGACACCCGCTTCGCGGCATGGGGCCGCGAGGCCACCGTGAACCTGCCGCTGGAAGGAGACGTGGTCGACAGGGAGCAGGTCGCGGACGCCGTGCCCGCCCGGATCCCCGGGATCTGGTACTAGGCGGCTAGCGCGGGCCGCGGTAGTGCTTGCGCAGGGCGATGCCCGCGGCGACGCCGCCCGCCACGGCGCCCACACCGGCCGCGATGGGCAGCGCGGTCAGCGTCGCCTTGCGGCCGGTGCGGAAGTCCTTGATCGGCCAGTCGTGCTTCCTGGCGTGCTCGCGCAGCTCGGTGTCGGGGTTGATGGCGATCGCCTGGCCGACCAGCGACAGCATGGGCAGGTCGTTGGCCGAGTCGCTGTAGGCGGTGCACCGGGTCAGGTCGAGGCCCTCCCGGCGGGCCAGCGCCCGCACGGCCTCGGCCTTGGCCGGCCCGTGGAGCAGGTCGCCGACCAGCCGTCCGGTGTAGACGCCGTCGGTGCTCTCGGCCACCGTGCCGAGGGCGCCGGTCAGGCCGAGCCGCTGGGCGATGACCCGGGCCAGCTCCACGGGTGTGGCGGTGACCAGCCAGACCCGCTGGCCGGCGTCCAGATGGCTCTGCGCGAGCGCGCGGGTGCCGCCCCAGATGCGGTCGGCCATCACCTCGTCGTAGATCTCCTCGCCGAGCCGTACGACGTCGTCGACCTTGGCCCCCGCGACGAACGCCAGCGCCGTCTCGCGGGCCACCGCGATGTGCTCGGGGTTCTCGTTGCCCCGCAGCCGGAACACCGCCTGGCCGACCGTGAACTTGAACAGGTCGGAGGTGGTGAACATGCCGCGCGTGGCCAGCCCTCGCGCGAAGTGGTAGATCGAGGCACCGCGCATCATCGTGTTGTCGACGTCGAAGAAGGCCGCCGCCTGGAGGTCGGGCTCGGCGGGGGGAGCGGTCACGGCCGCCGCGGCCGCGGCCTCGCCGGCGATCTCCGCCTCAACCTCGTGCCGTTGTCGGATTAGCCGCCACATGGGCTTCAGCTTACCCAGGAGGCGCGGCCAGGCCCTCGATGTAGTCGAGGTAGCCGCTGGCCTGGTCCTGGTGCGCCTCGTCCAACTGGTCGAGCATCGGCTCGACCACGTCGCGCTGGTCCTGGGCGAACCTGCTGATCTTCGGCGAGCGGGGGCTGACCCGTTCGAGCCTGCCGATGCCCGAGCGGGTCGAGCGCTCCATCTCCCTCAGCGTCTCGCTCACCAGCGACCCGGCCTCGGACGAGCCCAGCAGCTCGGCCACCTCGGCGGCCCGGGTCTTGGCCGAGACCAGCTCGCGCTCGCCCCGTTCGACGTCGTCGGCGCTGAGCCGGACGAGCGTGCTCTCCGCGGCGCGCTTGAGCGGGTACAGCGTGTCGCCCGGCACCGCCCGGTAGGTCGTGAAGGCCGACACCATCATGACCCCGGCCAGCCCGAACGTGGCGAGCGCCGACGGCCACGGCAGCCCCCGGCGGGGCCGCGACGCCCGGGGCCGGGCAGACGGCGCGGGGCCGGCGTCGTGGTGGTGGGACACCAGGTCGGCGCGCAACCGTTCGCGGAAGGAGTCGCTCGGCCCGCCCCCGAGGGGCAGCCGCCGCAACTGCGCGAGGTGATCCAGCACGTGCTCGCGCGAACGGCGCGACCTACCCATGACAGCTCCCTGACGCCCCCGCAAAGAGATCCAGTAGTGGCACATGCCTAACGACGGGAACCGATGGAGGTTACGCCAGGTCCTGCCTCAACGCCCGGCCCAGCGCGCGGATGGCGCGGAACTGCAGCGCTTTGATCGCTCCACTCTTCTTCCCCATGATCAATGCGGTCTCCGCCAGCGACAGCCCGTGCAGGAACCGCAGCACCACGCACTCCTGCTGCTCCGGGTTGAGATCCCGCACGGCCCGCAGCATCCGGTCGTTGACGATCGCCGTCACCACGGCGTTCTCCGGGATGTGCGCCCCGTCCAGCGGAACGTCGATCACCTCGCCCGTGGGGACCTCCAGCCGGTAGCGCCCCGACTTGAAGTGGTCCGTCACCAGGTTGCGGGCGATCGTCACCAGCCAGGCGCCGAAGTCGCGTCCCTGCCAGGTGAAGCCGGTGATGCGGCGCAACGCGCGCAGGAACGTCTCGCTGGTGAGGTCCTCGGCCAGGGGGTGCGAGCCCACCCGGTAGTAGATGTAGCGGTAGACCAGGTCCACGTAGCGGTCGTAGAGCGTGCCAAAGGCCTCCGTGTCGCCGGTCTTGGCACGCAACACCAGCGTGCGGAGTTCGTCGGGGACCTCTTCGCGGGCGGCGGGCGCACCGGTGACGGCGGTGCCGGCGGCCGCCGGCGACAGCAGCCCGGCGAACGGCCACGATTCAGGCATCCGGTATCCCTGGGGGTAAGGGGTGCGGCGTGCTCGATCACTCTAGAAATCAACAGCGGATTCCACAATCCACGCTCCAAAGTCATGACTAGCCGTAAGCGGCGGATACGGTGTGGACCGACCCGTTCCCTCTTCGGCTACCGGCTGGGAGGCATAGTCCGGCAGCATTGGAGTCACCATGGAGATCCTCGTTGCTGTCATAGCCTTCGCCGGTGCCCTCCTCGCCGCCATCGCCACGGGCGCGCTGGCGAACCGGCTGCGTGAGGAGATCGAGGGGTGGTTGATCGCCTGGACGGTGGCGGTGGCCGCGCTGTGCGTGTCGCTGGCCGTGGTGGGCGTCGGCCACCTCATGGGCTTCGGAGCCGTCACCTTCAAGATCTACCAGGTCACGGGGTCGCTGCTGGCCCCCCTCTGGCTCGCTGTCGGCCTGATCCAGCTCCTGGCCGAGAAGGTGCCGCCGAAGTTCGCGGCCTGGCTGTTCGGCACCGCGGTCACCATCGTCGCCGGCGTGATCCTCTTCGTCGACCCGCTGATCTCCGAGCAGATGGGCAAGGTGCTGCCCGCCGCCAAGCAGCACTGGGGGCTGATCCCCGACAAGCTGCTGCTCGGGGTGCACGTCGTCGTGGCGGTGATCCTGCTGGCGGCCGTGGTCGTCGCGGCCCTTCGGTGGCGCTCCGGCGACGAGTACGACACCGACAACCTGCACGCCGTGCTGGTCGTCGCGCCGTCCGCGCTGGCCGTCCTGGGCGCCATGCGGTTCGCGGTGCCCGGCTTCTTCACGACCGCGCTGTTCGTCGTGGCCGCCGCCGGCATCTGGTACTGCGTGCTGCGCCCGCTGGCGCCGTACGAGGATGACGAGGAGGACGACGAGCCGGAGCGCCACCGCGGCTCCCGCGACGGCGGCCGTGAGGGATCGCGTGACGGCCGCGGCGGCGCCCGCGGCGACGGGCGGCACGGTGAGCAGGCGCCGGCCGGCCACCGGGCGGGAGGGCGGGCCGGCTCCCGGGCCGCCGAGCCCGTCGCCTCGGCCGAGCAGCCCGCCGTCCAGCCGCCGCGCAGGGTTTCGGGCCTGGGCGACCTGGTGGCCGAGTACCGGGCGGGCGACAGGGACGTCGACTACGCCGCCCGGATGGCTCCTCCGCCCGACTCGGGCCCGTCCACGGGTTACATCATGAACGGCAGCCAGGGCGCCTTCCAGGACGACTACGGGGCCGGCCGGCAGGACTTCGACGCCCCGCGCGCCGACCGGCCCGGCCACGGCGCTTCGCCCGACTTCGCCCCGCCGGGGTTCGGGCCCCAGCCCGGCTACGGCTCCCCGCCCGGCCACGGCCTTCCCCGGCAGGACTACGACGACGACGGCCCGGCGACAGGTGCCCTCTACTCGGGCGCCGACCTGTTCGCCCCGGGCGGGCGCGCCGCGCAGCCCTCCCCACCGCACGCCCAGCCCCAGCCGCACGCCCAGCCCCAGCCCGCCGGCGGGCGGCCCTCCCCGAGCATCTACGGCCTGCTCACCGTCTTCACGATCATGGACGGCTCGGGTGAGGCGTTCGACCGGCTGGCCGAGCAGACCGTCGAGGCCGTCCGGCGGGGCGAGCCCGACACGCTCGTCTACGCCTGCCACGCCGTGAAGTCGGCCCCGCTGCAGCGCATCGTCTACGAGCTCTACCGCGACGAGGTGGCCTACCGCGACCACCAGCGGCAGCCGCACGTGGAGAGGTTCGTCAACGAGCGCCAGGCCATGGTGCTGGCCACCAACGTCATCGAGCTCACCGTCAACGCCGCCAAGGTGGTGCCGCTGCCGACCGTGCTGTTCTAGTACTCCAGCTGTAGATCGTGATCTTCAATTCTGATTCGCGGCTTGTGGTCGGTAGTGGCCGACTTGGGCTCGGGCCTGGTGGCGGCGTCGCCAGGCGGACCAGGCGAGCCGGTGGGCTACCTCGCGCACGGGCCGGACGACCAAGGTGATGAACAGTCGCTGGATCTCGTTGCAGGTGAGCGGGATGAGCCCGTCAGGTGCGGGGTGCCGGGCTTGTTCGTCGGCGCGGACAACGGCGAGGAAGGCGTGAGCGAGCATGGCCAGGGTGACCCAGCGGGACCAAGAGGTGTAGCGGCGGATTTGGTGCTCGTCGAGTCCCGCCAGGCCCTTTCCGGACTGGAAGGTCTCCTCCACCCGCCACCTTGATCCAGCGACGCGGACCAGGGCGGTCAGGGGTACGGGGACGGATGAGAAAGCAGCGGTAGTAGGCGAGTTCACCGGTGGTGCGGTTGCGGCGGATCAGCAGCTGGCGGCTGCCGGGCCGGGGTTCGGCCAGGTCGATGACGGCCCAGTCGTAGAAGCGGTGCCCCTTGGCCCCGGCTCCGGCGGACAGCTTCTGCCATGCCCGCTTGGGCACCTTCGCGGCCAGGGCATCCGCGCGGAAATTACGATCTGTGCCTGGAGTAGGCGGCGGTCGAAGGGGCGACGCAGGCGCGCCGTCCCGTATCAGGAGGACATATGCGACGTGGCGAAGTCTGGTGGGCAGATTTCAACGAGCAGCGGGCAGTCGTACTGCTGTCGGGAGAAGAGGCGTCCGGTTTCTTGGCGATGCAGGTCGTCGCTCCCGCGGGCACCGATCTCAGCGGCGTGGCCGTTGAGGTGGCAGTAGGTGCCCCCGAAGGACTGCCTCTCGAAGGCGTCCTGAGAGTCGCACTTCCACGTCCCGACCTCATCCCTTGCACTTGGCTGGTCACCCTGGCCAGGGAAGACCTGATCGGGCAGGCGGGCGTCCTGCCGTCCGCGAAGCTCAGCGAGATCGAGGATGCCCTTCGTCTCGGTGGACTCATGTAGGCAGAGAGGGATGGACGCCGCCGATGGCGCGGTCGGTCTCGTCGAGATGGTCAATGGTGGCCGCGCCATATCGGCGGCGCCCCCACTCACAAGATCACGATCTACGGCTGGAGTACTAGGTCGTGCTGTTCTCGGTCGTGCTGCTCCAGGCCGGGCCGTTCCAGTCCGTGCCGTTCTCGGCCGGGCCGTTCCGAGCCGGTCGGGGCTCAGGCGAGGGCCGCCCTGAGCCGATCCTCGGACACGCGCCAGAAGTCGTGCTGGACGCCGTCGACAAGTGTGACGGGAATCATCTCCCCGTACTTCTCCCGCAGTTCGGCGGAGGTGTCGATGTCGACCTCCTCCCACGGCACGCCCAGCTCTCCCGCGACTCTGGCGATGACCTCGCGGGCGTCGTCGCAGAGGTGGCAGCCCTGCCTTCCGAGCAACGTGATGCTGTGCATGGCCCCCACCGTAGCGCCTGACTTTGTGCGTCGGTTCACAAAGGGATTAACCTGAAAGGCGGTTCGATCCCACCCACGCGGCCCACGGCCGCCCGTTCCCATGGAGCTCCGGCACGTGAAGAGCCCGTCCCAACCCCGTGACCGCGGCATCCCCGACGCCACGGTCGCCCGGCTTCCGTTGTACCTGCGGGCGCTGCACGGGATGGCCGAGCGGGCGATCGCCACCGTCAGCTCCGAGGACCTGGCCATGGCCGCCGGGGTCAACTCCGCCAAGCTCCGTAAGGACCTGTCGCACCTCGGCTCGTACGGCACCCGCGGCGTCGGCTACGACGTCGAGTACCTCGTCTACCAGATCTCCCGCGAACTGGGCTTGACCCAGGACTGGGCCGTGGCCATCGTCGGAGTCGGAAACCTCGGCCGCGCGCTCGCCAACTACGGCGGGTTCGTCTCCAGGGGGTTCCGCGTGGCCGCGCTGGTGGACGCCGACCCCGAAGTGGTGGGCGACGACATCGCGGGGTTGAATGTGGAGCACATCGACGAGCTGGAAGCCGTCATCAAGCGGCGTGGAGTATCGATCGTGGTTCTGGCGACACCTGCTGCGGCCGCGCAAGAAGTGTGCGACCGTGTGGTGGCCGTCGGCGTGACCAGCATTCTCAACTTCGCACCTGTCGTTCTGTCCGTGCCTGACGGCGTCGATGTCCGTAAAGTCGACCTATCAATCGAATTGCAGATCCTTGCGTTCCATGAGCAACGCAAAGCTGGGGGGCCACTGATGGCCGTGGACAGCCAGTGAGTGTTCTGGCGATCGGACTCAGCCACCGGACAGCGCCGGTGGCCATGCTGGAGCGCGTCTCGGTGACCGGCGACGCGCTCGTCAAACTCCTGCACGACGTGCAGCAGGACACCTGTGTGGCGGAGGCCATGGTGGTCTCGACCTGCAACAGGGTCGAGATCTACGCCGCGGTCGACCGGTTCCACGCCGCCTTCACCGCGATCTGCGACCGGCTGAGCGTCCACACGGGCGTCAGCGCCGACGAGCTGAGGCCTCACCTGTACGTCCACTTCGAGGAGCGTGCCGTCGAGCACCTGTTCTCGGTGGTGTGCGGCCTCGACTCGATGGTGGTCGGCGAGGGCCAGATCCTCGGCCAGGTGCGCAGGGCGCTCAAGCTGGCGCAGAAGCAGGGCACCGTCGGCGCCGTGCTCAACGACCTCGTGCAGCAGGCGCTGCGGGTCGGCAAGCGCGCCCAGACCGACACCGGCATCGACAAGGCCGGCGCCTCCCTGGTGAGCGCGGGCCTGGCCCTGGCGGGCGAGCTGCCCGGCCGGCGGGCCCTGGTGGTCGGCGCGGGCTCGATGAGCTCGCTGGCCGCCACGACGCTGGCCCGCGCGGGGGTGACCGACATCGTCGTGGCCAACCGCACCTTCGAACGCGGCCGGCGGCTGGCCTCCTCGGTCGGCGGCCGGGCGGTGGAGCTGTCCGCCGTCCAGGACGAGCTGGCCGCGGCCGACATCGTCATCACCTGTGTCGGCGCCGGACACCACGTGATCACCCCCGGCATGCTGACCCGCGGGTCGTTCCTCCTCGACCTGGCGCTCCCCCATGACATCGACCCGGCGGTCCGCGAGGTCCCCGGCGTCACACTGGTGGACCTGGAGACCATCCAGGAGTCCGGCATCGGCTCGCGCGAGGGCGACGCGGTACGGTCGGTCCGCGAGCTCGTCTCCCAAGAGCTCGAGGCCTACCTCGACGCCGAACGCGCCGCCAAGGTCACGCCGACCGTCGTCGCGCTGCGCGGCAAGGCCGCCGGCGTGGTCGAGGCCGAGCTGGGCCGCCTGCTGATGCGCATCCCCAACCTCGACGGCAAGACCCGCGACGAGGTCACCCAGACCGTGCACCGGGTCGTCGACAAGCTGCTCCACGAGCCGACCGTGCGTGTCAAACAGCTCGCCACGTCACCCGGCGGCGATCATTATGCGCAGGCCCTGCGCGAGCTGTTCGATCTCGATCCGAAGATGCCCGAGGCCGTGAGAGAGGTAGAGCTGTGACGTTGCGACTGGGGACCAGGCGCAGCCTGATGGCGACCACGCAGTCGCAGATGGTCGCCGACGCCTACACCGAGCGCACCGGCCGGGCCATCGAGCTGGTCGGCATCACCACGTTCGGTGATGTGTCCAAGGCCCACCTGGCCCAGCTCGGCGGCACGGGCGTGTTCGTGAGCGCGCTGCGTGACAAGCTCCTGGAGGGCGAGATCGACTTCGCCGTCCACTCGCTGAAGGACCTGCCGACCAAGCCCGACCCGCGCATCGCGCTCGCCGCCCTGCCCGCCAGGCACGACCACCGTGACGCGCTGGTCGGGCGCGTGCCGTTCGCCGAACTGCCCGCCGGTGCCCAGGTCGGCACCGGCTCGCCGCGCCGCGTCGCCATGCTCCGCGCCCTGCGCCCCGAGCTCGAGTACGTTCCGATCCGCGGCAACGCCGACACCCGGATCGGCAAGGTCACCTCCGGCGAGCTCGACGCGGTCGTGCTCGCCTCGGCCGGCCTGACCCGCATCGGCCGCACCTCCGAGATCGCGCAGATCTTCGAGGTCGAGGAGCTGATGCCGGCTCCCGGCCAGGGCGCACTCGCCGTGGAATGCCTCTCCGAGCGCGAGGACCTGGTCGACTTCCTCTCGGTGCTCGACGACCCGCGCACGCGCTCCGCGGTGACGGCCGAGCGGGTCGTCCTGGCCGCCCTGGAGGCCGGCTGTTCGGCGCCCGTGGGTGCGTTCGCGCTCGATGACGGGCAGACTCTCAACCTGACCGCCCTGGTCGTCGCCATCGACGGCTCAGAGGCGGTCCGCAAGTCCGCCGCCGGCTCTCCTTCGGAGGCTGTCGCTCTCGGCCACGAACTGGCGGCCGAGATGATCTCCGAAGGGGCCGACAGATTGATGGGGGAGCATTCCCATTGAGCCCCGATAGTCCGACCTCCGGCTTCGTCGCTTTCGTCGGCGCCGGTCCCGGTGATCCCAATTTGCTCACGCTCCGCGCCGCCGAGCTGCTCGGCAAGGCCGACGTGGTCGTCCTCGACGAGGAACGCTACGGTCCGCTGCTGCGCCACTGCCGCGAGGGCGTCGAGGTGGCCGCGGCCGACCTCGTCAAGCACGCCCAGGCGGGCCGCTTCGTCGTGCGCGTGTGCGAGGGCGACCCGATGCTGTTCTCCTCGATCACCGAGGAGGTCGCGGCCTGCACCGCGGCCGAGGTGGACTTCGAGATCGTGCCCGGCGTCCCGCCCGCGACCGCCGTGCTCACCTACGCGGGCATCCCGCCGGCGACGATCGTGCCCGAGTTCCGCGTCGTCGACGCCGCCCAGGACCAGGACTGGGCCTCGCACGCCGCCTGTCCCGGCACCCTGGTCGTCTACAACGGCCTCACCGACGCCGTCGCCATCGGCAAGGCGCTGATCGCGGGCGGCCGGGCCGACACCACGCCCGTCGCCGTCACCAGCGGCGGCACCACCACCGAGCAGCACACGGTCGTCTCGTCGCTCGGCCGGCTGCAGGCCGACCTCAAGCACGCGGGCTTCACCGAGCCGGCGCTCATGGTCGTCGGCGACGCCGTGGGCATGCGCGACAAGCTGTCGTGGTTCGAGACCAAGCCGCTGTTCGGCTGGCGCGTCCTGGTGCCGCGTACCAAGGAGCAGTCCAAGAGCCTGTCCGAGCAGCTCATCTCCTACGGCGCGGTGCCCGAGGAGGTGCCGACCATCTCGGTCGAGCCGCCCCGCACGCCGCAGCAGATGGACCGCGCCATCAAGGGCCTGGTCACCGGCCGCTACGAGTGGGTGGCCTTCACCAGCGCCAACGCCGTCAAGGCGGTGCGCGAGAAGTTCGAGGAGTACGGCCTCGACGCCCGCGCGTTCGCCGGGCTCAAGGTCGCGGCCGTGGGCGACGCCACGTCGCGGGCCCTGATCGAGTTCGGGGTCAAGCCCGACCTGCTGCCGTCGGGCGAGCAGTCGTCGGAGGGCCTGGTCGCCGAGTGGCCGCCGTACGACTCGATGCTCGACCCGATCAACCGCGTGCTGCTCCCGCGCGCCGACATCTCCACCGACACGCTGGTCGCCGGGCTGACCGAGCTGGGCTGGGAGTGCGACGACGTCACGGCCTACCGCACCGTGCGTGCCGCGCCGCCGCCCGCGCCGATCCGGGAGGCGATCAAGGGCGGCGGGTTCGACGCCGTGCTCTTCACCTCCTCCTCGACCGTGCGCAACCTCGTCGGCATCGCCGGCAAGCCGCACAACGTCACTGTGATCGCCGTCATCGGCCCGCAGACCGCGAGCACCGCCGAGGAGTTCGGGCTGCGCGTGGACGTCATGGCCGACAAGCCCTCGGCCTCCGCGCTCGCCGCCGCGCTCGCCGAGTACGGCGCCAAGCAGCGTCAGGCGGCGCTCGCCGCGGGCGACACGCCCCGACGGCCGTCGCTGAACCGCAGAGGAGCCCGGAGGAGAGCCAAGTGAGTGCGCAGTTCCCGACCGCCCGTCCGCGACGGCTGCGCCGCACCGCCGCGCTGCGGCGGATGGTGGCGGGCACCCGGCTGCACCCGGCCGAGCTGATCCTGCCGCTGTTCGTCAAGGAGGGCATCGAGGAGCCGGCTCCGGTCGCCTCGATGCCGGGCGTCTTCCAGCACACCCGCGACTCGCTGTGCAAGGCGGTGCACGAGGCCGCCGAGGCCGGGGTGGGCGGGGTCATACTGTTCGGCATCCCGGCGGTCAAGGACAGCCGCGGCTCGGCCGCCGACGACCCCGACGGGATTCTCCAGGTGGCGCTGCGCGAGGTGACCGCCGAGGTCGGCGACGCCCTCGTGGTGATGGCCGACACCTGCCTGGACGAGTTCACCGACCACGGGCACTGCGGCATCCTCACCGAGTCCGGCGACGTCGACAACGACGCGACGCTCGAACGCTACGCCTCCATCGCCGTGGCCCAGGCCCGCGCCGGGTCCCAGATGGTCGCGCCGAGCGGCATGATGGACGGCCAGGTCGCGGCCATCCGCGCCGCGCTCGACGCCGACGGCTTCGCCCAGGTGCCGATCCTCGCCTACTCGGCCAAGTACGCCTCCAGCTTCTTCGGGCCGTTCCGCGACGCCGCCGAGTGCGCGCCGCAGTTCGGCGACCGCAGCACCCACCAGCAGGACCCGGCCGGGCCGCTGGACGAGGCGCTGCGCGAGGTCCGCCTGGACCTGGCCGAAGGCGCCGACGCGGTCATGGTCAAGCCGGCCCTGGCCTATCTCGACGTCATCAGGAGGGTCCGCGACGAGGTGGCCGTGCCGGTCGCGGCCTACCAGGTCAGCGGCGAGTACGCGATGGTCGAGGCGGCCGCGGCGAACGGGTGGATCGACCGGGACCGCATGATCATGGAGTCGCTGGTGGCGATCCGGCGGGCGGGGGCCGACCTGATCCTCACGTACTGGGCCACCGAGGTCGCCCGCCGCCTCTGACCCCGCCCCAGAGGGTCCGCCTGCTTTTGGCCCGCTCCGGTGGATCCGTGCGCACTCCGCGCCGCACTGGCACGAGAGTGGCTCGCCCGTGCTCGTGTCGGCCCAGGTGCCGCCGCGCGTCCGGCCGCGCGAGCTGCGGGTGAGGACTCCCGTACATCCCGTGGGCGTTCGCGGGGTCGCCGGGCACGGGGCCGGGGCGGGGTGGGGGTGTGGTTCGGGGGCGTGCGAGAGTGGGTGGGTGAGCCTCCGCGCGCCACGCCGTTGTCTGTGGGGTTTTCGCGGCGCGGGGGTGGGCTGGGCGGGCCCTCTGGAGGGCGCACGGTCTTCAACGTGGGGATTCCCGTCGGGTCATGGGACGTGTGCGATAAACTGTGACGACTAGTGCTGGTGTGTCCCGCGTGAGCCCATGGCCAGGAGCCGGGAACCTTCAAGGCACGGATCGACGGGAGACACCATGGTGGGGGCACCACTCGCTCGGC
Organism: Nonomuraea muscovyensis; assembly: GCF_014207745.1. NCBI lineage: Bacteria > Bacillati > Actinomycetota > Actinomycetes > Streptosporangiales > Streptosporangiaceae > Nonomuraea > Nonomuraea muscovyensis. Next base: position 3,283,315 of record NZ_JACHJB010000001.1, read on the forward strand.
GTACCAGAAAACGATCCCGGCCGTCCCGGATCGACTCCGTCCTGGGCTATGCCGCCCTGGGGTGGCCGGCCGTACCGGGGGCCTTTCCCCTGCGGCGCGGGTCGCGGGCGTGTTCGTGCGACCGGCTCGGCTGTCCCGACCCCGGCGCGCACCCGCTCTCGCCCGCCTGGCATCTCCAGGCCACCACTGACGCCACCCTGCTGGCGCGCTGGTGGCGGCTGGAGCCCGAAGCCAACGTGATCCTGCCCACGGGCACGGTGTTCGACGTGTTCGACGTACCCCTCGCCACCGGTCTCACGGCTCTGTCCCGCCTCGACGCCGAGGGAGTCCACTCAGGCCCGGTCGCCGCCAACGGCGACCGGGTCTTGTTCTATGTGGCGACCCGGGGAAACCCGGAGGACGAGGACGAGTGGTGGTCGTGTCACCTCGACTGCGATCCGGCCACCATCGACGCCACGCCGGGGCTCCGCTGGCACTGCCGCGACAGCTACGTCCTCGCCCCGCCGTCCACGTTGCCGAACGGCCAGCCCGTCTCCTGGCTCCGCGCCCCGGACGGCCGCCCGCTCCCCGACCCGCTGCGCATCCTGGAACGCCTGGCCGACTAGACCGGCGCGCCGTGATCTTTTGACGGGAGCCGCTGTCCGGCCGCCGGATGCCGGTCTGGGTGAAGGGCCGCCGGCCTGGCAGAGCGGATCGATGGGTGGTGGAGCGGGGCGGGGTGGCCGGTGGGGGGTGGTTCGTCCTCGTGGATCTGGGGGTCGCTCACTCGGCCTGGCCGGTGGCCGGGGCCGGTTCGCAGAGTTGTGGCGGACGGGGTCAGCGGCCGAGGAGGAGGGGGACGAAGACCAGGTTGGTGATCACGTGGATGAGGATGATCACCCAGATGTTGCGGTAGCGGGACCACAGGTAGCCCAGCATGAGGCCGAAGACGCCCTGGAAGGCGACGATGCTCGCCAGGCCCAGCAAAGGCGCGTCGGGGCGTACGTGGGAGGTGTGCATGAGGGCGAACAGCAGGGACGAGCCCAGGATCGCCGGCCACCTGCCGTACAGGGCCTCCAGCCGGGTCTGCAGCCAGCCCCGGTAGAACACCTCCTCCAGCACGCTCGCCGTGAGCAGCGTGATCAGCGACCCGATGACCAGGACGACGGGGTCGGGCAGCTCCTGGGTCAGCGGCACGGCGAGCGGGCCCACCTGGGAGAGCAGGAACCACACGACGACCGCCGGTAACGGGGCCAGCCAGGTGACCGGGGCGGGAATCGCCCTGGCCGCGAGCCCGTCGCCGCGCAGCAGGCGGAAGGCGAGGAGGGGACCGGCCAGCAGGACGACGACCTTGACCACCGGGTAGAGCAGGCCGGCGCGGGACGCGAACGGGGCGAGGCAGGCCATCACCAGAGCCAGCGCCACCAGGATCCACGCCTCGCCGCGCAGCCGGGAGGCGGGCAGGCCGGTGAGCGGCCGGGGCGGCTCCACCCGGGGCGGCACCAGGCGGGCCAGCGCCAGCGCCGCCAGCGGGGGCAGGATGGCCGCCCACAGGGACATGCCCGACGCGCCAGGGTCGGCGGAGCCCGTGATCGAGGTGTGGCCCGTCGCCACGAGCCAGACGTAGGCGGCGGCGAACACGGTCAGCCCCGCGCCCGTGAAGGCCAGGCGGGGAGTGGTGGTCGGGGATGTGGGAGGGGCCATGAAGGAGATGGTCTCCGGAAATCGGGCGAGTGTCGTCATCCCGGGGTCCGATTCTCGGGGACCGACTTTGGATGTACGCGCGCCCCACCGCATGGGGGACCGCGGCCGTCCGCGACTAACCTGGAGCGCGTGAGCCGTACACAGAAGTCCGAGGACCTGTTCGCCCGCGCCCGCGCCCTCGTGCCGGGAGGCGTCAACTCGCCGGTCCGCGCGTTCGGCGCGGTCGGCGGCACGCCCCGCTTCATGGCCTCCGGCGAGGGGCCCTACATCACCGACGTGGACGGCAACCGTTACGTCGACCTCGTCTGCTCCTGGGGGCCGATGATCCTGGGGCACCGCCACCCCGCCGTCGTCGAGGCGGTCACGGAGGCGGTCTCCCACGGGTTCGGGTACGGCGCGGCCACCCCCGGGGAGGTGGAGCTGGCCGAGGAGATCGCCGCCCGGGTCGCACCGGTGGAGCGGGTACGCCTGGTCAGCTCGGGCACCGAGGCGACGATGAGCGCGGTGCGGCTGGCGCGCGGGTTCACCGGCCGGTCCAAGGTGATCAAGTTCGCCGGCTGCTACCACGGCCATGTCGACGCGCTGCTGGCCTCGGCCGGGTCGGGCGTGGTGACGTTCGGGCTGCCCGACACGCCTGGGGTGACCGGGGCGTCGGCGGCCGACACGATCGTCCTGCCGTACAACGACGTCGCGGCGGTCGAGGCGGCGTTCGCGGCGGCCGAGATCGCCTGCGTGATCACGGAGGCGTGCCCGGCCAACATGGGCGTGGTGCCGCCGCGTGACGGCTTCAACGCGCGGCTGCGCGAGCTGTGCACCGCCAACGGCGCGTTGCTGATCATGGACGAGGTGCTGACGGGCTTCCGCGTGTCGCCGGCGGGCTGGTACGGCCTGGACCCGGTGGACGCCGACCTGATGACGTTCGGCAAGGTCATGGGCGGCGGGCTGCCGGCGGCGGCGTTCGGCGGGCGGGCCGACGTCATGGCCAGGCTCGCCCCGGAGGGACCCGTCTACCAGGCGGGCACGCTGTCGGGCAACCCGCTGGCGTGCGCCGCGGGCCTGGCCACGTTGCGCGCGCTCGACGCCGACGCCTACGCCACGGTGGACGCGGCGGCGCTGGCCGTGGGGCAGGCCGCCTCCGACGCCCTCACCGCGGCCGGGGTGCCGCACAGGTTGCAGCGGGCGGGCAACCTGTTCTCGGTCTTCTTCACCGACCAGGAGGTCCGTGACTTCGCCGGGGCCCGGAGCCAGAACACGGCGGCGTTCACCGCGTTCTTCCACAGTATGCTCGACCAGGGCGTCTACCTGCCGCCGTCGGCGTACGAGGCGTGGTTCCTGTCGGCGTCGCACGACGACGAGGCGCTGAACCGGGTGGCCGACGCCCTGCCCGCCGCCGCCAAGGCGGCCGCCGCGACACACTAGCGCTCCCGGCCCGGCGCCCGAGCGACCTGGCTACCCGCGGCGACGCAGCAGCGGGACCAGTACGGCGGCGACGGCGAGGTGCATCGCGGCGAGCACGGTCCTGGCGCCTGCCGTGGCCTCGGCGAAGAGGATCGGGACGAAGGACACCAGCAGCACGATCACCGCGAGCCAGGTCCAGATGGTGGCCGCCCGCTCGCTGAACCTCTCCAGGACGGCCAGGGCGCCCCAGCCGAGCAGCGCGAAGGCGAGCGCGAACCCGGCGACGAGGGGCAGGCCGATCACCATCGGCGGTTGCCCGTTGCGCATGTCCACCCGCAGCTCGATGCCCAGGACGGCGGCGGCGAGGCCGACGAGCACGGCGGCGAGGACCGCCCCGCCGACCGCCAGGACCCTCGTGCGGCGGCGGGCTCCGGCGGCGGTCATGCCGCGCTCCGGGCGAGCAGCGCGGCGCGCTCGGCGACCCGGGGGCGGGGGAGAGACGTGGTCGGCGCCCGCCCGGCGCCGGCCCGGTCCGTGTCCTTTGCGGCGCCCCGGCCAGGAGCGGCCGGCCGGGCCGCGGCCAGGGCCGGCGGGCGGACGGTGCTCGTGAAGCGGTGGGAACTCATAGCGACATTGGCTGACATGGTGTGTCCTCTCGGGTGGTCGTGAAGGACGCGACGAGGGGCCGAGTCCCGTCATGACCGGTTTCGGGTCGGTTCAGCCGAGGTCGGCGGGGTTGACGGCGTGGGCGACGGCGCGGTAGCCGGCATCGTTGAGGTGGAGGTGGTCGCCGGCGTCGTAGGCGGGGTCGAGCTGATCCTCATCGGTGGGGGACGCCAGCGCGCGATCAAGGTCGATCACGGCGTCGTACTGACCGGAGGTGCGGATCCAGGTGTTGACCTCCTCCCGCTTTCTCTCGCTGCGCGGCGTGTGGTAGCGGGAGCCCTTCATCGGCGGAAGCGTGGCGCCGATGATCCGCACCCCCTTGGCGCGGGCCTGCCGGATCAGACTGAGATGCCCCGCGATGACCTTTTGGGCCGGGACCTCGACGGCGGGCCCGCCGATGGGGGAGGGCGCCTCACTCATGCCGATGTCGTTGGTGCCTGCCAGGACGATGACCGTGCCCACGCGGGGCTGCGCGAGGACGTCACGTCCGAACCGGGACGTGGCACTGTCGCCGAACTGCGGGGAGTCGACCGTCACGAGGTTGCCGGCGATGCCCTGGTTGACTATGGCGCGAGGCCGGCTGGTGGTGGAGAGCCGTTCGGCGAGCTCGTCGGGGTAGCGGTTGTCGGCCCCGGGGGTGGAGCCGTACCCATCGGTGAGGGAGTCGCCGAAGGCGACCACGCCAGGGCGTCGCGGCGTCGCGCCGATGACGTCGACTGCGCTGAGGTAGTACCAGGACTGTGAGGTGTCGGTGAAGGCCGTGGCGCTGGTGTCGGCCCGGTGGTCGCCGGCCGCCCGGTAGCTGGTGGCCGTGGCCTGTGCGTGGTAGGTGGCGGGACCGGTCGGCGCGGCGAAGTGAAGGGTGACCGTCACGGAGTCCAGCGCTTTCAGCGGCAGCGCCACCGGGTCGCCGGCGAGTTCCGCCCCGGCCGGGATGGTGAAGGATCGAGCTCGTTCGACGGTGAGGTGGTGCAGCGTCTCCGGCCGGATGGAGGCGCCGCGGGCAGTGCGGGCGATGGTCGCACCGGTGACTCTGAGCGGGGCCGTGCCGTAGGCGTTCGACAGCCGCACGCGCGTCAGGCGGCCGCCGGCGCTGATGCGGACCACCTGCCGGACGGTCTGGCGGGTGAAGCCCTCCTCGGCCCAGTTGGGGGTGAAGCTCCTGCTCGGACGCTGCGGCGATGCGGTCCAGGTGGCGGTCCAGCCCTTGCCCGCGCCCGTCCCGGCGGTCGTGGACGCGCCGGCGGGTGTGGACGCGCCGGCGGGTGTGGGGCCCGCCGCGACCGGCACCATCGCCGCGGCCACCAGCATGGCCGACGCCAGGGCCCACACGGACAGCCTCCGTCGTGGTGGGGCGGGCGTGCGCGCGGCCCGCCGGTGCCAGGCGGTCATGCCGCGCTCCGGGCGAGCAGCGCGGCGGTCGCGGCGGCCCGCCGCCCCTGGTGCGCGGCGGCCTCCAGCTCCACCTCGCCCGGCTCGCCTCCCATGGCCGAGACGAACGAGGTGCCGTAGGGATTGCCCAGCCGGAACTGGACGGGGTCGGTGTAGCCGGGCGGGACGATGATGCCGCCCCAGTGGTAGAAGACGTTGCCGAGGGACAGCAGCGTGCTTTCCTGACCGCCGTGCGCGGTGGCACCCGCGGTGAAGGCGCCGTAGACCTTGCCGGCGAGGCGGCCCCGCTGCCACAGCGGGCCGGTGGTGTCGATGAACTGCTTGAGCTGGGCGGCGACCGTGCCGTATCGGGTGGGGGTGCCGAACAGGACGGCGTCGGCCCACTCGAGATCGTCGAGTGCGGCCTCGGGGATGTCCGCGGTCCGCTCGATGTGCGCCTGCCAGGCGGGGTCGCTCTCGACGGCGTGGGCCGGGGCGAGCTCCGCGACCCGGCGCAGCCGTACCGTGGCGCCGGCCTTCTCCGCGCCTTCGGCCACCGCCCGCGCCAAGGCGTGCACGGTGCCGGTGGAGCTGTAGTAGATCACTGCGACGTTGACCGTCATGGTGTCGTCCTCGTTCCAAAACTTCATGCGGTGTGTAGTTCCGAATCTACAGATAGCATGAAGTTCGCACCAAGGGGAAGTTCACATCGAATGAAGTTGTTGGGAGGGGTGGCATGGCGGCCATCGACCGGCCCCAGAACGCGCGCAGCCGCCGCACCCGGGAGGCCCTCCTGACCGCCGCGCGCAAGCTGATCGAGGAAGAGGGTTTCGAGGCGACCACCATGGCCGCCGTCGCCGAGCGCGCCGGCGTCTCACACCGGGCGCTCTATCTCCACTTCGCCTCCCGTGGCGACCTGCTCACCACGCTGTACGGGCATCTCGGCGCCGCCGAGGATCTCAGGGCCTCGCTCGACCTGGTGTGGAGCCGGCCGGACGCGGTGAGCGCTCTGGAGGAATGGGCGCACCACATGGCCAGGGCGCACCCGAGGATCATGGCGGTCTCGCTGGCTGTGGAGCGAGCCTGCCGCACCGACCCGGACGCCGCGCAGATGCGCGGGATCACCATGCGCAACTGGCATCTCGGCTGCACGAGGCTCATGGCCTGGCTGGCGGACGAGGGGCGGCTGGCCGGCGCGTGGACGGTCGAGACGGCGGCCGACATGCTGTGGGGCCTGATGTCGTGGGATCTGCTCGAACGGCTGATCGTCGAGAAGGGCTGGTCGCCCGAGCGGTACGGCGACCACCTGGCGGGCCTCTTCCGCGCCACGTTCGTCGCCGATCCTCGCTGAGCGGAGCGACGCTCGGCCGGTGCCGCGGACCTGGAGCGTCACGCCCCCCGGACGGCGGGCGCGGGCTCGGCCGGCGCGGGCGCCCGGCGGGTGCCCGCGTACAGGACGCCGCAGACGATGAGCGCTCCCGCGACGAGCTTGACCCAGGAGAGGGGCTCGCCCGTGACCAGGGCGGCGGAGGAGAGGCCGAACACGGGCACCAGCAGCGTGTACGGCGCGACGGTCGAGGCGTCGTAGCGCCGCAGCAACCACCCCCACACCCCGAACCCGCCCAGCGTGGAGACGAACGCCACGTACACCAGCGACAGCCAGCCCTCGGCGGGCGCCGACAGGCTGGGCGTGCCCTCCACCAGCAGGGACAGGGCCAGCAGGGGCGGCGCGGACAGGGCGCTCACCCACACCATGAACCGCAGCGAGTCGGGCGGCGCGGCCCGGCGCTGCACCACGTTGCCCAGCCCCCACGCCGCGGCGGCGGCCACGCACAGGGCGAAGGCGCCGGCGGGTCCGGCCAGGCCGAAGTCGACGGCGACGAGCGCCAGCCCGGCGAAGGCGAGGCCCAGCCCGGCGACGCGCCGGGCGGTGAGCCGCTCACCGAGCAAGGTCACCGCGAACAGCACGGTGAACAGGGCCTGCACCTGCAGGACCAGTGAGGTGAGACCGGCGGGCATGCCGGCCCGCATGCCCATCAGCAGCAGGCCGAACTGTCCGACGCCGATCGTCGCGGCCACCCCGGCCACCCAGCGCCACGGCACTCCCGGCCGGCCCACCAGCAGCAGGGCGGGGAAGGCGGCCATGGCGAACCGCAGCCCCGCGTACAGCAGGGGCGGGAAGTGGCGCAGGCCCACCTGCATGACCACGAAGTTGAAGCCCCAGACGGCCGCGAGGCCGATCGCCAGGGCCAGGTGACGCGGTGTCACGCAGAGCGCGGCTTCTGGTAGCGGATGCGCTGCTCGCGGGCCTGCTCGGCGAGGACCTTGAGGTAGGAGACGGACGTGGACGCGTGCTTCTTCGTGTTAAGGATTCGCATGCATATATTTTCGTCTACTTCAGATTGAAGGACAAGCGAGACTTTCTACGCTAAACCCTTTAGGCTGGCTTACATGTTGGACCTGAACCGGCTCAAGGCTCTTCACGCCGTGCACGTCTACGGGTCGGTCGGCGCCGCCGCCGACGCGCTCATGGTCACCCCCTCGGCCGTCTCCCAGCAGATCGCCAAGCTGGAGCGCGAGACCGGTGCCCGGCTGATGGAGCGCAACGGCCGGGGCGTCCGGCTCACCGACGCGGCCGGCCTGCTCGCCGAGCACGCCGAACGGATCCTCGCGCTGGTGGAGACCGCCGAGGCCGACTTCGAGGCGCTGCGCGGCGAGGTCGTGGGCCGCCTGAACATGGGGGCGTTCCCGACGGCGGTGCGCGGGCTGATGCCCGCCGCGCTGACCGGCATGCGGCGGCGCCACCCCGACCTGCATGTCCTGCTGCACGAGCGCGAGCCCGAGCGGGTGGTGCGCGAGGTGGCGCGGGGCGAACTCGACCTCGGCGTCGTCCAGGACTGGATGAACCGCCCGATGGCCCTGCCCGACGGGTTGTCCAAGGCGACCCTGCTCGACGACATCGCCGACGTGGTGGTGCCCGCCGACCATCCGCTGGCCGGCCGCAAGGAGGTCGAGCTGTCGTCGCTGAGCGGAGAGCAGTGGATCAGCTCCTCGCCCGGCACCGTCTGCCACGACTGGCTCGTCTTCACGCTGCGCAGCGCCGACCTGGAGCCCGAGATCTCCTGCATGGCCGACGAGTACCCGACCCAGATGGCGCTCGTCGCCGCCGGGATCGGCTGCGCCATCATCCCCAGGCTGGGCCGCGACCTCCTGCCCGAGGGCGTCAGCGTCGTCCCGCTCCGCCCCCGGCAGACGCGGCGGATCTCCGCGATCTGGCGCACCGACGCAGCCCGCCGCCCGGCGATCAGGGCCGCCGTCGAGGCGCTGTCCGAAGCCAGCCGCACCCAGGAGAACTCCTGGGCCGTGAGCTGACCCCGCACGCCCTGGTGTGGCTCGCAGGGCGCGGCCGGATAGGCTGTGGCGCACCATGGCTGAAACCACCGTCGTTCACCTGATGCGGCACGGTGAGGTGCACAACCCCGAGGGCATCCTCTACGGCAGGCTGCCCGGCTACCACCTGTCCGACACCGGCCGGCAGATGGCCGAGGTCGTCGCCAAGGCGGTCACCGCCCGCGACGTCGTCGCCCTCTACAGCTCGCCCCTGGAGCGCGCCCAGGAGACCGTGGCCCCGCTGGCGGCGACGTTCGGCCTGGAGGTCACCCTCGACGACCGCCTGATCGAGGCGGGCAACCTGCTCGAAGGCCGCATGATCGGCCAGGGCCTGGGTGTCTTCCGCAACCCGCGCAACTACCGCTACTTCTGGAACCCCATGCGCCCCTCGTGGGGCGAGCCGTACCCCTCGATCATCCAGCGGATGCGGTCGGTCGTCGACGACGCCAGGCGCGCGGCGCGCGGCCACGAGACGATCCTGGTCAGCCACCAGCTGCCCATCTGGGCGATCCGGATGGCCGCCGAGGGCCGGCGCAGGCTCTGGCACGACCCGAGACGCAGGCAGTGCGGGCTGGCCAGCCTCACCACGTTCACCTTCGAGGGCGACCGGCTCGTCAGCGTCGGCTACAGCGAGCCGGCCGGCTCGCTCGTCAAGGGCCCGACGATTCCCGGAGCCTGATCCGCGCGGGTGCCCCTGCGTCCTGGGCGGCCCGTCACGCCGGTAGAGTTGCAAGCTCTACCGGTTGTAGTACAAGGAGATCTTCCCCGTGCGCGCGAAGCTCGTCTCCCTCACCCTCCTGGCCCTGCTGGCGGCCGGCTGCGCGGGCAGCGGCCAGACCGGACAGCCCCAGGCGGGCGACACGCGCTTCGTCGCGGGCGACGGCACGATGCAGCTCTTCGCCGCGGCCGACCGCAAGCCCGCGCCCACGGTCGAAGGGGAGACCCTCGAAGGCGGCACCGCCTCACTCGCCGCGCACAAGGGCAAGGTCGTGGTGCTGAACTTCTGGGCGTCGTGGTGCGGGCCGTGCCGGGCCGAGGCGCCGGTGCTCAAGGAGGTCGCGGCCAAGACCAAGGGCGGCGGCGTCGAGTTCCTGGGCGTCGACTTCAAGGACCGCAAGGCCGACGCGCTGGCGTTCGAGCGCACCGAGCAGACCGGCTACCCGAGCATCTTCGACCAGCCCGGCAAGGTCGCGCTCGCCTTCCAGGGCACCGTGCCGCCCGCCGCCATCCCGTCCACGCTGATCATCGACAAGCAGGGCCGGATCGCCGCCAGGGCGCTCGGCGCGGTGCGCTACACCGACCTGATGAACACGGTGACCAAGGTGCGCGATGAGTGACGTCGTCGCCTCCGGCTCGCTGCTGCTGGCCGTGCCCATCGCGGTCCTCGCGGGTCTGGTGTCGTTCCTGTCGCCGTGCGTGCTGCCGCTGGTGCCGGGCTACCTGTCGTACGTGACCGGGATGAGCACCGACCCCCGCAAGGGGCGGCTCGTGCTGGGCACCGTGCTGTTCGTCGCCGGGTTCGCGGTGGTGTTCGTGCTCAGCGGGGCGCTGTTCGGCGGGCTCGGCGCGGCCATGTTGGGCCACGCCGAGGTCATCACGCGGGTGATCGGCGTGCTGACGATCCTGCTCGGGCTGGCCTTCCTGGGCGTGCTGCCCGGGCTGATGCGCGACGTGCGCATCCACCGCCTGCCCTCGGCCGGTCTGGCCGGGGCACCGCTGCTCGGCGTGGTGTTCGGGCTCGGCTGGACGCCGTGCATCGGGCCGACGCTCGCCGTCGTGCTGGCGCTGGGGCTCAACGAGGGCAGCGCGTCACGGGGCGCGCTGCTCGCCGTCGCGTACGCGCTGGGGCTCGGGGTGCCGTTCGTCGTCGCCGCGCTGGCCTACAGCAGGGCGCTGCGCACGTTCCAGGCCATCCGGCGGCACTCGCGGCTGATCACCCGGATCGGCGGCGGCATGATGGTGGCGGTGGGCATCCTGCTCGTGACCGGCCTTTGGGGAGAGATGATCGCGTCCATGCAGGGGCTGGTCGGCGGGTTCAGGCCGGTGATCTGATGACGGTGACGCCATGACGGTGGACGAGCTGCGCAAGCAGGAGGCGCCCCGCCCGGCCGGGCTCGGCCCGGTGGGCTGGCTGCGGTGGGCCTGGCGCACCCTCACCTCGATGAAGACGGCGCTCATCCTGCTCTTCCTGTTCGCGCTGGCCTCCGTGCCCGGCTCGCTGCTGCCGCAGCGCGGCGTCGAGCCGGAGCAGGTCGCCCAGCTCTACCAGCAGAACCCCGCGCTCGCCGAGTGGTACGACCGCTTCCAGCTCTTCGACGTCTTCAGCTCGGTCTGGTTCGCCGCGATCTACCTGCTGCTGTTCACCTCGCTGATCGGCTGCATCATCCCGCGCACCACGACCTACCTGCGCGAGCTGCGCCGGCGTCCCCCGGCCGCGCCGCGCAACCTGTCGCGCCTGCCGCACTTCTCGTCCTTCGACGGCGGCCTGACCGTCGAGCAGGCCGCCGCACGGCTGCGCCGGCGGCGCTTCCGCGTCGAGACGGGCGACGGCTGGGTGGCCGCCGAGAAGGGCTACCTGCGCGAGACCGGCAACCTGTTCTTCCACATCGCGCTGCTCGGCCTGCTGGTCGCCGTCGGGATCGGTTCCCTGTACGGCTACCGGGGCAACGTCCTCGTCGTCGAGGGCGACGGGTTCGCCAACACGGTCGCCGCCTACGACCGCTACATGCCCGGCAGCCAGGTGTCCGCCGAGTCGCTGGAGCCGTTCTCCTTCCGGCTCGACCGCTTCGAGACCACCTACCAGGTCGAAGGCGACAAGCGCGGGCAGGAGCTCGACTACTCCGCCTTCCTCAAGGTCAGCGACGCGCCCGGAGCGCGCGAACGCGACTACGAGCTGAAGGTCAACGAGCCGCTGGAGATCGACGGCACGCAGACCTACCTCATCGGCCACGGCTACGCCCCCGAGTTCAGGATCACCGACGGCAAGGGGCAGGTGGCCTTCGAGGGGCCCGTGCCGTGCCTCATCGAGGACAAGCCGTCGCTGACCTCGGGATGCGTCGTCAAGGCGCCCGACGCCCGGCCCGAGCAGCTCGGCTTCCTGCTGAGGTTCCTGCCGACGAGCGTGCCGCTGACCGACGGCGGCCACGCCTCCGCCTTCCCCGGCGCGCTCCAGCCGGAGGTGCAGGTCATCGGGGCGTTCTCCGGCGACCTCGGCGTGCGCTCGGGCAAGCCGCAGTCGGTGTACGAGCTGGCCCCGCCCGAGCTGATGAAGAAGCTCAACCCGCTGGTCATGGGCACCTCCGTGCCCAAGCCGCTGGCCGTGGGGCAGTCGCTCGACCTGCCGAACGGAGCGGGCAAACTGGAGTTCACCGGCGTCAAGGAGTGGATGACGCTCCAGATCGCCTACGACCCGGGGCGGCTGCCCGCCCTGGTGGCCGCCGCGGTCGCCACCGTCTCGATCGCGCTGTCGCTGATGATCCGCCGCCGCCGGGTGTGGGTGCGGATCAAGGACGGCGCCGCCGAGGTGGGCGGCCTGACCCGCACCGAGGGTTCGGCGGCGGGCTTCACCGAGGAGTTCGCCGACATCGTGAAGGTTCTATCAGCAGGAGACAAGGATGCCCGCTGAGCAACTGGCCGAGGTGAGCGACCTCTTCATCCTCGCCGCCGTCCTGCTCTACCTCCTGGCCATGATCGGCTTCGCGCTCGACCTGGCGTTCGGCCGGGCCCACGCGGGCACGGCCGCCGCACGGGGCAGGGAGCCCGTCGCCGTGGGCGCCGGCGGTGGTGCCGAGCCGCCCGCCGCCGGCCCGGCCGGCGTCGAGGGGGGCGCGGCGTCGCCGACGTGGGCGTCCAAGGCCGCCCTCGTGGCGCTGCTGCTCGGCTGGGGGGCGTGGGCGGCCAACCTGGCCGCCATCGTCACGCGGGGCCTGGCCGTGGAGCGCTGGCCGTGGGCCAACATGTACGAGTTCGTGGTGGGCATCTGCTTCGCCGCCGTGACGGCGTTCCTCGGCACCCACCTGCGGTACAACGTCCGTTTCCTCGGCCCGTTCGTCATGCTCACGGCGGCTCTGGGGCTCGGCTTCGCGGTCAAGTTCCTCTACACCGCCGCCGGGCCGGTGGTGCCCGCGCTCAACTCCTACTGGATCGCCATCCACGTCTCGGCGGCGATCCTGGCCAGCGGTCTGTTCATCCTGGCGGGGGTCACGGGCGTCCTCTACCTCGTACGCGGGGACGGCCTGTCGCGGCTGCCGTCGCGGGAGGACCTGGAGCGGGTGGCCCACCGGGCGATCGTGCTGGCCTTCCCGGTGTGGACGTTCGCCGTCATCGCGGGCGCGCTGTGGGCCGACAAGGCGTGGGGCCGCTACTGGGGCTGGGACCCCAAGGAGGTCTGGTCCTTCATCACCTGGGTGGCGTACGCCGCCTACCTGCACGCCCGCGTCACGGCGGGCTGGCGGGGCCGCGCGGCGACGATCGTCCAGCTCGTCGCCTTCGCCTGCCTGCTGTTCAACCTCGTCGGCGTGAACATCTTCATCACGGGGCTCCACAGCTACGCCGACGTCGGCTAGGAGCCCCGCACGTCACCCCGGGGGCGGCTCAGTCGTCGCTGCCGCCGCGCATGCGGCGGTCCAGCTCGCGGAGGAAGTCGGGGTCGTCGTCGGGACCCTTGGGGGCCGGCCGCGGAGGCCTGCCGGGCTGCCGCTGTCGCGGCGTGTGGTGCGCGGCGGCCTGCGGGCGGCCGCGCGCCAGCCAGAACAGGCCGCCCACGAGGGGGAGCAGGGCGACGATCAGCAGCCACAGCGCCTTGGGGGCGTTGCGGACGTCCTCCTCGGGGGTGGTGATCACGTCGAACAGCGAATAGAGCCAGAAGGCCAACAGAGCCAGACCCAACAGGACACCTGCCATGCCCGAACTGTAAGCCATCCGCGACGTGATCGTGTCACCTACATGCACCATTTCGGGTGACTCGGGAAGGTGCCCGTCGTACCGTGGAACCCGATTCAGCGGAGCCCTCGCCGGGCAGCCCCGACCGTCCGGCGGTTCGCGCGGGCGCCACGGGCGTGGAGAGGTGCGATGGCCTTTTCGACCGACAAGGGCCGCCATCGGCGGGGCCGCTGGTGGCGGCGCGGGTCGTACCTCTTCTCGCGGCGCCGCGAGGCGCCACCCGATGCCGACCGCTCGTTCTGGGCGTACGACGAGGGACTGCTTCGCCGGCCCCCGGACGTGAGAGGCGGCCCGGGCGGCTCCGAGACGCGGCCCGACCGCGACGACCGGCCCGACCGGGACAGGTCCGTGCGCGACTGGCTGGGACGGGACCGTTCCCGGCGCCCGCGGCCCGAACGCGATTGGCACCGCGTCCTGCCCGACCTCGGCGAGGGCTCCCGGTCACGGGACCGCCGCCGGCGGGACGGCGCCGAACGGCTGCCGGCGGCCGTGGTGGACCACCCCGCGTACACCTGGCACGACTTCGAGCTGGACGACACACCGCTGAGAGCCAGGCCGCACCGCCCCGAGGCGCCCTCCCTGGGTGACGGGCTGCGCCACTGCGGCAGGCTGGAGACGATCCTGCACCGCCAGTGGGACGCCCGCCTCGGCCCGCCGCCCGCGGAGATCGTCCGCGCCGTGGAGAGCCTCGCCCGGCTGCCCGAACGGCTCAAGGAACTGCTCGCCGACGGGCTCGAAGGCATCTACGTCGGCCCGGGCGGCGTGCCGGACCTCGACGACATGGGCTACCTGCGCGGCGCCCCGCTGCCGTCCGGCCGGGCCACCTGGGACATCTGCGCGGGCGCGTACGGCGACCGCAAGATCGTCGTGGGCGACCGGCCGTCGCCGACACCCGACGTGATGATGCACGAGGTGGGGCACGCCATCGACGACATCGACTCCCAATACGGCGACTGGGTGTCGGACTCGCCGGAGTTCGTGGCACTGTACGAGCAGGTGATGCCCCTGCTGGCCTCGTCCTTCCACCGCCAGGGCGGAGGGCTGGGCCGCAAGGAGTTCTTCGCCGACGCCTTCGCCGCCATCGCCTCGCGCCAGCGGCCCGCCCTCGTCGACATGCTGAACGGAGACACGCGGATGGCGCTGAACGTCATGCTGTTCTTCAACCGGCGCTACGGAATCTAGGTGATCGGGCATGTACGTCATCCGGCTCGCTGACGGGACCCTGCGCGTGCCGCGAAGCCTGACCAGCGAGGACGGGCGGCTGATCGGCAACGCCTACGTGGACGTCGTGCCCGGCGACCCCGACTACGACCGCTGGCTGAAGGAGTCGCTGACCGAGGACGAACTGGCCGAACGGCGCGGTCGCTGGCAGGAGGGCGACGAGGAGCTGGAGCGGGAGTTCCTGGCGTTCAAGACGGAACACGCCGGGCAGGTCGAGGCCGGGCAGGTCACGGCGGAGCAGGAGCAGGAGCCGGAGAGAGGCTGACGCGGAGGCCGCTCAGGGCGGGCCCGGGGCGTGGGGGAGGTCTGGACAGGCGCCAGCCACGTTCGGCGGTTGGCGCCCGGGCGTGCCGTACATCTCCAGAACGGCGTCCCGTCGCGGTGACCCTGACACGCAGGATCACCATGACGAAACGTCACACGCGCGGGGACTCGCCTGCCGGCCGGTCGGCCGTCAGAACATCCTCGCCACGCAGAAGGGCGTGCACTTCCGACTCGCGGAACCGCCGGTGCCCTCCGGGGGTGCGGATACTGCTGATGCGGCCTGCCGCAGCCCAGCGCGTAACCGTCTTTGGGTCTACTCGGAAGAGGGCGGCAACCTCTCCCGGGGTCAGCAGACGCTCGCTGCTACTCTCCACCAATCTCTCCCCCTCGCATCCCGCTTCCTGCCAGCGGGCGGACAGGTAACCAGTGTGTCGAGCGAAGCCTGATTTATCCGTGGTTTTCGACAAAGATCACGGGTTGTTATCAGCTGACTGCCCGATTGTTATATGATAGAGCCTCTTTGGGGCTCTCATGGGTGTTTCTTTACGAAACTCCCTGACTGTGAACACTAGCAGCGCTCGCGCCGGATGCGAAGAGCGACCGCACTGTCCGCCGAGTAACCTCGACGTTGTGCGTCCCGTTCTCGTTTACACCCTGCTGCGCGTCGTTCTGTTCGCGGTGACCTTCGGCGTGCTCTACCTGCTCGGCCTGCAAAACCTGCTCGTGCTGATCGTGGTGTCGTTCCTGGTGAGCGGCATCGTGAGTTACGTGCTGCTGTCGAAGCAGCGCGACGCCATGAGCGCACGACTCAGCGGCAGGCTCAACCGGTCCAAGCCGCACGACGACTAGGTCAGGGGGAACATGCCAATCCGGGCATGGTACTCCCGTCCCAGTCGCGTCGTGTCGCTACCAACCAGTAGGCCGCCCGGGTGCGGCAGAAACGCCTTGACCCCGATCCCACGCTCACGTCCCGGATTCCACGTGAGCGCCTTGCCCGTGCCGGGATGAATGGCGGCGATCCCCTCGCGCGCCACCGCGCCGGGCCCCGCCGAGTCGCGGCCACGGGGATTGTTCAGCCATCGCTGGTGCCCGCCGACATAGACCGCCGCCCCCGTCACCGCCACCGCGTAGAGCGAGTCTCCACCGGTGTGGTTGACCCACGTGGGCCGCACGTCGGCCGCCGTCGCCCGGGTCTCGAACCGCGCGGCGGTGTCGCACAGCTTCGTGCCGGTGGCCGCCCCTCCCGTGGTGACGACGACGAAGTAGCGCCCGTCCGGTGAGAAGTCGAGTCCCCGCACGTAGGAGGGGAAGACCCTCTTGCACGCCGGTGCGTACGCCGAGGTCCGCCAGGCGGCCACCTCGGCCGTCGGGCCACTCACGTCGATCAGCCCGAGCTGGGGCCGCGACCGGCCGCCGAGCGTGGTGAAGCTGCCGTTCACCGCGAGCCGGCCGCCCGCCACCGCGAGCGCGTGCACCTTGACGCGCGGCGTCAGCGGCGCGCCCGGCGTGATCGCGAACCTCGGGTCCGCCGCTCCGGTCCTCGCGTCCAGCCTGGCCAGCGCCGTGCGCGGCCGGGTGAAGTCGCCTCCGGCGTACAGTTGCCCGCCCTGCCGGGCCAGCGTGGCGACCATGCCCCCGGCGACGCGCGGCGCGAAGCCGCGCACCAGCGACCCGTCGCGCAGGCTGAGCCGGGCCAGCGACCTGGCCGCCTGCCCGTTGACCTCGGGGAAGTCGCCGCCCACGTAGACCGTGCCGGCGTCGCCGGCGGCCAGGCCGTACACGGGGCCGTCAACCTCCGGCGCGAAGCCGGGCAGGACGCGGCCCGTGGCGAGGTCGTAGGCGAAGAGGTTGTCGCGGGCCAGTGTCACCGTGCGCCCGGCGTCGCTCACCTCGCTGAACGACCCCCCGACCACGACGGTGCGGCCGACCAGCGCGATCGCGTTGACGATGCCGTCGAGCACGTGCGGCGTGGTGTCGGCGGGGTCGGCCGAGACGACGCGCGAGTGCGCGGTGGGGGAGGCGGCCAGCACGGCCGCAAGGGTGACTCGGGCAAGCATTCGCCAAGTTCTAGCAGACTGTCCGTAGCGGTGTGGATACTTTCCGTCAATCGCCGGTATGGCCATAGGCTTGGGCCATGACGCGCGCTCAGTTGGACAAGAAGCCGGGCGAGGTCGCCGCGATGTTCGATCGCACCGCCCGGCGCTACGACCTGGTCAACGACGTGATCTCGCTGGGACAGGTGCGGCTGTGGCGCAAGGCCGTGGCCGCGGCCGTCGACGCGGGGCCCGGCGAGGTGGTGCTCGACCTCGGGGCCGGCACCGGCACGTCCACCGACGCGTTCACGACCCTGGGCGCCCGCGCGATCGCCTCCGACTTCTCCCTCGGCATGCTGCGCACGGGGGTGCGGCGGCACGGCGGCAACGCGCTGAGCGGACCGGGCGTTCCGTTCGTCGCCGGTGATGCGATGCGGCTGCCGTTCGCCGACGACAGCTTCGACGCGGTGACCATCTCGGTGGCGCTGCGCAACGTGCACGACACCGGGCAGGCGCTGCGCGAGATGCTGCGCGTGGCCAAGCCGGGCGGGCGGCTGGTCGTGCTCGAGTTCTCGCACGTGACGGTGCCGGCCTTCGACCTGGTCTACCGCGAATACCTGATGAAGCTGTTGCCCAAGGTGGCCACGGTGTTCGGCTCCAATGACGACTCCTACGAGTACCTGGCCGAGTCGATCCGCGACTGGCCGGACCAGGCGAAGCTGGCCCGCGTGATCCGCGACGCAGGGTGGCAACGGGTCGCCTGGCGCAATCTCACGATGGGCATCGTGGCCATGCATCGGGCGTTCAAGCCGGTGTGACGGACGGGTTGGGTCAAAGGGCGTGCCCCGACTGCCACTATCCAGACGAAAAGCAGTAGACTGCGGGCCGACAAGTTTGTGAAGGGGTTCACAAAGGAACGAAGGCGACACAACCCGAGGCCTTCAAGCGTGTAGGACAGGACAGTCCCGTGACCGTGCCCACAGCCACACAGGCTGACGCCGACGTCATCGTCGTCGGCGCCGGTCCCGCCGGTTCCGCAACCGCCTTTTACCTCGCCCGGGCCGGGCTCGACGTGCTGCTCCTCGAGAAGACCACCTTCCCCCGGGAGAAGGTCTGCGGCGACGGGCTGACCCCCCGCGCGGTCAAGCAGCTCCTCAACATGGGCGTCGACGTCGACGCCCCCGGCTGGGTCAGGAACAAGGGCCTGCGGGTCGTCGGCGGCGGCCTTCGTTTCGAGCTCGACTGGCCGCAGTTGGAGCGCTTCCCCGACTTCGGCCTGGTGCGCACCCGCCAGGACTTCGACGAGATCGTCGCCGCCAACGCCGTCCAGGCCGGGGCGCGGCTCATGCAGGGCGTCACCGTCACCGGCCCGGTCCTCGACGACCGCAGCGGCCACGTCGTCGGCGTCACGACCAAGGACGGCGCGACCTACCGCAGCCGCCTGGTGGTCGCCGCCGACGGCAACAGCACCCGGCTGGCCCTCGGCATGGGGCTGCACAAGCGCGAGGACCGCCCGATGGGCGTGGCCGTGCGCACCTACTTCACCAGCCCCCGCCACGACGACGACTATCTCGAGACCTGGCTGGAGCTCTGGGACGGCGACACGCTGCTGCCCGGTTACGGCTGGGTGTTCGGCGTCGGCGACGGCACCGCCAACGTCGGCCTCGGCCTGCTCAACACCAGCGCCCACTTCGGCAACATCGACTATCGCGTCCTGCTGAAGCGCTGGTGCAAGGCCATGCCCGCCGAATGGGGCTTCACCGAGGAGAACATGACGGCCCCGATCCGCGGCGCCGCCCTCCCGATGGCGTTCAACCGCCAGCCCCACTACACGCGCGGCCTCGTGCTCGTCGGCGACTCCGGCGGCTCGATCAACCCGTTCAACGGCGAGGGCATCGCCTACGCCATGGAGACCGGCGAGATCGCGGCCGAGGTCATCGAACGGGCACTGCGCAAGGACACCACGCCCGCGCACCGCGAACGGACCCTGCGCACCTATCCTCAGGTGCTGAAGGACGCCTACGGCGGCTACTTCACGCTCGGCAGGTGGTTCGTCGAGGCGATCGGGAAGCCGGGGGTCATGAGCTTCGGCACCCGCCACGGTCTGCCCCACCCGAGGCTGATGCGCTTCGCGCTCAAACTCCTTGGTAATCTCACCGACCGGCGGGGCGATGCGTCAGACAAGATCATCAACGCACTCTCGAAGGTCGCGCCGCCAGCATGAATCCCACAAGACCCAGGCACATCCATAGATCAGGCTGCGCGTTCGCGCGCGTGGCTCCAGAGGAGGCGTAGCGATGGACCTTTACGTGCCCATCCTGGTGCTCGCCGTTCTCGCGGGGGGCTTCGCGATCTTCTCGGTCGCCATCGCTCCCTTCACCGGTCCCAAGCGCTGGAACCGCGCCAAGCTTGACGCCTACGAATGCGGCATCGAGCCGACGCCCCAGCCTGTCGGTGGCGGACGGTTCCCGCTCAAATACATGGTCACCGCGATGCTCTTCATCGTGTTCGACATCGAGATCATCTTCCTTTACCCCTGGGCTGTGTCCTTCGCGCCGCTGAAGAACGACGCGGGCGGTGTGCTCTCCTCGGGCCTCGGGGTGTTCGCGCTCGTCGAGATGCTGCTGTTCATCGTCACCGTGCTCGTCGCCTACGCGTACGTGTGGCGCCGCAAGGGTCTGGACTGGGACTGAAAATGGGACTTGAAGAGAAACTCCCCAGCGGCTTCATCCTCAGCACGGTCGAGCAGGCCGCCGGATGGGCTCGCAAGAACTCCGTGTGGCCCGCCACGTTCGGGCTCGCCTGTTGCGCCATCGAGCTGATGGCCACCGGTGGCCCCCACTACGACCTGGCGCGCTTCGGCATGGAGCGCGCTTCGGCGTCTCCCCGGCAGGCCGATCTCATGATCGTGGCGGGCCGCGTGTCGCAGAAGATGGCACCGGTCCTGCGGCAGATCTACGACCAGATGGCCGAGCCCAAGTGGGTCATCGCGATGGGCGTGTGCGCCTCCAGCGGCGGCATGTTCAACAACTACGCCATCGTGCAGGGCGTCGACCACGTCGTCCCCGTCGACATCTACCTGCCCGGCTGCCCGCCGCGGCCCGAGATGCTGATCGACGCGATCGTCAAGCTGCACGACAAGATCCAGAACACGAAGTTCGGCGCGCACCGGGCCAAGCAGATCGACGAGCTCGAACGCCAGAAGCTGCGCGCCCTGCCGCTGATCGACCAGGGGGCTGCCAAGTGACCTCCCCAGACAACCTTCCCGAGGTGCCAGGCGTTCCCGAGGTCCCGGAGTCACCGGTCGCCCGGCGCGGGATGTTCGGGGCGAGCGACTCCGGCGACACCTCCGGCTACGGCGGTCTCGTCGTCCGGCGGGCGCCGCAGCTGTCCACGCCGCGCCCGTACGGCGGCTACTTCGACGAGGTGGTCGACAGCCTCGGCCTCGACGACGCCGTCGAGCGGGTCGTCGTGGACCGCGGCGAGCTGACCCTGCACGTCAAGCGCGAGCGCCTCGTCGAGGTCTGCGGCAAGCTGCGCGACGACCCGGCCCTGCGCTTCGAGCTGGCGCTCGGCGTGTCCGGCGTCCACTACCCCCACCTGGTCGGCGAGGAACTGCACGCCGTCTACCACCTGTGCTCCATCACCCACAACCGGCGCGTCCGGCTTGAGGTGAGCTGCCCCGACGGCGACCCGCACATCCCCTCCACCGTCGGCGTCTACCCGGGCAACGACTGGCACGAGCGCGAGACGTACGACTTCTTCGGCATCGTCTTCGACGGCCACCCCGCGCTGACCCGGATCATGATGCCCGACGACTGGGACGGCCACCCGCAGCGCAAGGACTACCCGCTCGGCGGCATCCCCGTCGAGTACCGCGGCGCCACCATCCCGTCGCCCGACCAGAGGAGGTCCTACCAGTGACCACCGGCTACGACGAGGCCACCGAGGGCAAGGTCTACTCGGTCACCGGCGCCGACTGGGACGAGGTCGTCACCGGCGTGCGCGACTCCGAGGAGGAGCGCCTGGTCGTCAACATGGGCCCGCAGCACCCGTCGACCCACGGCGTGCTCCGGCTCGTGCTGACCCTCGACGGTGAGACGGTCACCGAGGCGCGCGGCGTCATCGGCTACCTGCACACCGGCATCGAGAAGAACATGGAATACCGGACGTGGACCCAGGGCACCACGTTCGTCACCCGGATGGACTACCTCTCGCCGATCTTCAACGAGACGGCCTACTGCCTCGGCGTCGAGAAGCTGCTCGGCATCGAGGACCGGATCCCCGACCGGGCCCAGGCCATCCGCGTGATGATGATGGAGCTCAACCGGATCTCCTCGCACCTGGTCGCGATGGGCACGTTCGGCATGGAGCTCGGCGCGACCACGCCGTTCCTGTTCGGCTACCGCGACCGCGAGCTGATCATGGACCTGTTCGAGTACATCACCGGCCTGCGGATGAACCACGCCTACGTCCGGCCGGGCGGCGTGAGCGTCGACCTGCCCGCCGGCGCGGTCGACAAGGTCGGCGAGTTCCTCAAGGAGATGCCCAAGCGGATCAAGGACATCCGCAAGCTCCTCGACGAGAACCCCGTCTACCTGCGCCGCACCCAGGACGTGGCCTACCTCGACCTGACCGGCTGCATGGCGCTCGGCATCACCGGCCCGATCCTGCGCGCCGCTGGGCTGCCCTGGGACCTGCGCAAGTCGCAGCCCTACTGCGGCTACGAGACGTACGAGTTCGACGTCGCCACCCAGCGCGGCTGCGACGTCTTCTCGCGCTACCTCGTCCGCATGCAGGAGATGGAGGAGTCCCTCAAGATCATCGAGCAGGCCCTGGACCGCCTCGCCGGTCCGCTCAAGGGCGACCCGGTGATGATCGAGGACAAGAAGATCGGCTGGCCCGCGCAGCTCGCGCTCGGCCCCGACGGGTTCGGCAACTCGCCCGACCACATCGCCCACATCATGGGCTCCTCCATGGAGGCGCTCATCCACCACTTCAAGCTGGTGACCGAGGGCTTCAGGGTGCCGGCCGGGCAGGCGTACGCCAGCATCGAGTCGCCCAAGGGCGAGCTCGGCGCGCACGTGGTCAGCGACGGCGGCACCCGCCCCTACCGCGTGCACTTCCGCGAACCGTCCTTCTGCAACCTGCAGGCCTTCCCAGCGATGGCGGAGGGCGGCCAGATCGCCGACGTGATCGCCGCGGTGGCTTCTATCGACCCCGTCATGGGAGGTGTGGACCGGTGACCTACGCACCGGAGATCCGCGAGCGTCTGGAACGAGACGCCAAAGAGATCATCGGCCGCTACCCGAAGACGCGGTCGGCCCTGCTGCCGCTGCTCCACCTCGTGCAGTCGGAGGACGGCTACGTCTCCGACGACGGCCACGAGTTCTGCGCGGAGATGCTGGGCCTCAGCAAGGCCGAGGTCGTCGGCGTCTCGACCTTCTACACCATGTACAAGCGCAGGCCCGCCGGCGAGTTTCACGTCGGCGTGTGCATCAACGCGCTGTGCGCGGTCATGGGCGGCGACGAGATCTGGGAGCAGCTCTCGGAGCACGTCGGCGTCGGCCACGAGGAGACCACCGCCGACGGCAAGGTCTCGCTGGAGCGCCTGGAGTGCAACGCGGCCTGCGACTTCGCCCCCGTCATGATGGTCAACTGGGAGTTCTTCGACAACCAGACGCCCGGGTCGGCCAAGCAGCTCGTCGACGACCTGCGTGACGGCAAGGACGTGCGGCCGACCCGCGGTCCCAAGAAGCTGTGCACCTTCAAGGAGGCCTCGCGCGTGCTGGCGGGCCTGCCCGACGACCTGGCGGGCGAGGGCCCGTCGGCCGCCGGCCCCTCGCTGGAGGGCCTCAAGGTCGCCAAGGCCAACGGATGGAAGGCCCCCGAGGCATGACGACGACTTTGACTCCGGTCCTGACCGCCAACTGGGACCGCCCCGACTCCTTCACCCTCGACGGCTACGGCCCGTACGACGCGGCCAAGAAGGCGCTCGGCATGGACCCCGACGCCGTCATCCAGGCCGTGAAGGACTCGGGCCTGCGCGGCCGCGGCGGGGCGGGCTTCCCCACCGGCATGAAGTGGGGCTTCATCCCGCAGGGTGACGGCAAGCCGCACTACCTCGTCGTCAACGCCGACGAGTCGGAGCCGGGCACCTGCAAGGACATCCCGCTGATGATGGCCAACCCGCACTCGCTCATCGAGGGCGTCATCATCACCTCCTACGCCATCCGCGCCAACCACGCCTTCATCTACGTGCGCGGCGAGGTGCTGCACGTCATCCGCAGGCTGCACGCGGCCGTGCGCGAGGCGTACGCCAAGGGCTACCTCGGCACCGACGTCTTCGGCTCGGGCTACGACCTGGAGCTCGTCGTGCACAGCGGGGCCGGCGCCTACATCTGCGGCGAGGAGACGGCGCTGCTCGACTCGCTGGAGGGCCACAGAGGTCAACCGCGTCTCAAGCCTCCGTTCCCGGCCGTGGCGGGCCTGTACGCCTCGCCGACTGTTGTGAACAACGTGGAGTCCGTGGCCAGTGTTCCCTCGATTCTCGCCAACGGGGCCGACTGGTTCGCCTCGATGGGCACCGAGAAGTCGAAGGGCTTCGGCATCTTCTCGCTGAGCGGCCACGTCACCCGGCCAGGCCAGTACGAGGCGCCGCTCGGCATCACGCTGCGCGAGCTCCTCGACATGGCGGGCGGCATCCGCAAGGGGCACCGGATCAAGTTCTGGACCCCGGGCGGCTCCTCCACACCGATCTTCACCGACGAGCACCTGGACGTGCCGCTCGACTTCGAGGCCGTCGGCGCCAAGGGCTCGATGCTCGGCACCCGCGCCCTGCAGATCTTCGACGAGACCACCTGCGTGGTCCGCACCGTGCTGCGCTGGACCGAGTTCTACGCCCACGAGTCGTGCGGCAAGTGCACCCCGTGCCGTGAGGGCACCTACTGGCTCAAGCAGGTGCTCAAGCGCCTGGAGAAGGGCCAGGGCACCGAAGAGGACCTGGCGACCATCACCGACATCGCCGACAACATCCTGGGCCGCTCCTTCTGCGCCCTCGGCGACGGTGCGACCAGCCCGATCCACTCCTCGGTGAAGTACTTCCGCGACGAGTACCTCAAGCACTTCGAGATCGGCGGCTGCCCGTTCGACGCGAAGAAGTCCACTCTCTGGGGTGACCAGTGACAACGACCGCTGTAGAGACGACCCTGGTGACCTGCACGATCGACGGGTTCCAGGTCAGCGTCCCCAAGGGCACCCTGATCATCAGGGCGGCAGAGCTGCTGGGCATCCAGATCCCGCGCTTCTGCGACCACCCGCTGCTCGACCCGGCGGCCAACTGCCGCCAGTGCCTCGTCGACATCCCCGACGCGGGCAACGGCCGCGGCTTCCCCAAGCCGCAGCCGTCCTGCGCCATCGAGGTGGCCGAGGGCATGGTCGTGCAGACCCAGCTCACCTCGCCGGTCGCCGAGAAGGCGCAGCGCGCGGCGATGGAGTTCCTGCTACTCAACCACCCGCTCGACTGCCCCGTCTGCGACAAGGGCGGCGAGTGCCCGCTGCAGAACCAGGCCATGAGCAACGGCCAGGGCGAGTCCCGCTTCCAGGAGCAGAAGCGGACCTTCCCCAAGCCGCTGCCGCTGTCCACGCAGGTCCTGCTCGACCGTGAGCGCTGCGTGCAGTGCGCCCGCTGCATCCGCTTCTCCGACCAGATCGCCGGCGACCCGTTCATCGAGTTCTTCGAGCGCGGCGCCAAGGAGCAGGTGGGCGTCGCCGACGGCGAGCCGTTCCAGTCCTACTTCTCCGGCAACACCGTGCAGATCTGCCCGGTCGGCGCGCTCACCGGCGCCGCCTACCGGTTCCGGGCGCGGCCGTTCGACCTGGTCTCCACGCCGAGCGCGTGCGAGCACTGCGCGTCGGGCTGCGCGATGCGCACCGACCACCGGCGCGGCCGGGTCACCCGCCGCCTGGCGGGCGACGACCCGCAGGTCAACGAGGAGTGGAACTGCGACAAGGGCCGCTGGGCGTTCACCTACGCCACGCAGCCCGACCGCCTGCAGCAGCCCCTCGTCCGCAACGAGGAGGGCGTGCTCGTGCCGGCCTCCTGGCCGGAGGCGCTCAGCGTCGCCGCCGAGGGCCTCGCCGCCGCCCGCGGCAAGGCCGGCGTGCTCGTCGGCGGCCGGGTCACGGTCGAGGAGGCCTACGGCTACGCCAAGTTCGCCCGCGTCGCCCTCGGCGTCAACGACGTCGACTTCCGCGCCCGGCCGCACTCAGCCGAGGAGGCGCAGTTCCTCGCGCACGCGGTGGCCGGCAAGGGCATCGAGATCTCCTACGCCGACCTGGAGAGCGCGCCCGCGGTGCTGCTCGTCGGGTTCGAGCCCGAGGAGGAGTCGCCGATCGTCTTCCTGCGCCTGCGCAAGGCGTGGAAGAAGCACGGCCTGAAGATCAGCGCGATCGCGCCGTTCGCCTCCCCGAGCCTGGCAAGGATGGGCGCCACGCTCATCCGCACGGCGCCCGGCGGTGAGGCCGACGCCATCGGCGACCTGGTCGGCTCCCTCGCGGAGGGCACGGTCGTGCTCGCCGGCGAGCGCCTGGCCACCGTCCCCGGCGCCCTGTCGGCCCTGGTGCGGCTCAGCGCCGCCTCCGGCGCCCGGCTCGCCTGGATCCCGCGCCGGGCCGGTGAGCGCGGCGCCCTGGAGGCCGGCGCGCTGCCCAACCTGCTGCCGATCGGCCGCCCGGTCGCCGACGAGAGCGCCCGCGCCGAGGTCGCCAGGGCGTGGAACGTGGCCTCGCTGCCCGCCACACCCGGCCGCGACACCGCAGGCATCCTCGCCGCCGCCGCGGACGGGGAGATCGACGCGCTGGTCGTGGCCGGCGTCGACCCCTACGACCTGGCCGACCCGGCCGCCGCGCTCGCGGCGCTGGAGAACACCCCGTTCATCGTCAGCCTGGAGATCCGCGCCAGTGCCGTCACCGACCGGGCCGACGTGGTCCTGCCGGTCGCGGCCGTGCAGGAGAAGGGCGGCACGTTCGTCAACTGGGAGGGCCGCGGCCGCTCGTTCGAGGCGCCGCTGCGGAAGCCCGGCCTGCAGAGCGAGCTGGCCGTGCTCGGCAGCCTGGCCGACCGGATGGACGTCCACCTGGGCCTGCCCGACGCCAAGGCCGCCCGCCGCGAGCTGAGCGCCATCGGCGCCTGGCGCGGCAGCCGGGTGGCCGCTCCCAACGCCGCCACCCGGCCGGAGCCCGCCCCGGCGGCGGGCGAGGCGCTGCTCGCCACCTGGCACCAGCTCCTCGACGACGGCCGCCTGCAGGACGGCGAGCCCTACCTCGCGGGCACCGCCCGCCCCGCCGAGGCCCTGCTCTCGCCGGACACGGCCGCGGAGATCGGCGTCACCGACGGCGACAAACTCGTCATCGGCGGCCCCGGGCCCAACCCGGTCACGCTGCCGGTCCGGGTCGCGGACCTGCCCGACAGGGTGGTCTGGGTCCCGGCGAACTCCGGCGGCTGCTCGGTCACCCGTGACCTGAGCGTGGTGGCCGGCGACATCGTCACCATCGGGAGCGCCTCATGACCCACGTTCTCGCGGCCGATCCGACCCTCGCCGACTTCGGCAAGGACCCGCTCTGGATCACCATCATCAAGGCCGTGATGCTCTTCGCCTTCCTGATGCTGGGCATCCTGTTCGGCGTCTGGTACGAGCGCAAGCTGATCTCGCGGATGCAGAACCGCTTCGGCCCCAACCGGGCCGGCAAGTTCGGCCTCCTGCAGTCGGTGGCCGACGGCATCAAGATGGGCCTGAAGGAGGACATCTTCCCGCGGACCGTGGACAAGGTGCTCTACCTGCTGGCCCCGGTCATCATGGTCATCCCGGCCTTCCTGGCCTTCTCGATCGTGCCGTTCGGGCCGATGGTCAACCTGTTCGGCGTGCAGACGCCGCTGCAGCTCGTGGACCTGCCGGTGGCGGTGCTGTTCATGCTGGCCATGGGCGCCATCTCGGTCTACGGGGTCGTCCTCGCCGGATGGTCGTCGCGCTCGCCGTACGCGCTGCTGGGCGGGCTGCGGTCGGCGGCCCAGGTGGTCTCGTACGAGATCGCGATGGGCCTGTCGTTCGTGGGCGTCTTCCTCTTCGCGGGGACGCTGTCCACGTCCGAGATCGTCAAGGCGCAGGCGGGCGGCGGCGAGTTCTTGGGCATCTCGATGCCGTCGTGGTTCGCCGTCCTGCTGCTGCCGTCGTTCCTCATCTACGTGGTCTGCATGTTCGGTGAGGCGGCCCGCATCCCGTTCGACCTGCCGGAGGGCGAGGGCGAGCTGGTCGGCGGCTTCCAGACCGAGTACTCCTCGTCGCTGAAGTTCGCTCTGATCATGATGGGCGAGTACTTGCACACCTTCACCGCCTCCGGCATCGCCGTGACGCTGTTCCTCGGCGGCTGGCGGGCGCCCTGGCCGATCTCGCTCTGGGACGGAGCCAACCAGGGCTGGTGGCCGGTGCTGTGGTTCTTCATCAAGTTCGCGCTGACGTTCAGCTTCATCATCTGGGTGCGGGCCTCGCTGCCGCGCGTCCGCTACGACCAGCTCATGGCGCTCGGCTGGAAGGTCCTCATCCCGCTCAACCTGGCGTGGATCATGCTGGTGGCCTCCGTCCGTGCCGTCATGTACGTCCGCGACGGCACGTTCACCGACGCCAGCCTGGTTCCGGTCCTGGTGCTGGCGGCGGCCGTCGTCATCGGCGCCCTGGCCATCTGGGCCAGGTTCGACACGGTCAACCAGCGTCGCAAGGAGGCCAGGAAGGCCCAGGTCGAGGCCGAGTTCGAGGAGCTGTCCGACGAGCCGGCGGCAGGTGGCTACCCGGTGCCGCCGCTGGACCTGCCGCACTACCACGGGGTGCAGCACAAGGAGATTCCCAGTGGGACTAACTGATTGGCTGAACCCCGTCAAGGGCTTCGGGGTCACCTTCCACACGATGTTCAAGAAGCCCGTCACGACCAACTACCCGGAGGTCAAGAAGCCGACGGCGCCCCGCTTCCACGGCCGCCACCAGCTCAACCGGTGGCCCGACGGGCTGGAGAAGTGCGTCGGCTGCGAGCTGTGCGCCTGGGCGTGTCCCGCCGACGCGATCTACGTGGAGGGCGCGGACAACACCGAGGAGGAGCGCTTCTCGCCGGGTGAGCGTTACGGGCGCACCTACCAGATCAACTATCTGCGGTGCATCCTGTGCGGCCTGTGCATCGAGGCCTGCCCGACGCGGGCGCTCACCATGACCAACGAGTACGAGCTGGCCGACGGTGACCGCGAGGCGCTGATCTACACCAAGGAGATGCTCCTCGCGCCGCTGACGCAGGGCATGGAGCAGCCTCCGCACCCGATGCGCCTCGGCGACACCGAAGAGGACTACTACCGGCTGGGACGGACCAATGGGTGAGGCCATCACGTTCTGGGTGCTCGCCGTCGTGTCCGTCGGCGCGGCGCTCGGCATGGTCTTCAACCGGAAGGCCGTCTACTCCGCGCTGATGCTCGGCTCCGTGATGCTCTGCCTGGCGGTCCTGTACGCCGTGCAGGACGCGCCGTTCCTGGCCGCGGTGCAGATCATCGTCTACACCGGCGCTGTCATGATGCTCTTCCTGTTCACGCTCATGCTGGTCGGCGTCGACTCGTCCGACTCGCTGGTGGAGACGCTGAAGGGCCAGCGCTTCTGGGCCGCGATCGCCGCCGTCGGCTTCGCCACGCTCATCGTGCTGGCCGTCGGCAACGCCGTCTTCGCCGGTCAGACCGGGCTGGCGACCGCCACGGCGCAGGGCGGCTACGTCCGCTCGGTGGCGCTGCTGCTGTTCACCAAGTACGTGTTCGCGTTCGAGGTAACCTCGGCACTGCTGATCACCGCGGCGCTCGCCGCGATGGTGCTGGCGCACCGCGAGCAGCTCACCGAGAAGGCCACGCAGAAGGACCTGTCCCGGGCCCGCTTCCGCGGTGACCGGCCGTCGCCGCTGCCCGGCCCCGGCACGTACGCCCGCAACAACGCCATCGACATGCCGGCACTGCTGCCCGACGGCTCCGTCGCGGCGGACTCGGTCAACCGCTACATCGCGCGCTACGACGTGGAGCACGACCACCTGCCCGCGGACCCCAAGCTGGCCGAGGCCATCCAGCACAAGGCCGAGGAGGAGTCCAAGTGACCACGCACTACCTGGTCCTGTCGGGCCTGCTGTTCGCGATCGGCGCCCTGGGCGTGCTGATCCGGCGCAACGCGATCGTGGTGTTCATGTGCGTCGAGCTCATGCTCAACGCCTGCAACCTCGCGTTCGTCACCTTCGCCCGGCAGCACGGCAACCTCGAAGGCCAGATCATCGCGTTCTTCGTGATGGTGGTGGCGGCCGCCGAGGTCGTGGTCGGCCTGGCCATCATCGTGACGATCTTCCGAACCCGCAGGTCCGCGTCGGTCGACGACGCCAACCTGCTGAAGTACTAAGAGGTGACTGGTGGAATCTCCTGTTGAGATCGTCCAGCACACCGCCGGCGGAGTGATCGGCGTCTCGTGGCTCATGATCGCGTTCCCGTTGCTGGGGGCGGCGATCCTGCTGGTCCTCGGGCGGATCACCAACCGGTGGGGACACCTGCTGGGCGTGGCCATGTCCCTCGCCTCGTTCGTCGTGGCTGTGCTGGCTTTCTTCGAGCTGATCGGCCTGCCCGACGGGCAGCGCCGCCAGGCCGTGCACCTGTGGGAGTTCATCCCCGGCATGGTCGACATGGGGCTGCTGATCGACCCGCTGTCGATCTGCTTCGCGCTGCTGATCACCGGTGTCGGATCGCTGATCCACATCTACTCGATCGGCTACATGGCGCACGACTCCGACCGGCGCCGCTTCTTCGCTTACCTCAACCTGTTCGTCGCCGCGATGCTCCTGCTGGTGCTGGCCGACAACTACGTCGGGCTGTTCATCGGCTGGGAGGGCGTGGGTCTGGCCTCCTACCTGCTGATCGGGTTCTGGCAGTTCAAGCCGTCGGCCGCGGTCGCGGCGAAGAAGGCGTTCGTGGTCAACCGCGTCGGTGACTTCGGGCTGCTGGTCGGCATGTTCATCATCTGGTCGTCGTTCGGCACGTTCGCCTTCGCCGACCTCGGCGCCCAGGTGGGCACCGCCTCCCAGGGCACGGTCACCGCGATCGGCCTGCTGCTGCTCCTCGGCGCGTGCGGCAAGTCGGCGCAGCTCCCGCTGCAGTCGTGGTTGCTCGACGCGATGGAGGGCCCGACCCCGGTCTCGGCCCTCATCCACGCCGCGACCATGGTCACCGCCGGCGTCTACCTGGTGGTCCGCTCCGGCGCGTTCTTCTTCGAGCCGGGCTCGCCGCAGGCGCTCGCCGTCGCGATCGTCGGCGCGGCCACGCTGCTCGCCGGTGCGATCATCGGTTGCGCGAAGGACGACATCAAGAAGGGCCTGGCCGGCTCGACGATGTCGCAGATCGGCTACATGATGCTGGGCGCGGGTCTCGGCCCGGCCGGCTACGCCTTCGCGATCGGCCACCTGATCACGCACGGCTTCTTCAAGGCCGACATGTTCCTCGGCGCCGGCTCGGTCATGCACGGCATGAACGACGAGGTGGACATGCGCAAGTACGGCGGCCTGCGTAAGTACATGCCGCTGACCTTCGCCACGTTCATGGTCGGCTACCTGGCGATCATCGGATTCCCGCTGCTGTCCGGTTACTTCACCAAGGACGGCATCATCGAGACCGCGGTCCACGAGCAGCCCGTGCTGGGCTGGCTGGCCGTGCTGGGCGCGGGCATCACCGGCTTCTACATGTCGCGGATGGTCTTCATGACCTTCTTCGGCGAGAAGCGGTGGGCGCAGGACGCGCACCCGCACGAGTCGCCCAAGGTCATGACGATCCCGCTGATCGTCCTGTCGATCGGCTCGATCTTCCTGGGGGGCTACCTCATTCTCAACGGCACGCTGATGAGGTTCCTCGCTCCCGCCGTCGGTGCGCCCGAGGCAGAGCCGGGCTTCAACCCGTTCACGACCCCGGGCCTCGCCACGCTGGCGCTGGTCGCGGTCGGCGCGGGCTTCGCGTGGATGCGGTACGGCAAGGCCGAGGTGCCCGCGGTGGCGCCGCGCGGCTCGTTCCTCACCACGTTCGCCCGGCGTGACCTGTACGGCGACGCGCTCAACGAGTCGCTGTTCATGCGCCCCGGCCAGTGGCTGACCCGCCTCGCGGTGTTCTTCGACAACCGCGGCATCGACGGGGTGGTCAACGGGCTGGCCGCGGGCATCGGCGGGACCTCCGGCCGCCTGCGGCGGATCCAGACGGGCTTCGCCAGAACGTACGCGCTGTCCATCCTGATCGGTGCCGCCCTGCTGACCGGCGCCCTGCTCCTCGTTGGGAACATCTGATGTCGTCACTCTGGCTCCCAATCATCATGGCGGTGCCCGTGCTGGGCGCCGTCGTGGTGGCGCTGCTGCCCAAGGGCAGTGACAAGCTGGCCAAGCAGGTCACGCTGGCGGTCTCGCTGGTCGTGCTCGCGCTGACGCTGGTCATGGCGTTCCAGTTCCCGTCGGCGCGCGGCGAGCGGTTCAAGTTCGAGAAGAGCTACGACTGGATCCCCAGCTTCGGCGTGCACTTCGGGGTCGGCGTCGACGGCATCGCGCTGGTGCTCATCGCCCTGTCGGCGGTGCTCGTGCCGATCGTGGTGCTGGCCTCCTGGCACGACGCCGACGGCGTCCGCACCGCCGACGGCACGCTCATCACGCCGAAGCGCTCGGTCAAGACGTACTTCTCGCTGCTGCTCGTGCTGGAAGCGATGATGATCGGCGTCTTCGCGGCGACCGACATCTTCCTGTTCTACGTCTTCTTCGAAGCCATGCTGATCCCGATGTACTTCATGATCGGGTCGTACGGCGGCGCCCAGCGGTCCTACGCGGCCGTCAAGTTCCTGCTGTACTCCCTGTTCGGCGGCCTGCTCATGCTGGTCGCGGTCATCGGGCTGTACGTGGTCGCGGGCAAGGGCACGTTCATGTTCCCCGAGCTCGTCGGGGCGATCCAGGATCCGGCCACGCAGAAGTGGCTGTTCGCCGGCTTCTTCATCGCGTTCGCCATCAAGGCGCCGCTGTGGCCGGTGCACACCTGGCTGCCCGACGCGGCCGCCCAGGCGCCGGCCGGCGCCGCGGTGCTGCTCGTGGGCGTGCTCGACAAGGTGGGCACGTTCGGGATGCTCCGCTTCTGCCTGGAGCTGTTCCCGGAGGCCGCCAAGGCGTTCACGATGCCGATCGTGGTGCTCGCGGTCATCAGCATCATCTACGGCGCGATCGTGGCCATCGGGCAGACCGACATGAAGCGCCTGATCGCCTACACGTCGATCTCGCACTTCGGCTTCATCGTGATGGGCGTGTTCGCCATGTCGCAGGTCTCCCAGGCCGGCGCGACGCTCTACATGGTCAACCACGGCTTCGCCACCGGCGCGCTGTTCCTGGCCGCCGGGTTCCTCATCGCCCGGCGCGGCTCGCCGCACATCGCCGACTACGGCGGTGTGCAGAAGGTCGCCCCGCTGCTCGCGGGCTACTTCCTGATCGCCGGTCTGGCCGGTCTGTCGCTGCCCGGCCTGTCGTCGTTCGTCAGCGAGTTCATGGTCATGGTCGGCACGTACTCCAGCCCGGCTTTCGGCTCCGGCGCGCTGACGGTCGCGGCGATCGTGTCGGCGGTGGCGGTGATCCTGGCCGCCGTCTACATCCTGTGGATGGTGCAGCGGGCGCTGAACGGGCCGACCGCCGAGCCGGTCAAGGCCTTCAAGGACCTGAACGTGCGCGAGGTCGTCGTGCTCGCGCCGCTGGTCGCCCTGATCATCGGCTTCGGGTTCTTCCCCAAGCCGCTGCTCGACGTGATCAACCCCGCGGTGACCCAGACGCTGGTCAACGTGAAAGTGGACAACCCGGCTATCGCTGAGAAGGGGGCCGGCCAGTGAACGGTGTCATAGAGGCGCCGACGATCGAGTACGGCGTGCTCGCGCCGTTGCTGCTGGTGTTCGGCGCGGCCGTGCTCGGCGTGCTGGTGGAGGCGTTCGCGCCGCGCTACCTGCGCAAGGCCATCCACATGCCGCTCACGCTGCTGTCGCTGCTGGGCGCGTTCGCGCTGACGATCGTCACGGTCGTCAAGGGCGACCTGCCCACGACCGCCGCGGCGATGGGCGCGGTCGCGATCGACGGGCCCGCCCTGTTCATCTGGGGCGTCGTGCTCATCCTGTCGGCCGTGTGCGTGCTGATGATCAATGACGAGGGTCACTTCGTCGCCTCGGCCGCCGCCGTCCCCGGCAGCTCCGAGGAGGAGCAGGCCGAGGCGGCCGGCAGCGAGCACACCGAGGTCTACCCGCTGGTCCTGTTCGCGGTGGGCGGCATGATGCTGTTCCCCGCCTCCAACGACCTGCTGACGATGTTCGTCGCGCTCGAGGTCATGTCGCTGCCGCTGTACCTGCTGTGCGGCCTGGCCCGGCGTCGCCGCCTGCTGTCGCAGGAGGCGTCGATGAAGTACTTCCTGCTCGGCGCGTTCTCCTCGGCGTTCTTCCTGTACGGCGCGGCGATGGTCTACGGCTTCGCCGGCACCGTGTCCCTGCCGGGCATCAGCAAGGCCCTGGGCACCAGCGGCCTGCTGGACCCGCTGCTGATGATCGGCCTCTCGCTGCTCGGCGTCGGGCTGCTGTTCAAGATCGGCGCCGCGCCGTTCCAGGCGTGGAAGCCGGACGTCTACCAGGGCGCTCCGACGCCCGTCACCGCGCTGATGGCCTCCGGCACGCTGGTCGCGGCCGTGGGCGCCGTGCTGCGGGTGTTCTGGGTCGGCCTGGGCAACCTCGACTGGAACTGGCGGCCGGTCATGTGGGCCGTGGCGGCCCTGACCATGATCATCGGCTCGGTGCTGGCGATCACGCAGACCGACATCAAGCGGATGCTCGCCTACTCGTCCATCGCGCACGCGGGCTTCCTGCTCATCGGCGTCATGGCCACGTTCGACAAGGCCGAGCAGAACGTCGGCTCGCTGTCGGCCATCCTGTTCTACCTGCTGGTCTACAGCCTGACGACCGTGGGCGCGTTCGCGGTGGTGACGATGGTGCGCGATCCCGGAGGCGAGGCCTGGCACCTGTCCCGCTGGGCCGGGCTGGGCAAGCGGTCGCCGATCCTCGCGGGTGTCTTCGCGTTCTTCCTGCTCGCCTTCGCCGGCATCCCGCTGACGAGCGGCTTCTTCGGCAAGTACGCCGTCTTCACGGCGGCGCTGGGCAGCGGCATGGAGACCGGCGACTCGCTGGGCGGCTGGATGACCGGGCTGGTCGTGCTGGGCGTGGTCGCCTCGGCCGTCGCCGCGTTCTTCTACGTCCGCGTCATCGTGCTGATGTTCTTCAGCGAGCCCGCGGCCGACGGGCCGACGATCGCCGTGCCCAGTATGGGCACCGTGGCCGTCATCACCGTCGCCCTGCTGGTTACGGTAGGGGTGGGGCTGTTCCCGCAGCCCGTGCTCGACCTGGCCAACCAGGCCGCCTCCGGCCTGTTCATCCGATAGGGGACCCGTATGTCTGCGCCTCCCGTTGTTGACCTTCCGATCGAGGACGAGCGGTTGGCGCAGGACGTGTCCACCGGACTGGCCGCGGTCGAGAAGCTGTTGCGCTCGTCGGTGGAGAGCGAGGACGCCTTCGTCACGGAGGCGTCCAAGCACCTCATCGAGGCGGGCGGCAAGAGGTTCCGCACGCTGATGGTGCTGCTGGCCGCGCAGTTCGGCGACCCGTCCGCGCCGGGCGTCGTGCCCGGCGCCGTGGTCATCGAGCTGACCCACCTCGGGTCGCTCTACCACGACGACGTCATGGACGAGGCCCGCGTACGCCGCGGGTCGCCGTCCGCCAACGCCCGGTGGGACAACACCGTGGCCATCCTGACCGGCGACTACCTGTTCGCCCAGGCCTCCGACATCCTGGCCGACCTCGGGCCGGAGCTGATCCGCATCCAGGCCCAGACGTTCTCCCGGCTGGTGCAGGGGCAGATCCGCGAGACGATCGGGCCGAAGGGCGACGACGACGCGGTCGCCCACTACATCAGCGTGCTGGCCGACAAGACGGGCTCCCTGATCGCCGCCTCCGGCCGTTTCGGCGCGTTGCTGTCCGGGGCTCCGGCCGACGTCGAGGAGCGGCTCAGCAGGGCGTGCGAGGCCATCGGCGTGGCCTGGCAGCTCGGTGACGACCTGCTCGACGTGGCGTCCGACTCCACCGAGTCGGGCAAGACGCCCGGCACCGACCTGCGCGAGGGCATCCGCACCCTGCCCGTGCTGTACGTGCTGGCCTCAGACGGCTCCTCGCGGCTCGGGGAGCTGCTGGCGGGCCCCGTGGCCGACGAGGACGTCGAGGAGGCTCTGCGGTTGCTCAGGGCGCATCCGGCGATGGACCAGGCGCGGGCGGAGCTCACGGCGTGGGTCGACCGGGCCCGTGCCGACCTGACCGGCCTGCCCGACATCCCGGCCAAGGACGCCTTCCTGGCGCTGTGCGACTACGTGGTCGAGCGCTCGGGCTGATCCTGGAGGGCCAGGGCCTCCCTGCGGTCCCGGGCGTTCGCCCGCGCCGCGCGGATGCTGTCGTAGGTGAAGATCGCCAGAGCCAGCCACACGATCGAGAAGCCGATCCAGCGGCTGGCCGGCATGGTCTCCTTCGCGACGAGCACCCCGCACATGAACTGCAGGACCGGCGCGATGTACTGCAGCAACCCGATGGTGCTCAGCGGCACCCTGATGGCGGCCGCGGTGAAGCACAGCAGCGGCACCGCGGTGATCACTCCCGCGCCGACCAGGAGCAGCGCGTGCCCCGTGGTCGTGTGCCCGAACGTGGCCTCGCCCGCCGCCTCCAGGTAGACGAGGTAGGCGGCGGCGGGGGCCAGCAGCACCAGCGTCTCCACGGTGAGGCTCTCGGCCGCGCCCACGTTCGCCTGCTTCTTCACCAGCCCGTACACGCCGAACGAGACCGCGAGCGTCAGCGCGATCCAGGGCAGGCGGCCGTAGTCGAAGGTGAGCACCAGCACCGCCAGGGTGCCGAACCCGACCGCCGCCCACTGCAGCGGCCGCAGCCGCTCCCGCAGCAGTACCACCCCGAACAGCACGCTCACCAGCGGGTTGATGAAGTAGCCGAGGGCGCTCTCGACGACGTGGTTGCTGTTGACGGCGTAGATGTAGACGCCCCAGTTGGCGGTGATGATCGCCGCGGCCAGCGCCAGGAGCCCCAGCTTCCGGGGCTGCCGGAGCAGCCCCTTGATCCACGACCAGTGCCTGCGCACGGCGAGCACGGCGACGACCGCCAGGAGCGACCACACGATCCGGTGGGCCAGGATCTCGACGGCGTCGGACGGCTTGAGCAGCGGCCAGTAGAGGGGGAACAACCCCCACATCGTGTAGGCGGCCACACCGAACAACACACCACGCCGAAGGTCAGGCATACCCCCATCTAAGGCGATCCACACCTTTAAACACAAATGTGTATCACTATACGGAAATATGTAGGACTTCTTAACGGTTGAGCGTTTTGTACAGTGGACGGAGACTGCGGAGGTGGCACCATGAGCTGGCGGTTCAGCAGCGGTTTCGGCGACAGAACGGCGATGGTCCGTGCGGAGGAGGCCCTCCCCGGACGCGACGCGGGCATGCCGGTGCCCGCCCGGCACCCGGTCCTCGACGCCCCCCTCGCCCCGCCGTACCCCACCGGCACCGAGATCGCCGACTTCGGCCTGGGCTGTTTCTGGGGCGCCGAGCGCACGTTCTGGCAGACTCCCGGCGTCGTCAGCACCGCCGTCGGCTACCAGGGTGGCCACACGCCCAACCCCACCTACGAGGAGGTCTGCAGCGGCCGGACCGGCCACACGGAGGCCGTCAGAGTCGTCTACGACCCCGCCCGGATCTCGTACGAGGAGCTCCTGAAGGTCTTCTGGGAGGCCCACGACCCCACCCAGGGCATGCGCCAGGGCAACGACGTCGGCACCCAGTACCGCTCGGCCCTCTACTACCACTCCCCGGAGCAGCAGAAGGCGGCCGAGGCGTCCCGCGACGCCTACCAGCAGGTCCTCACGGCAGCCGGCTACGGCGCCATCACCACCGAACTCGCCCCCGCGAGCCCGTTCTACTATGCCGAGGAGTATCACCAGCAATATCTTTTTAAAGTGCCGAACGGCTACTGCGGCATCGGCGGGACCGGAGTCGCGTGTCCAGTGGGTCTGACGTCTGGCGAGGCGTGAGCCGATGCTCGGGCAGGGTCGCTGCGGTTCTATACAGAAAGATGTACAGTTGATGCATGACTGTTCTGCACGACGCTACTGAGCTGAGCGTCACAGAGGCGGCCCAGCGAGGCGTTGCCCGCCTGGTGGCTGATGCGGAGCAGGGGGCCGATCTGGTGGTCACCCGTCGGCATCAGCCAGTGGCGGCCGTGGTGAGCATTCGCCGGCTCAATGAGTTGGAGGAAGCGGCGGCTGATCTGCGTGATCTGGCGCTTGTGCTCGCCCGGTCAGTCACGGACACGGGGGAGCGGGTCTCGCTCGATGAGGTGCTTGCCGCTTTCGGGCATACTCGCGAATCGCTGTCCGCCATCCCGGACGATGAGTGAATCGTGTCCGACGTCGTCTTCACGGCGTCGGCGGTCGACGATCTCCGGCGCATTGGCCCAGACGCGGTGCCCAAGGTGCTCAAGAAGATCCTTCTCCTGCTGGACAACCCTGAGGCTGGTTACCCGCTCGGCGAGGAACTGACCGGTTTCCGGAAGCTGGTGGTCGGTCGCAACACCTGGCGTGTCGTCTACCGCATCACCGAGGACAAGTCGGTGGAGATCTGCGAGGTGTGGGCTGTCGGTGAGCGGGCCGACGCGGAAGTGTACGCGGAGGCGACGGCGAGGGTTCGCGAGGCGGGTGCTGGCCGTCCCGAGATCATCCAGCTCGGCCAGGTGATCGAGCGCCTTGGCAAGCTTGCCGATCACATTCGGGTGGAGAAAGCACCCCCTAGAGAACCGGTTCCAGATTGGCTCGCGGACCGGTTGATCTACACGGTCGGGATGGCGCGTGAGGACGTTGCCGCTCTTGATCTTCAAGAGGCGGTCGACACGTGGGCTGAGTACCGGTCCAAGCCTCATTAGGTCGCGCATCTATTGCCTGAAGCGAAGCGCTACCACCAGCAGTATTTGTTCAAAGTTCCGAACGGATACTGCGGCATCGGCGGGACGGGTGTCGCCTGCCCGGTCGGTCTGACCTCCGGCGAGGCGTAGACCTGCGGAGACAGGAGAGAGTTTGATCAGGACGACTCGGCCGTTCCCGATAGGAAGGCCGTAACGATGCCGTTCAGACCGAGCAAGAAAGGGGCGCTGGCGCAAGTTCGCGACGGCGTCGATCATGTTGGTGATCGACCGGACCCCGGACCCAGGCTCGCGATCGGCGAGGTGCACAGTTTCGGGATGACCCCGGCGATATAGGGGAAACATACCGGCCTCCTCTAGCCTCCGTATGTCTTTCCCCGGCTCAACTCAGACCCCGCCTCGGTGGTCGGAGAGTTGGGTCCGGGGCCCCTTCGGAGGAAGAAGCACACGATGCCCGGATCTCTATCGCGCCGCAGCCTGCTCAGGATCGGTGGTGGGGCCGTGGTCGCGGGGGCGGCCGCGTCCCTGACCCATGACGTGCTTGCCCCCGACGCGGCGCAGGCGGCTACATGGCATTCCCAGCTCGTCTACCCGGGCGCCGACGGCCGGCTGGTCTACAAGCCGGATTCACGGGGGAAGGTGATCCCGGACTTCAGCTGGGCCGGGTACCGCAATGGCCAGACGCCGATCCCGTCTGTCCCAGTCGTCAAGGAGATCGGCCCTGTCGCGGATGACAACACCGCGCACATTCAGGCCGCGCTCGACGAGGTGGGCGGGATGCCGCTCGGCGCCAACGGGTTCAGAGGGGCGCTGCTCCTCAAGGCTGGTCACTACCTCGTCGACGGCACGCTCCGGATGAAGCACGACGGTGTCGTGTTGCGCGGGGTCGGCAAGGAGGCCGACACGTCGGTCAACACGGTCATCACCGGTAGGGGCGACGGAAGCAGGAGCGCGGTTCTCTTCGTCGGTGGTACGTCCGGCGGCTGGGAATCGCAGGTGCCCGGCACCAAGACCGGCATCACCTCCAGCCTGGTCACGACCGGACAGCGCCGGATCACCCTGGCATCGACGGCCAACCTCAAGGTCGGCGACAACATCATCATCTATCACCCGCACACCCAGGAGTGGACCGACGCGATCAACGGCGGGGGCGTGGTGAACGATGCTCCCTGGACCCCTGGCGAACCGCCGGAGCTGCCCATCATGTACAACAGGTACATCCGGAAGATCGTCGGCAACGACATCGTCATCTGCGCCCCCGTCTTCAACGATCTACGACGCTCCCTGTCCCAGTCCTACGTATACGTCTGGGACCGGGCCGGGCTCGTCCGCAATGTCGGTGTGGAGAACCTCCGCATCGACATGGGCGATCCGTCGAGCACTAGCGAGGACCACCCGCAGAATTGCATCTTCGTCAGCAGGGTCGAGGACGCGTGGGTCATGAACGCCGCGCTCCTGCACTTCTCGGTCTCCGGCGTCTGGGTGCAGCGCAGCACGCGGGTCACCGTGCAGCGGGTTCGGGCCGTCCAACCTCGATCCCGGATCATCGGAGGGATGCGGTACAGCTTCTGCGCCGGTGGCATGGCCCAGCAGGTCCTCTTCGACGACTTGATAGCGTTCCATGCGCGGCACGCCTTCATCGGCACGGGGATGAGCACCTGCTCTGGCAATGTGTGGCTGAACGGGTACAGCAAGTTCGGCTACAACGAGACCGGCGGCCATCACCGGTGGAGTCAGGGGCTCCTGTACGACAACATCCAGGAACTGTCCAACCAGAGCGAGAACGATTGGGTCCTGGCCCTGCACAATCGCGGAGACAGGGGGGAAGGGCATGGCTGGTCCTCGGTGAACAGTGTGGCGTGGAACTGCACCGTCGACAACGGCAAGAAGTTGTGCGTGCAGACCCCACCCACCGCCCAGAACTTCGCCATCGGCACTACCGGCATCGTCACCGGGCAGAACTGGTACACCAACCACCAGACCGGCTACGTGGAGGGGACCAACCGCTCGGGGCTGGCACCTGGCTCCCTCTACCTGGCGCAGCTCGCCGATCGGCTCCGTGGCTCGTAAGCGATGAGCGTTGGCCGCGCCTCACTGGGCACGGCCGACGCGCTCCGGCCTGATGTTGTGGGTCTTGGCGGTCCGGGCCATCGTCACGGCCATGTCGGCCTTGAGCTGGGCAAGCGAGAACGGGGACCGGCGCTTTGCTACTTCAAGTAGTAAATTGGGTCTATGGGTATGCCTGAACGAGGCTTCGCCCCGGGGGACGGGCCGGCCGCCAAGGTCAGTGTGTCCCTGAGAACGGGCAACATTCGCGCCGTCCGAGAACGAGTCGGGGCCCGCGGGTTTTCCGCGTACGTCGATGCCGCTGTGGAGCGCCAGATCGAGCGGGATCTCTTGGAAGAAGCTCTGCAGGCGAACGAGGCCGCTGGGCCGATCCCGCAGTCTTTGCGTGATGAGGCGGCGGAGCTGTTCCGCCGCGCCAAGTCGGCGCCTGAACTCCAAGGGGAGGACGAATGGCGCGCGCACGAAGCAGGTTGAGCGCGGGCACCGTCGTTCTCGATTGCGAAGGGCTCGTGAAGTGGTGCGAGGCCGACCAGCGGATGACAGCGTTCGTACGGGAGGCGCAGGACAACGACTTTCGGGTTGTGGTCAGCGCGATGACACCGATCGAGGCGCAAGACGTTCGCGTCGGGAGCGATCGTCTCAGGTGGTACCTGTCTCGGTTGAAGATCGAGCCGGTGACCGAGGAAGTCTCGTCACGGGCGATCGAGCTTCTTCGAGATGCCCGCCTGCACGGTCACAAGTACGCCATAGACGCTGTGGTCGCGGCCACCGCACTGCGCTCGGTGCGCCCTGCCATCGTTCTGACGTCTGACGAGGATGGCATGGGCAAACTGTGCGGGAAAGCAGTGCAGGTGGTCCCTGTCTGAGACTGCTTGAGGGTCGAGCGGGAGTCTCCGGAACTATTGCGGGAGGCGAACCGCTACCACCAGCAGTACCTCTTCAAGAACCCGAACGGCTACTGCTGCATCGGCGGGACCGACGTCAAGCTGGGTGACCCGTCCGAGTGGTCCTGCCCGACGGGCCTGACGGCGGCCGAGGAGTAGCGGGTGTCCGTGCCGCGTTTCCTCTGAAGGTCGTTCCGGTACGGCTTGCATCACCTGGGCGGGAGCCGGAAGCCGCAACCGTCGCCCAGCGTGTTCATATGAAAGCACGTCGTGGCGAATCCCCGGCTCATAGCATCGATGCTATGAGCTGAAGTGCCGTGGGTCGGAGGACGATCACTCCTTGTGATCGTCCTTGACTCAGTCCCATTGATTGCTGCGCTCAACAGCCGAGACAAGCACCACGAGGTGTGTGCGCGGCTTCTGAGAGTGCGTTAAGCGAGCTGATGCCCCTTTCGTCGTTGCGGTTGGTTGGATGAGGTCTGCTGGTCGGTCAGCCGCCGTTCGGC
Organism: Nonomuraea muscovyensis; assembly: GCF_014207745.1. Taxonomy (NCBI): domain Bacteria; kingdom Bacillati; phylum Actinomycetota; class Actinomycetes; order Streptosporangiales; family Streptosporangiaceae; genus Nonomuraea; species Nonomuraea muscovyensis. The sequence goes on from NZ_JACHJB010000001.1 coordinate 3,324,852, forward strand.
CTACGGGCGGCGGGCTTCACGCCGTAGGGCTTTACACGGATACCTACTGCCGGAGGTCCTGTCGAAGGTCGGTCGTCGCGGGGCCGGCTGGGACGGCGGGGGTTCGAGGCCAGGTCCGGGCGGAGCGCAGGATGAAGGCCAGGAGCAGCACCTCGATTCCGATGGAGAGGCCGTAGAAGGGCGCCCAGTCCAAGGACTCCCCTGCCGCGTTGACCACCGAGTAGGGGATGTAGAGCGATGCCACGACGAGGTTCGTGGCGCGGTTCACCCGGGCGGGCAGCGTCATGGAGAGCATCACCATCAGGGCCGGGATCGCCACGGACGCGAGCATCATGGTCAACAACGTCGGGCTGATGTCGAACTCGAAGACGACGCCGGCGCGGAGGTTGTCGATGACGCCGGGCTTGTGGAGGTGGAAGTAGTCAACGTAGATGTAGAGGAACATGAAGCTGGTCCACGCGGCGGCGAGCTTGGCCTGCACGGGGACCGGCGGGTTGTCGAGCAGGTTCGGGGTTTTCGTTCGGACGGTCATCGGTTCTTCTTTCGAGAGGAGCGGTCCCTCCGCCGGAGTGGCGGCAGGGATGTACCGAGGCCGCGCCCACCTGGACGAGCACATCGCCTCGACCGGGCAGCGGTAGCCCGGGCCTCGGACGACTCGAGCGCTGAGGGCAGGCCGTAGCGGTGCTGGTCGGCGGCCCGCATCGTCGCCGCCCCGGCCGGACTCGCCACCGGCACCAGGCGTGCTCCGGCACTCGATCGCTGTTCGATTCCCACAGAAGCCTCCGCACCTCCGAGCTACGACTCTCGCTGGTTCGTACATTGTACGTCGTACGCTGTACTACGATCGTACGCTGTACCATGACCGTACGCTGGACGATTGTCAAGCCGTTCGAGGGAGCGAGGAGACCCGTTGTCCGCGAGGGAACGACGCCAGGTCGCGTCAGATGCGGGGCTGAGCAAGAAGCGGGTGGTGGTCGAGGCGGTCCGGCTCGCCGACCTCGAGGGGGTCGGCGAGCTGAGCATGCGCCGGCTGGCTCGCGCGCTCGGCGCGGGCGCGATGTCGCTCTACTACTACGTGGCGAGCAAGGAGGAGTTGCTGGACGCCATGATCGACGTCGTGTTCGAGGAGATCGAGCTCCCGCCCGAAGAGACCGACTGGCAGTCAGCGATGCGACGTCGGGCGGTATCCGCCCGACAGGTTCTCGCACGCCACCCGTGGGCGATCGGCCTGATGGAGTCGCGGACATCGCCGGGGCCCGCGAACCTCCGCCACCGCGAAGCGGTCACCGCCTGCCTGCGGAGGGCCGGCTTCCCGGTCTTGATGGCGACACACGCCAACTGGTTGCTCGACAGCTACGTCTACGGTTTCGCCCTGCAGGAAGCCAGCCTGCCCTTCGACACCGCCGATGAGTTCGCGGACATGGCCAAGGATGTCTTCCTGCCCCAGCTTCCTCCTGACGAGTTCCCCTACCTCAACGAGTCCGCCGCGGTGCTCGTCGCTGCCGGCTTCGACCCGGCGGAGGAGTTCATTTTCGGCCTCAACCTCGTCCTAGCCGCCCTCGAGCCCCTGAGAGTGCCTACGTGAGCCTCCATCCGTGATGTCGTTATGTGATCGTGTGGATTTGTGGTGTTACCGCCAGTCTGCGGGTCCAGTTGTGCTGGGATGGCGCGGTGACTGAGCGCGAGCCGTACCCGAGCGACTTGACCGACGCTCAGTGGGCGTTGATCGAACCGGTCCTCACGGCATGGAAGGCCGCGCACCCCTCGGTCCGGTGACGTCTGAGCCGTCTCCCAGACCGCCAAGATTGAAGATCAAGCTAGCGGTGTGCGGTCAGGGTGTAGGCGCCCCGGGTGCAGCCGGTGATGCGCCAACCGCCTGGTGCCTGCCGGGCGGCGACGCCCGTGACTCCGGTACTACGGACGACCGGCCGGGTGCTGCCGGGGAACCAGACGTCGAGGCCGCACCCGCGGCCTTCGCCCTGGGCCGTGAGGCTCGCCTGGTCCGACGTGAGGCCGGTCAGTCGCCCGGGGGCGGAGCGGGGGTAGGGGCGCGAGAGCTGGGCAACGTATTCGGGGGGCGGGGGCAGATCCTTCCCGGTGGCACAGTCCTCGATCATGAGGTTGCCGCCGGTCCTGGACTCGGCTCCGGCGTGGGCATCGCCGCAGGATTGCTTCCAGACCCAGAATGCGCCGCCGATGCGGTGCCGATCCTCTTGGTCGGCGTATCGCGTGATCGGGGCCGAGGCGGGGTCGTCGAACCAACCCCACTCTCCCGACCAGAGCCCGGCGCCGTAATACGCCGCCGCCCGGCTCGCCAGGTCGAAGCCGCGCTCGATGCTCGTGATGGTGAGGCCGGTGCCCTGGTCGATGGTGATCGACTCGTTGTAGAGGTGGGGGGCGAAGACGAGCAGCCGGTCGTCGGTGAAGTCCTTGGGCGGCAAGACCTCGAAGCCGAGACCCGACCAGAGCACGGACGGTTCGAAGAAGATCAGATGCGGGAAGCCGCGCCTCTCGCCCGCCCTGATGGCCTTGATCGCTCGGTCGTAGAAGCGGCCGAGCAGGACGCCGGAGGTGATCGGCGGGGTCTCGCCGAAGCCGGGCTCGTTCAGCAGGTCGTATCCGGCGACCATCGGCTCGTTCGCGAACCGCTCCGCCAGCATGCCCCAGGCGGCGACCAGGCGGGTCTGGATGCCGTCCCTGTCCTGGTAGAAGTTGGTGAAGGCGCGGGCGACGGCCGGGGAGATATCGCGTCCGGTGAACTCGCACTTGGGGGCGCCGTCGAAGCGGTCGGCCCATGTGGGGGCGCCGTCCCAGCCGTGCATGGGGGAACCGCTGGTGCAGGTGGTGCCGGGGGCGGCGTTGACGCCCTTGCCCCAGGCGTCCTGATGCATGTCGATGACGGTGCGCAGGCCGTGCTTGGCCGCGGTCTCTACAGCCCAGGAGATCCTGGCGAGGTAGGCCGGATCGTAGTGGCCGGGCTGGGGTTCCAGGGCTGACCAGGACACGGCGAGGCGGATGACATTGAAGCCCATCTGCTCCATGCCGGCGAAGTCGGCCTCGGTGAGCGGTCGTGTCACCGCCCTGTCCGGGAATTGCTGGAAGTAGTCTTCGAGCTGGTTGACGTTCACGCCACGCAGCAGCACCTCGTTGCCGACCGCGTCGACGATCCTGCGGTCGGCTGAGAGCGTCAGGCCCTTGGTGCGTGGGGGCGGCGCGGTGGTGGTGTCGGGTTGCAGGAGCGGTACGGCGAGTGCCGCCGCGGCCACGACAGCCGCCATCCGTATCGGCGCGGAAAAGGCGACGCCCTTACTCGCCGGGCGAAGGGCGATTCTGCGCGCCGGGAGGAGGGCGACGAGGGCTGTCGTTGCGAGGGCGAGGAGAGCGCCGAAGGAGAGCGCGGGGGCAAGGCGGAGCACAATCGCCGGGGCCCAGAACGTGTCGCCGCCCTCCAGGTCGCCGGGGAGCCCGATGGCCACCTCGGCCAGGCCCAGCGTCGCGGCCGCTCCCAGCGCGGAGATCCCGGCCACGATGGCCCGCGGCGAGGTGGTGACGCTGAGCCAGCGGTTCAGTGCCCAGGTCATCACGCCCAGCAGGGTGACGGCGGCGAGGCAGCCCAGCGGTCCCGCCTCGGGCGCCGGGGCCAGTGGGGAGTCGCCGATGGCGTACCCGACGGGTGAGCCACCCCACCACACCCCACCGACCAACGCACCCAAGACCACGGCCGCCACCGCCGCCACCCACCCCGGCCCTGACGCCGACGGGACGAATGCCTCCGAGGCCGCAGCGGGTCCAGCGCTCGACTCTGGGGAGGGCGGGGAGGTCGAGCCGGAATGGAGTCGGGTGGGGCGGCGGCGCAGGAGCTGGGTGAGCCAGGTGGCTGCCAGGACCGGCAGGCCGAAGACCGCCGCCTTGACCCCGGTGAAGCCGGTCGACCACGCGAGGTAGACCACATCACCGAAGGCCATCACCAGTGACATCACCAGCTTGGCCGCCATCGCCGACCACACCACCGAGCCCCACACCAGCAGGGCCGTACGCAGCGGGGCATGTCCGAGCCCGACCACCCACGCCAGCACCCCCACCCCCGCCAGCAGCACCGGCACGTACACGGCCGGCGCAGCCACCTGCCAGAGTCCGGCGACGGGTAGCAGGTCGGCGCCCGTCCACGTGTACGGCGCGGCCAGCCCCGACGGGTCGAACATCGCCCCCAGCACGATGACTGCGGCCAGCACCACGACGGCAATCGGCGACAACCAGCGGTTCCTCATAGTGCCGGTGACCATACATGAGCATGGCTCATAAATGAAGGTCCAGATTGACAACATGTCTTCCCGCCGAAGAGCGAGCGGGTACTCCCGGAACGGCAGTGGACAGGTCCATCAGCCGGGCCGCGATGGCGTTGTCGAAGGCCGGCGGGATCGACCGCGTCCATGTCCATCGAGGCCGGGCGAATCCATGCGCTAACCGCGTTCTGAGGTGACGGTGGCGCCAGGCGGGACGTCCCGGGTGATGTCGGAACCGCCGGGGAAACGGGCGGTCCACCGGTACGTCACCTGGTGGGACAGGTTGGTGAGCGTGGTGGCGTGCTCGCCGTCGTGCCGCACGGCGACGCTGCCCTCGCCGATCGGGATGCCGGAGACGGCAACCCAGCCGATCTCCGCGGGCAGCCTCGAGACAGTGGTCAGCGCGTTCTCCGGTGCGTTCGGCCGGACCCCGAGCAGACCCTCCACCACCTGACTCACCAAGGTGAAGGAGACCTCCGGGTAGTCCCCGTTGAGCCCGCCGGCCACGTGCTGGGCGATGCGGGCGTGGAAGATCTCCCGCATCCACCGCCAGGCGGTCTGCGGCCTGTCGTGGCGGAAGAAGACGTCGGGCAGGTAGGTCCACGCCTCGACGTTCTTCGGCCGCTTCGGACCGCTCGCCTGGGCGTCGATGTAGTCGAGGTAGGCCGGGTCGTCGCGCAGGCCCTTCAGGGGCATGAACCAGCTGTTCTCCGCGCCCCACCCGGTGACAGGCCGGCCGTCGAAGGTGAAGCCGCGAGCGCCGTTCCACTTCTGCTCGTAATGGCGGCGCAACTTCGCGGCCAGCGCCTCGAACCTCTCGCCGTCATCGCCGCGCGCCCTGGCCAGCTCGGCCATCGCCAGGTGGGCGGCGTATTGTGCGGCGATGCCGTCACCGGCCACCGCAAGCGGCTCGCCGCTCAGCTCGTTGTAGCTGGCGGTGCCCTCGAAGATGCCCGTCCCCTGGCCGGTCGCGGGCAGCGCGATCGCGTTCGCGCAGTAGTCGTGCAGTGCGGGGTCGTGGACGTAGGCGCGGTCGCCGGTCCAGCGATAGAGCGCCGCCACGCACTCCACCAGCTCGAAGACCGCCGGCACCTCCCTGACGAACTCGTCGGGAGCGCGGTAGTCGATCGACAGGTAGGAGCCGTCGAAATTGAACGCCCACACCGGACGGTGGCCGTGCTCCTCCGTGGCGGAGGCGGCGAAGCAGCGCAGCATCGCCAGGTTGGCCTCGGACAGGCCGAGCAGGTGCGCGCCTGCCGCCTGGTGGACGAAGTCGCGGGCGTAGAACCCGCTGCGGTGCGCGTACCCGGCCCAGTAGGAGGGCAGGTAGAGGCCCTCACCGGTGCCGTACGGGTGCCGCTCGTCGACATTCACCGGCCCGCGCGTACCGCCGGGATGGGCCCAGCGCAGCGCACGGTCGCGCGCCCACGCGAACATCGCCACGAGTTCGTCGTGGCCGGAGTCAAGCTGCATTCACGGTCCTAGGCTTGGGCGGATCACCGGCTCGCCGGGGAGCATGAGCCCCGCCTGCGGGGTGACGCCGTCTTCGATGATCTGGAGGAGACGGCTGATCAGCGCCTCGGCAATGCGGCGCAGCGGCAGCCGTACCGTGGTCAGCGCCGGTTGGAGGAAGGCGGTGATCGGCAGGTCGTCGAAGGCGGCCACGGCCAGGTCTCTGCCGATCTCCAGCCCTTGCGCGCGCGCCGCCGTGTAGACGCCGAGCGCGAGCCAGTCACCGCTGGCGATGATCGCGGTAGGCCGGTTGCGCCCGGCCAGTTGGTCGCGGGTGGCCGTGACGATCTCGCCTGGATCGTCGCCCGGCACGGAGTACACCTGCCCGGCCAGGCCATGGCGGCGCACGCCGGCCAGAAACCCGTCGCGCCGGTCGTCCATCCACGGCTGCCCAGAGGTGGAGGCGAGGAAGGCCACCCGTCGGTGCCCTCTGGCCGCGACCAGGCCGACCAGATCGATCACCGCCTGCACGCTGTCGACATCCACCCAGGACTGCGGCTGATCGGGCAGGGTTCTGCCGAAGGCGGCGAACGGGAAACCCGTGCTGGTCAGGTGAGCCACGCGAGGGTCATCGCGCAGTATGTCCGACAGCAGGAATCCGTCCACGGTCCGCGCGGCGATCAGTTCGTCGAGCGCCTGCTCCTGGCTCTGGCCTGGCCGTGGGCGCACCAGCAGGATGCGGTAGCCCGCCTCACCTGACGCCGCCACGACCGCTTCGAGGAAGCCGCCCATCAAGGGGTTGGGGTTGGCCGGGTCGTCCACCGGTGTCGGGTAGGCGATGATCCGACGGGTGCCCGACTTCAGGCTGCGTGCCGACTGGTCGGGCCGGTAGCCGAGCTTCTCGATGATCGCGGAGACGCGCTCCAGCGTCTCGGCCTTCAGCCGGTGCGGGGCGTTGAGGGCGTTGGAGATCGTCTGGCGGGACACGCCGGCCGCTCGCGCGACGTCCTCGATGGTGACCCCGCGCTCGCGCGGCTGACGTGCCGTCACTCAGTCTCTCCTCAGCGTGAGCAGGCCGCCCATGGGCACCTCGACGAGGCAGACCCCGGACTCCAGCACGAGTGTGGCCGTTCGGACCAGGGCGCCGCCGCAGTTGTGGACCTCGACGTGTGCCGAGCCGGTGCCGTACAGGACGACCCGCGGGTCGGGGTCGGCGTTGGCGATGAGGAGTTCGCCGGAGTTCGGTACCTCGACGGGCAGGGGTGCGTACCGGGCGACGATCGTGGTGCGCTCGTCGCGGGCCCGCACAAGCGGGTAGCCGTGCTCAGGCTGCTCCGGCTCCAGTGTCCCCAGTTGAAGCGTGCCCAGGTGCCGGCGGAAGATCCCCAGCCAGAACCGGATCGCGGCGAGTTGGTCGGGGCGTTGCGCCGCCAGGTCGACCGAGATCTGCGGAACCGAGAACAGCGCGTTGATCAGATGCGCGGCCACCTGTTCCGCCGGCTCGTCGGGATGCCAGAGGATCATGTCGGAGTGCACCGCCACAGGACCGGCGGTGAGCCGCAGGTCGACCGTCCGCTGTCGGTTCTCCTGTGAGCTGAGCGGGCAGTCAACCGCTCTGATCATGTTCGCGTAATGCCACAGCCCAGGACTGGTGTAAGGCTGGCGGTGCTCGATCAGCACCTCCGGCTTGGTAAGGCGGAGCCGCGCGTCCAGGTCGTGCAGCAGCCGCCTGACCCCTTCGTCCACATCCACGCAGTCGGCCCCCGCGCCGGGCGCCAGGTCGCCGCCCGGGGTCGCGAAGCGGTCCACGAAGTCGATCTTCAAGCCGTCCATACCCCAGGTCTCGATGGCCCGGGCGAGCCGATCGATGAGGAATTCGCGCACCTCAGGATAACGCGGATCCAGCACGGCGGCGTCCATGTGGTCGAGGTAGCGCAGGAACCTGCCTTCGAAGCGTTCGAAGGCGGCGTTGTGTTTGCCGACGAACGGCAGCGCGTACCAGAGTAGGTAGGCCATGCCGAGCTCACGCACCCGAGCCACATGTCCCGAAATGTCAGGGAAGGCGGCCACGTTCGGCTCCCAATCACCGCAGAACGCGTACCCGCGCGCCCGGTCGGCGGTCTGCCAGCCGTCGTCCACGATGATCGTCTCGCAACCCAGCTCCTTGGCCAGCTTCGCCTGGAACTCCACGGACTCGGCGGAGACGTTCTGGTGCATGCTGTACCACGTCGAGTAGGCCGGCAACCGGGCACGGTCCGGCGTGGCAGGCAGGTCGCCCGCCTCTTCCTGCCACCAGGCCGCCACGCCGGCCACCGCCGCGGAGAACGGCCGCTCCGAAAGGTCCAGCCGGATCCGCAGTCCCTCACCGTGCAAGGTGAAGACGAACTCGCCGGTCTCCTCCATCACCCCGCCGGTGAAGCTGGCCTGGGCCACCGGCTCGGCCAGGCCGACCGTGCAGACGTTGGCCCCGGCCGTGCCGATGAGGGAGACCACCGGCGAGCCCGCGGTCAGCCTCGACATCAGCGGCGCGCTCCAGATCGGCGGCACCCAGTGGGTGCCGCCCACGGGCGTCCAGAACGCACTGACGTTCACGCACGGCACCCGCCACTGCGCGGCCGTGGCCCCTGGCGCATCGATCAGCCAGATGCCGTCGGAGACCTGCGTCACCGTCGCATCGGCCGCCCCGGCCATGGCCAGTTCGACCGCGCCGGCCCGTACCGGGGTCGTCTCGCCGAGCGCGTAGGGCTCCCAGACCTGCATGCCTATCCTTTCGTGGCACCGGCCAGCAGGCCGGAGATGAACTGTTTCTGGAGGATGAGGAAGAGCACCATCATGGGCAGCGAGGAGATGGCGGTGCCCACCATGACCTGGCCGAAGTCTGTCCTGGCCAGCCCCTGCAGAGTGGCCAGCGCGACGGGCAGGGTGTACATCTCCGGCGTGCGCAACGCGATCAGCGGCCACAGGAAGTCGTTCCACGCGCCGAGGAAGAGGAAGACGGCCAGCGCCGCCAGCACCGGGCGCATGACAGGGATCACCACCCGCCAAAGCACCCGCAGCTCGCCCGCTCCGTCGACCCTGGCCGCGTCGAGCAGCTCGTCGGGGATGGCCAGCAGTGACTGGCGCATCAGGAAGATGCCGAACGGCACCGACAGGCTCGGCAGGATCAGCGCCGGGAAGCTGTCGATCAGCCCGATGTCGTTCATCATCTCGAAGATCGGGATGATGGTCACACCGCCGGGGATGACCAGCGTCGACAGCAGCAGCACGAAGAAGAGGTTGCGCCCGGCGAACTGGAACTTGGCGAAGGCGTACCCGGCCAGCAGCGAGACCACGATCGCGCCCGCGGTCTGCGCGACCGCGACGAAGAGCGTGTTGCCCAGCACGTTGACCAGCCCGATCGACTCCTCCAGCTTCGCCGTGTTGGCCGCGAGCTGGTCACCGGGATAGAACCTTGGGGGCCAGGAGAAGATGTCGGAGTTGGCATGCGTGGCCGCCATGGCCAGCCAGTAGAACGGCCCGACGCACAGCCCGAACACCGCGGCGAGCACGAAGGTGAGCGTCCAGCCCTTCATCGTTTCTGCATCCTCATCTGCGCGATCCCGAATCCGACCACGATCAACGTGAGCGCGTAGGCGATCGCCGCGGCGTAGCCGAAGTCGAAGTAGCGGAAGCCGTTCTGGTACAGATACAGCGAGATCGTCAGGGTCGAGTTGTCCGGCCCGCCGCCGGTCAGCACGAACGGCTCGTCGAACAGCTGCAGGGTGCCGATCGTGGACAGCACCACGGTCAACAGCAGGATCGGCCTCAGCTGAGGCACCGTGATCGACCAGAACCTGCGGGCCGAGCCGGCGCCGTCCACCATCGCGGCCTCGTAGAGATCCTTCGGGATGCTCTGCAGGCCAGCTAGGTAGATCACCGCGTTGTAGCCGGTGTAGTGCCAGGTGAGCGCGATGACGATGGCGATGCGGGCCCAGAACGGGCTGCCCAGCCAGTCGATCGGGTCGACGCCGAAGAGGCTGAGCAGCCAGTTGAGCAGTCCCGCGTCCTTGCGCAGGATCACCGAGAACATCACGCCGTAGGCGACCAGGCCGGTCAGCGACGGCATGAAGACGCCCAGCCGCCACAGGCCGCGCAGCCGTACGAGGGATGAGTTGAGCCCGAGCGCCAGCAGCAGCGCGAGCAGCAGCATGATCGGGACCTGGACGACCAGGATCAGCCCTGTGTTCCACAGTGAGGTCCAGAACAGCGGGTCGTTCACCAGCCGCACGTAGTTGTCCAGCCCGACGAAACTGCGCGCCGCGCCCGCGCCGGTGGTCAGGCTGATGTACATGGCGGCCAGGATCGGATAGGCCTTGAACACCATGAAGCCCAGCAGTGCGGGCAGGACCAGCAGGTAGGGGATGTTCCGCTTGGTGACGAACGAGCGCCTGGGCACCGTCATCCGCCCGGGCCGCGGCAGGGTGAGCGTCATCCCGCGAGCTTCCTGTTCGTCTGCTGGGCCAGCAGCGTGGCGGCCTCGGTCAGTGCCGCGGCCGGGTCGGCGCCCTTGAGCAGGACCTTCGTCTGCGCGTCACTGGCGATCTTCAGCGCCCTGGCGTAGTCGCCCGAGTAGTAGGTGGCGTCGGCGCCCTCGGTGAGGGCGTCCACGAAGGTCTTGAGCGCGGGCTGGCCGCCGAAGTAGGGCTGGGGCGCGGCGAAGGCCGGATCAGAGTAGGCCTCGGTCAGCGCGGGGAAGACGCCGCCCTCCTTGAAGGCCTTGGTGACGACCTCGGGCTTGGTCAGCGCATACTCGACGAACGCGAACGCCTCCGCCTGGTGCGAGCTGGTCCCCGAGATCGACAGATGGGTCGAGTTGACGATCGCGGTGCGCTTGCCACCTGCCGCTATCGCGGGGGGCTGCATAACCCGCCACAGACCCTTCTGCTCGGGACGCATCTCGGGGATGTAGCTGACCGCCCAGGCCGCCCAGGGCAGCACGGCCAACTTGCCGCCGCTGATGAGTTGCTTGGCGGTGTTCTCGCCAGAGGTGTCCGCGACGATGCCCGCGTCGTTCATCTTCTTGATGAGGGTCATCGCCTGGATGGCAGGTGGGGAGGAGAGCGTGACCTCGTCCTGCTGGTTGAAGTAGAAGGCGCCCTGCTGCTGGAGCAGCGACTGGAAGAAGTCCATGTCCGCGCCGCCGGCCGCAGGCTTGTTCAGCCCGATGAGGAAGGCGCCTGTCTTCTCCTTGAGCGTCTTGCCCGCTTCGATGGCGTCGTCCCAGGTCTGGATCTTCTCCGGATCGATGCCCGCCTTCTTGAACAGGTCCGCGCGGTAGAAGAAGCCGACCGGGTTGACCTCCCAAGGCATCGCGTAGACGCCGCCGTCCTTGCCGGTCACCGTGGGCCACAGACCCTTGGCGAAGGCGTCCTTGTGCTTGTCGGCGCCCAGCTTACGCAGGTCGGCAAGGCCGCCGGAGAACTTGTCCATGTATCCAGGCAGGTAGTCGACGCCGATGTGCAGCACATCGGCCAGACCCTTGCCGCCTGCGGCCATGGCGATGGTGATCTTGTCCCAGATGGCCGGGTTGCCGACCGCCTGGACGTCGACCTTGATGCCGGGATGCGTCTGCTCGAAGTCTTTGGCGACGGCGGCCAGGCCGTCGGAGGCGGGCTTCCAGCTCCAGACGGTGATCTTGACAGGCCCGCTGCCCTTCTCGGGCGCCTTGCCGCCACAGGCGGCGAGGGCGAGCGTGCCGGTGAGGGCGAGCGCCAGGGCTCCACGACGGTTGATCATGGGTGTGTTTCCCTTCGGGGGGTGATTGCTGCGCGCAGCCGGTCGGCGGTGTCGGCGGGAGTGGTGGCGTGCGGGGAGAGCCGGATCCAGCCACCGCGCAGCGTGGTGGTGAGCCCGGCGGCGCCGAGTGCCGCGTGTGTGCTCGCGGGGTCGCGGCCAGGCAGTCGCACGCGCGCGATCCCGGCCGATTCGGTGGGGACCAGGACTTCGGCGCCTGCGGTCCTGGCGGCGTCCAGCAGATTCGCCAGGGTTCGAGCGATCTGCCGGGCGATGTTGCCTTCTCCGGCGGAGAGCACCAGGTCGATGGCGGTTCCCAGCGCGGCGACGGCGGTCAGGTCGGGGTTGGTGGCCATGTGTGCGATGGCTCCCGCCAGTGGCGGCGCGGGGTGCCGGACTCCGAACGGAGCCTGTACGCCCGCCCAGCCGCCGAGACCGGGGGCCAGGCGGTCGGCCACTCGGTCGCGGACGAGCATCAGGGCCGCGCCCCAGCCCGCCCGCAGCCACTTCTGCCCGCCGCAGGCGAGCACGTCCGCCGCCGCCACCTCCAGCGGCACCGCGCCGAGGCCCTGGACAGCGTCCACCACCAGCAGTCGGTCCTCGCCCAGAACTTCCTTCAGCGCGCCCAGCGGGGCGCGGTGGCCGGTTGTGGCGTCCACCGCGCTGACGGCGAGCGCCCTGACGTCGTCGTCGAGGTGCTCGCGCAGGACGTCGGCGTTGATCGCGACGGAGTCGATCCAGCGTGGCCGAAGGCCGCCGCGTTCCTGGAACCGCAGCCACGGGTAGACGTTGGCAGGGAACTCGCCGCGTGGGACGAGCACCACGCCGCCGTCCAGCCCTGCCGCTGCGGCGAACAGCGCATGGCTGGTGGAGGAGACGAAGGCCACCTCGTGCGGGGCGCAGCTCAGCAGGCGGGCCGCGGAGGCGCGTGCACTGCTCGCCTCAAGCTCCAGTCTGGTAAGCGCTGCGGAGGGATCGCACGCCAGCGACTCCGCAGCCTGCGCGACGGTCCGTGCGACGGCCAGTGAGGGCGGCCCGATCCTGGCGAAGTCAAGATATCCGGCCGGTTCCCGGAACTGGCTCAGATAGGCGTGTTGAACGTTCAAACCAGCTCCGACCAGGTAAAGCGGCGCAATGAGAGGAGGTGGCAAGGGCAAAGTGCCGACTTGCCTGGGCAAACGATATTTGAGCGTTCATATCGTGCGCAAGAGGGAGTTGCGGTGAGGTTGCGGAGCGAGAGATCGACGCAGAGGACGCCTTGTTGGGAAGCCTGAATCGTCGGCGAGTTGGTCAACGGCGCGCGGGGTGCCGGTATCCGCCGGATGGATCTCGATGCACTACGCATCCACGTGGCCGAGGCGCGAGCGCAGGCCCGCGCCTCGGCCACGGCGGATGACGACCGGTGGGGAGATCACCTCCCCCATGCCTCGGCGATCCCCGTCACGCCGCCCGCCCTCAGGGGCGCCCGGCCGAACCCATCCGGCAGCCCCTCAGCGTTCAGCACATGTATGTGAAGTGTGCGCTCCTGGCCCGTCCTGCCGCCGTTGATTCAGGGAGTGGCTGATGTCCGGGTGAACAGCCGGCCTGACAGGGGAGGGCACAGCGTCCCCCTCCACCGTCGTCACGCCGGTATCGGCCGGGTCTCCTCGATCTCGCCGGTGCTGTCCGCTCGGGCGGGCAGGAGCAGGGCGGTGACGACCACGACCACGGACATCACCGCGCCGATGATGAAGGCCAGCCGCATGCCGTCGAGGTTGGCGAGCACCTCCGTGGCTCCCGCGGATCTCAGGGCATCGGCTCGCGCGCTCATCACGGTGATCACGAGCGCGGTGCCGATGGCCGCGGAGACCTGCTGCAGCGTGCTCAGGATCGAGCTGGCGTGGGAGTAGAGCGGCGGCGGAACCGCTCCGAGCCCGAGGGTGAACACCGGGGTGAAGGTCGCGGCCAGACTCACCATCAGCAGCGCGTGCAGACCGAGGAGCTGCCAGAACGGCATGGTCATCGTGACCTGGGTGAAGCCGGTGAGCGCGAGGGTGATCCCGATCGCGCCGGGGATGACCAGAACCCGGCCGCCGAACGAGTCGAACAGGCGGCCGACGGTCGGACCGAGCAACCCCATCGCGAGGCCGCCCGGCATCACGAGGAGCCCGGTCTGCAGGGCGCTGAGCTCGCGGACGTTCTGCAGGTACAGCGGCAGCAAGATCATCGAGCCGAGCATCGCCATGAAGGCCACCGACATCATGATCAGCGCGACCGTGTAGGTGCGGTGGCGCAGAGTGCGCAGGTCCAGCAGCGGCACGCCGCGCTTCTGCAACGACAGCTGGCGGACGACGAAGACGGCGATGGCGACCAGGCCGGCCGCCACGATCGCGGCGGCGACGCGGACGTCACCGCCCTCGAACCGGCTGAGCCCGTAGACCAGGCCGCCGAAGCCGGCGGCCGCGGTCACCACGCTCAACCAGTCGACGGTGCTGAACTGGGGCTCCCCGACGTTCTTGAGCTGCTTGAGGCCGCTCCATGTGATCACGGCGGCGATGGGGAGCACCACGGCGAACAGCAGCCGCCAGGACCCGAACTGCAGGATCACCCCCGAGACCGTCGGGCCCATGGCGGGCGCGACCGAGATGGCCAGGGTGACGTTGCCCATCACCCGGCCCCGGTCCGACTCGGGCACCACCTGCATCAGCGTGGTCATCAGCAGCGGCATCATCACGGCTGTCCCGGACGCCTGGATGATGCGGGCGACCAGCAGCACCTCGAACGACGGCGCGATGCCGGCCAACGCCGTGCCGAGCAGGAACAGGCCCATCGCGGTCGTGTAGGCGGTGCGGGTGGACACCCGCTGCAGGAACCAGCCGGTGATCGGGATGACGGCGGCCATGGTCAGCATGAAGGCGGTCGAGAGCCACTGTGCGGTCTGCTCGGTGATGCGCAGTGCGCCCATCAGCCGCGGGATCGCGTTGATCATGATCGTCTCGTTGAGGATGACCACGAATGTGGCGAGCACCAGCAGCCGGATCACGGCCGGGGTGCGACCTGGAACGGCGGTCGCGGGGTTGGCGGGTGAGTCTAGCTGTGGGCTGGGCACGGTACCTCGATCGGGGTTGTCGGACATGACATTGTCACGGCTGGAGTCACCAGCCGTGGGTGCCACTGGAAGTCGTGGTCATGCAAGACTGACCGGCACCACTGACAAAACTCATCGCCGTCCCGAGCATTCCGGCAAGAATGCGAAATGTCACCCGGTTTTTTTCGCCGGCCGGACGGTTCGCTGTGTCCACTGGCCCGGGCTCCGGCGAGCACACGCCGCAAGTCGCGGGGATCCGGTACCGGCCACCTGGAGTGCGGGTGTCGCGCTCCTCGAAGTCATGGCGTACTGGCCGGTCAGTGACTCTCCAGCCAGTACGCGCGCGGAGGGGCCTTGTCCAGGCGCTGCGGCCGAGCTAGCAGACGCCGGGAAGCTTGCACACCTTGGCGGCCATCTTCCTGGCGTCCTTGGTCAGTCGGCCGGGGTCGTAGGCTCCCTCGTCGGTCGTGTAGATCATCAGCGCGCTGCCCCGGCGCGCGGCGATACCGGTGATCGTCTGGTTCACACTGCCGTCCTGCCAGGTCTGATAGCCCATGCCCGTGGCCTCGTCTCCCGCCCTGGCCTTACTCGTCCGCCACCGGATCCTGAGTTGGGGCACCGACGGGTCGCCCTTGCGCGCGCACCGCTTGACCTCGGCGCGCAGCCGGGTGAGCGCGGCACGGGCGGCACGGGGGCTGTTGTAGATGACGAGCTGTTCGGAGGAGCCGCTGGGCGCGCTGGTCCAGCGCGTGATCGTGCGGGCCGCCACCCGGTCGCGGTCGACGGCGTGCCGGTGCCAGCACGGGTTCAGCTCCAACGGCTTGGTGAGCTTGTCGCTGATCTCGTAGCCCTGTTCGTCCGCCTCATGGGGGTTCAGGTGCCTGCGCGCGTCGCGTTCGGTGATCAGGAAGTTCTTCGGAATCTCGGTCACCGTCGCCGGAGACAGGGCCAGCACCAAGGAGAGTGTCACGCTGATCATGAAGAGTTGGATGCCGGCGGGGACGGCTTGGTTCTCGGTCCTGTCGCCAGAGCGGCTCAGCAGATCGGGCTGAACCGCCCGCGTGCCGCCGACCGCGGCGGCCCGGCGGTGGTTCATTACGGTGAACCGCCCACCGGGCGAGTGCGATCCGTGCGACGGTGATCTTTATGGTTTGGGCGACGATGTTCCGCTTGGCGGTGATTCTGGTCGCGGTGGTCGGCCTGAGTTACACGTGGGTGGCGCTGGCCGATCCGCTGAACCCCCTCGTGCTCTTCACCGTGCAGAGCAATCTGCTGCTCGCGGGTTACTGCGTCTGGCGAGTGGTGAGGAGGGGGCGGCCTACCCCGGAGGTCAAGGGGGCGGTGACGCTCTACATCGTGATCACGGGGCTGGTCTGGCATTTTCTGCGCATGCGTGGAGCCAGCCCCTTCGAGCGGCTCTCCTTCTCCGGGTTCGGCCTCGGTAACTTCCTCCTCCACTACGTGACGCCGATCATGGCCGTGATCGACTGGCTGTTCCTCGACCGGACCGCGCACCGGCCGAGGTGGGCGGCGGCCTTCGGGTGGCTGGTCTATCCGATGGCGTATCTGGTCTTCGCCCTGGTCCGGGGTGCGCTGCTGCCCCCGGACGCCTGGAAGCGGTATCCCTATCCGTTCCTGGACGTGGACCGCTTCGGGTACGGCGGAGTCTCGCTCATGGCGGTGGCGCTGGCTGCCGGCTTCCTCCTGCTCGGCTTCGGGCTGATCGCCCTGCACCGCGCCGTCGATCGCCGGGTGCCCCGCGCTCCGGCCGAGACCTCGGCCCCCTAGACCGTCCATCGGCGGAGCCGGTGGCCTGCGGGAAAGGGCTCATGGCGTGGGCTCCCAGCGCCTGCCCGTCGGCAGGTCCACGACGTTCAGGTCCGGTCCGGCCAGGGCCGTCGCGTCCGAGGCCGTGCCCGTGGTGCGGAACAGCGCCGAGAGCGGATCGCGCCCGTGGGCGTCGTGCACCGGGACCAGCACACGCGCGCCGAGTACGGACGCGCCGGCCACCGCCTGGTCGGGGCCCATCACCAGGCGTGGCCCGAGGAGCGGTCGCAGGCCGTTCACCGGGAGCAGGGCCACGTCGACCGGTGGGTTCCCGGCCCGGTGGCGCTCCAGCGGCGCGACCTCGGCGATCTCCCCGCCGAAGAACACCCGGGAACCGGCCGTGCTGAACGAGTAGGCGTTGTTGGGCCAGACGAGGGTCCGCCCCGCGGGCACGACCCGCATCAGCACGCCGGGTGCGATCTCGCGGGTCTCCCCCCAGCGCACCCGCTGGGCGTGCCGGAAACCCAGCGCTCGCGCCCGGCGGGCCATGCCTGAGGTGGGGACGTACACCGGTGTTACGTCCTTGCCCGCCAGCATGCGCAGCGCACGAAGATCCCAGTGGTTGGTGGCCAGGTTGGTGACGACGACGGCGGCAAGCGGCGGCAGATCGGCGATCCGCAGCCCGAGCGGTTCACCGCGGCGCAGCCACCACCGTTCGGTGAACCAGGGGTCGGTGAGCACCGCGTGACCGTTCAGTTCGAGCAGCACACAGGAGTTGGCCGCGCGCGTGACCGCGATCGATTTCTTGATCATGCGGTCGACGGTGCCGGTTAATGTACGCATGAAGTCAAGTGCGGAACTGACGATCGGCGAGCTGGCGGAGCGGTTCGGGCTCGCCACCCACGTGCTGCGGTACTGGGAGAGCAGGGGACTGATCGAGCCCGCGAGGCGCGCGGGCGGTCAGCGCCGCTACGGACGGGACGCGCTGGTCCGGGTGGCGCTGATCCTGATGGGCAAGGAGGCGGGTCTCGGCCTGCGGTCGCTCGGGGCCCTGCTGTCCACGCCCGACCCGATGGACCACCGGGATCTGTTGCGCGGCCACGTCGCCGAACTGGAGCAGCGCATCGCGCGCGCACGCTCCGCCAAGGACCTGATCGAGCACGCACTCGCCTGTCCCCACCGCTTCGCGGACTGCGAGCACGCCCGTGATCAGATCGCGGCGCGCATCCCGCCCGTGCCCCGATGATCACCCCGTGCACATGGCGGACACTTCCGTGGACGCCGATGACGATCGTCCATTAGATTGTGGTCCGGCCCGTTATCGGAGGCTCCGCTTGGAGCCGGTCGTTGCGTCGCACCCGCTTCGTCCAGGCGGAGAGGAGGCAACGCGCTCCGGTCGCGGTTCCCAGTCGTCGGCCGACCGTTCTCGAAGCCGTGTCGCCCATCTGCTGAGCACATGGAAGGTGTATCGAGTGCCGGACGGTAACTCCCCGAGCCCGCCATATCCGGGCTCATCCGCGGGGCCCTCGCCGAGCGACTCCGCGTCGCCCGGTCCGTCCCCCAGTGACTCCGCGTCGCCCAGTCCGTCCCCCAGTGACTCGGGGTCGCCAGGTCCGTCCCCCAGCGGCTCCGGCTCGCCGAGCCCGTCACCGAGCTCGTCGACCCCCCCTCCGTCGAGCCTGCCCGCGTGCCCGCACGAGCCGCCGTGCCGGATTCGCCCGTGCCTGCCGACGGACAGGCTGGGCCGTCCGCCGGGTCCTCTTCAGCCCGGTCCTGACGACCACGTTCCGGCCCCGCCGCCCGCTCCGCCCGCCCCGGACGAGAAGGACGGCTACGGGGCGCGGACCGACAAGATCGTCGCATTCGCCGACGTGATGCTGGAGGCCGCGACGGACGTCGCCCGGATCAAGGCCAAGACGCCCGTGGTCGAAGACGGGGGGTGGTTCGACACCCCCCGCATCATCAGTCCCTTCCTCGACAGGCTCAACGGCTACGTCGAGGAATGGACCGCGGCCGCCGGAACCCTGGAGCGCGTGCTCAAGGAGGACGCGCCGAAGCTCATCAGCGTGGCGAAGAGGTATCGCGACGCCGAGGACGATGCCGGAGCAGCCGTCAATCAGATCAACCGGTGAAGGTGCCCAGATGCCGACCCCCTCGCGCAGATCGCCCAGGCCGCACCACAGCAGCAGCCACAACCTCCGGTACGCCCAGAACCGCGTGGAGCGTCTCGCGGCCCAGCAGGCCAGGCTCAACCAGGTCAAGGTCGATCCGGACTTCTTCAAGAGAGTGCTGAACCTGGCCAAGACCCACAACCGGCCGATCTACGCGGGGCTGGCCACCTCCGGCCTGGTCATCGCGGGCACGGCGATGGTCGTCGCCGCCGTCGGGAACGCGTCCGATCCGCGGAGGTTCTTCGACGACCGGAGCATGTGGAACGAGATGCTGGGCGACCTCAAGCTCAGCGCCTGGGACGTGTGGATCAGCTTCTTCAGCCTGGTCTCGCCCTACTGGGTGGGGCACGCGGCCGAAACGGTCCAGCGCTACCTCCGGTTCGAGTTGATCGGCATGTTCGACGAGCTCGGTCGCGTCGCCACGGAGATGAGCAACACCCTGACCAGCCTGGCCTGGGACGTCGTGGAGTACGACGTCAAGCTCGTCACGCTGCTGGTGTCGGCCGGCACCGCCTTCACCGCCCTTCTGCCGTTCAGCGCGATTCCGGCTGTCAAGCTCACCCTGGGGGTGGCCGCCGTCGCGTTCCTCTCGCTGCTTTCGAGCCTGATGCAGGAGTTCATCGGCAAGGTCAAAGCACTCGACCTCAAGTTGGAGGCTCTCGGCCACAAGATCTTCGAACTGCGCAGCCTCTTCTCCGTGGGAGACGACAAGTTGCATCTGCAGCCGCCGGGCAGTGACCCCGGCCTGTGGAAGCCCGTCACCGGGGAACCTCGTGCCGCACACTGACGCTTTCGACGTGGGTGACGGAGAGGGGTTCTCGGGGCTGTTCCGGGAGGTCGGACGTCTGGCCGAAGCGTTCGCGGACGAAATGCGCGAGGCGGAGGAGCGCAGGGTGCCCGGTGCCGACGGCGCCGGCCGGGTGGTGGCCACGGTGTCGGGCTCGGCGCGGCTCCTGCACGTACGCGTCGACGCCCGGGCGATGCGCGACCTCGACCACGTGGAGCTGGGCCAGGCCGTGCTGGACGCGGTCAGAGCGGCCCGCGAGGCGGCGGCGCAGGGCGTGACGGAGGCCGTGGGCAGGCTGAACGGTGGCCGGCCGCAGCCCGGCCCGGACGACAATCCGCTAGGGCGCTACCTCGACGCGATGCTGCGGGAGGCCGATCGTGGATGAGCTGGACAAGCTGCGGAGGATCACCGAGCAGCTCGAACGGCTGGAGCGGCTGTCGGCGACGCAGGCCGGGACCGCGGCGGCGGCGGAGCACCTGGTGACGCGGGAGTTCACCGGCAAGGCCGACAAGGGCGGCATCACGGCGACCGTCGACGGCGCGGGAAACCTACTGGCCATCGACATCAGCCGGCTGAGCAAGCGGCGGCACGACGGCGTGACGCTCGGTGACGCGGTGCTCGAGGCGATCCACGCGGCCGAGCAGGCCGCGGCCGAGGCGAAGACCGCGCTGATGGGCGATCTGGGCGCGGGCCTCGGCCTGCGCGACCTGTTCGGTGACGCGCGGCACCACTTCCGCGGGGTCGGGACCGACCCGCGCTAGGCGGCGCGCGCACGGCGGCGGCCGCCGTCAGGAGGGCTGGACGGGCACGAAGTCCACGTCGATCAGGTCGGCCACGGCCCGCAGCTCGGCCGCCCGGTGGCCGGTGCCGAGGGCCCAGTGGTGGGAGATCCCGCTGGCGCTCCAGGCGTCGGTCCACTCTCCCGGGTCGCAGCCGAAGTCCACCCGGGAGGTCGTGTTGCCGATCTGCAGCAGCGGGCCGGGCACGACCTCGCCCTCCGAGACGACGAAGCCGAAGCGCCCGTCGCGTGCCTGCCGCAGGCCGAACGCGGTGACGGGGCCCCTGGTGACGTCGAACTCGACGGACACCCCCCAGCCGCGCTTGCCGTGGTAGACGCCGAGGCCGCGCAGCAGCGGCCGGCGCGAGCTGATCTCCAGGTGGGCCGGCCCGTCGTGGCCCATCTCCACATGCCCGCGGGCGAAGTCCAGCGCCTGCAGCTCGGTGAACGAGCCGCCGCCGCCCAGCCGGTCCATGATCAGCATGGCCAGCGAGGTGCGCAGCTCGTACTCGCCGGCGGCCGGCACGCCCCGGGCGGTCAGCAGGGAGGCGCCGAGGATCATGCCGGCGCCGAGCCGCTCGTGGATCTCCCCGTCCAGCCCCCGGTGGTAGTAGGCGAGGCTGTCCAGCTCGAAGTCGGCGACCAGCCGGTCCAGCCCGACCGAGACCCGGGCGGCCCAGGACAGGTCGTCCTCGTTGACGGAGTCGGCCAGCTCGAAGACGTCGCGGGCGACTTTCGTGCGCTCCACGGCCTCGGCGTTGGTGACCTGCTCCACCCGTACGCGCAGGTCGTCGAACTCCAGCACCTCGACGTGCCCGCCGAGGTTGGCGCTCACCAGCGTGAGGTCGGTGGCCACGTCGAGCATGCCCGGGTAGAGGTGGCCCATGAGGCCGTGCCGTCCGTGCCGCAGCGCGCCCCGGACGCCCGCCGCCCGCACCCAGCGGGAGATCTTCTCCCACGCCCGCTCGTCCTCCAGGTAGCCGGAGACCGAGCGGAACGGGATGCCGCAGCGCATGAACGCGTTGGCCATCTCGGGCAGCGGGCAGGCGCCGCAGTAGGCGAGCCACTGCCCGGTGTCGAAGGTGGCGTGCTCCATCGATTCGGTGGGCTGCAGGTTGATCAGCAGCACGGGCGCGCCGCTGCGCTGCGCGACGGGCACGAGCATGGTGGCGGTCATGTAGGTGGTGAGGAAGCCGACGATGAGGTCGCAGCCGGCCTCGCGCAGCCGTTCGGCCGCCGCGGCGCCCTCCTGGGCGTCGGAGACGAAACCGGCGTCGACCACCTCGCAGTCCAGCGCCCTCATCCGTTCGGCCACCCGGGCCGAGGAGCGCCGCAACTGGGGCAGCAGGTCGGGGAACTGGGGCCAGTAGGCGCCCAGCCCACCCGCGACCAGGCCGACCTTGGTACGTCTCGGGGTGATGCGGGGGTAGGTGCTCACGCGGAAGATCCTCCTGTCAGCGGACTTCGACCTCGATGCTGCGGGTGTGGTCGTCGGGCGCCGTTCGAGGCTGGGTAGCGCTCGTGTCGAGCGTGTGGAGGTCCACGCGGGAGACCTGCTTCGGCTCGAGGCCCGGGCCGTCCACGGGTCGGCCAGGTTGGTGGTGAAGGCGAGGGCGAGGGGATTCCCACTTTGTAACAGGCGGCCAACCTCTTAACAAGAGTTGCGTTAGAAATACAATATCGAAGCGTTACATCTGTGCCACGTGAACGTTGCCGTGGTGGTCGCGCAGGCGCTGCAGCGTCTCGGCGGGGGCGTGGGAGTCGACCACAATGGCGTCGAAGTCGTCGAGCGGCGCGACCCGGTGCAGCGCCACCCGGGCGAGCTTGGAGTGGTCGACGGCCAGGATGCGGCGGGTGCCCGAGCGCAGCATCGCCCGCTTGACCAGCACGATCTCCTGCTCCTGGTGGAAGGCGTACCGCTCGGACAAGGCCGAGGTGGAGACCACGACCGCGTCGGTGCTCACCGCCTCCACCGCGTCGACGCAGCCGAGGCCGAGGAACGAGTCATGCGTGGCGTGATATTCGCCGCCGAGCGCGATGAGCCGGACGTCGGGGCTTTTCACGAGCAGCCTGATGATCTCCAGGAAGTTGGTCAGCACGGTGAGCGGCGCCGTCTCCTGCAGGTGGCGGGCCACGGCCAGCGCAGTGGTGGAGTCGTCGAGCATGACCGAGCTGCCCGGCTCGATCAGCCCCGCCACCAGCCGGCCGATCGCGTCCTTCTCGGCCGTGTGCGCCTCGATCCGGTAGGCGATGTTGCTCTCGAAGACGTTGGAGGCCTGGGCGGTGGCGCCCCCGCGGACCTTGCGCACCATGCCCTGGCGCTCCAGCTCGTCCAGATCGCGGTGGACGGTCATCACGCTGACTGAGAAGATCTCCGCCAGGTCTGTGACCGAAGCGGAACCGTGACGCACGACGTGCTCGGCCATGCCCTGTCGCCGAGACGACCTGTTGGAGGTGTGCTGCCCCGTGTTCACTGAGCCCCTATCTCGCTCGGACGGCCGTGAATCATACCCTTGACACCCTCCCGGGTGACTCGTAGCCTCCCTGAAACCCGGCGTTTTTAACAAAGTCTTAGTTAACTTAACAACGCCTGGTCGTTGGAGGTGGGTATGGGTCCGGTGCCGTATGGCCTGCGCTGCGGTCATCGCGTCACCCCGCTGGGCGTGGCAGATTCCCCTCTGCTGTCCTGGCAGCTGCGAGGCGCCGACCCGGTCGCCTTCCAGGTGGAGGTCGGCGGCGTCTGGTCAAGCGGCCGCGTGACGGACCCGGCCGCGATCAGCGCCAGGTACGCCGGGCCGCCGCTCCGGCCCGGGACCAGGTACGACTGGCAGGTCACGCTCTGGGACCGCGACGGCACCCCGGGCACCGCCCGCTCGTGGTTCGAGACGGGCCTCGACACGTGGTCGGCGGCCTGGATCGCGGCCGATCCCGACGCGGTGGAGCACGTCGACCCGCCCACCGAGGGCGATCTGGCGCTGCGCGACCACGGGCTGCTGCCCTGCCCCCAGCTCCGCCGCGCCTTCCACGCCCGCTCCCGCGTGGCCGCCGCCCGGCTGCACATCAGCGCCAAGGGGCTCTACGCGGCCACGGTCAACGGCCACCGGGCGGGCGACGGGCGGCTCACCCCCGGGTGGACCGACTACCGCCGGCGCATCCAGTACCAGACCCTGGACGTGACACGGTGGATCGCCGAGGGCGAGAACGTCCTGGGCGTCACGCTCGCCGACGGCTGGTGGAGCGGCTACGTCGGGTTCGACCCGCGCCGGCCCGGCTACCACTACGGCCGCTTCCCCGAGCTCATCGCCGAGCTGCACCTGACCTACGCCGACGGCTCCGCCGAGGTGGTCGGCACCGACGACGCCTGGCGCGTGGGCCACGGCCACGTCCGTTACGCCGACCTGCTCAAGGGCGAGTGCCACGACCTGCGCGCGGCGACGCCGGGCTGGGACCGTCCCGGCTTCGACGACGCCGGCTGGCGGCCGGTCGTGGTGACGGGTCGCGACCACACGCGGCTGGCGGCCTCGCCGGACGAGCCGGTCAGGGCGGTGCGCGAGATCGCCCCGGCCGCCGTCACCCGCCTCGGTCCCGCCGCGCACCTGGTCGACTTCGGCCAGAACCTGGCGGGCCGGCTCCGCCTGGCTCTGCCCGAGCTGCGGCCGGGCACGCGGGTGGTGATCAGGCACGCCGAGACGCTGGACGGCGCCGGCCGGCTCGACACCGCCAACCTCCGCACGGCCGACGCGACCGACGTGCTCGTCAGCGCGGGGCCCGCCACGGTGTTCGAGCCGGACTTCACCTACCACGGCTTCCGCTACGCCGAGATCAGCGGGGTGGCGGACCTCGGCGAGGTGTCGGCCGTGGTGCTGCACAGCGACACGGCCTGGGCCGGCACGTTCGAGTGCTCCGACCCGGAGGTCAACCGGCTGCAGCGGAACATCGAGTGGGGCCAACGCGGCAACTTCGTCAGCGTGCCGACCGACTGCCCGCAGCGCGACGAGCGGCTGGGCTGGATGGCCGACGCCCAGGTGTTCCTGCCGGCAGCCTGCTTCAACGCCGACGTGGCCGCGTTCTTCGCCAAGTGGCTGCGCGACGTGCGCGACGCGCAGACCCCGGACGGCGGCTTCCCCAACGTGGCGCCCCGGCTCAGCGGCGTCGCCGAGGAGGGCGCGCCCGGCTGGGCGGACGCCGGCGTGCTCGTCCCCTGGCAGCTGTACCGCGTCTACGGCGACCCCGCCTTCCTGGACGTGGACTCGATGGCCGCGTGGGTGGACTTCGTGCACCGCCACAATCCCGACCTGATCTGGCGCGCCAGGACGGGCCCGCACTACGCCGACTGGCTGGCGCCCGGTCCGGCCACCCCGCGCGACCTGCTCGCCACCGCGTTCTTCCACCGCAGCGCCGACCTGACCGCCAGAGCCGCCGGCGTGCACGGCCGCACCGCCGACGAGGAGCGCCTGCGCCGGCTGGCCGGGGACATCAGGACGGCCTTTATTAAAACGTTCGCACCGGCACCGGGCAGGCTGGCGGGCGACACCCAGACCGGCTACCTGCTGGCCCTAGCCTTCGGCCTGCTGCCGCCGGAGTGGGTCGCCCCGGCCGCGCGGCGGCTCGCCGAACTGGTCGAGGAGCACGGCCCGCAGACCGGCTTCCTCGGCGTCAACCTGCTCTGCCCGGTGCTGTCCGCGCACGGCCGCGCCGACCTGGCGCACGCGCTGCTGCGCCGCACCGATCCTCCGTCCTGGCTCCACCAGGTACGCAACGGCGCCACCACGGTCTGGGAACGCTGGGACGGCAAGGGCGCCCCGTCCATGAACTCCTTCAACCACTACGCGTTCGGCTCGATCGGCGCCTGGCTGTACGGCGGCGTCGCCGGGATCGGCCAGGCCCCCGGCTCGGTGGCCTATCGAGAGCTGGTGATCCGCCCGCTCCCCGGCGACCTGTCCTGGGCGCGAGCCTCCTACGAGTCGGCGCGCGGCCGGATCGCCGTGTCGTGGGAACGCGCGGAGGGCGCCTTCCACCTCGCCGTGACCGTCCCGCCCGGCTCGACCGCAACTGTCCACCTGCCTGACGGCCAGACCCATCACGTGCCCTCGGGGGACCACCTCTTCCGCTCGACCCAGGAGACATGACCATGACCGACCTGCGCAACGCCCGGATGAGCCGCGCCCAGTTCTTCCGCATGATGGGTGGCCTGGCCGCGGCCGCGGCAGCCACCACCGCCTGCTCGACCAGGCCCCAGACCACCGCGAGCACCGGCGACGGCCAGGCCGTGACGGAGCTGAAGTTCGTCGGCGTGGCCGACCAGAAGGCGCCGATGGACGGCCTGCTGACCGCCTACCAGCAGGCCCAGCCGTCGGTGCGGCTGACCGCCTCCTACGCCCCGACCGACCAGGTGCAGACCTCGCTGCGCACCCAGCTCGGCGCGGGCAACGCGCCCGACCTGCACGTGGTGTATCCCGGCAGCGGCAGCGCGATGTCGATGAGCCAGATCGCCGAGGCCGGGCTGCTGGCCGACCTGTCCGCGCAGGCGTGGGCGGCGACGATCCCCACCGGGTTCAAGCCGGCCTTCCAACTCGACGGCAAGACCTACATGTACTCCGCGGGCTCGTCGGTCATCGGCGCCGTCTACAACAAGAAGGTCTTCGAGCAGGCCGGCGTGCAGGAGCCGCCGGCCACCTGGAGCGAGTTCCTGGCCCTGTGCGGCAAGCTCAAGAAGGCCGGCGTGACGCCGATCGCGCTGGGCGCCCAGACGCCGTGGGTGACGCAGCTCATCACGTACGCGCTGGTCCCCTCGACCGTCTACGCCAAGGACCCGACGTTCGACGACAAGCAGCTCGCCGGCCAGGCGAGCTTCGCCGAGTCGGGCTGGCGCCAGGCCATGGAGATGTACCTGGAGCTGCAGAAACGCGGCTTCTTCAACGACAACCCGAACGGCACCACGTTCGAGCAGCAGACCTCCATGGTGGCCACTGGCAAGGCGGCCATGGCGATCCAGGTCTCGGCCGTCCTGCCGGACTTCCGCAAGGCCGCCTCAGCGCCGGACGACCTGTCGATGTTCCCGGTGCCGGGGGCCGACGACGCGGCGTCCGTCTGGATCCCCGCCGGAGTCGTCGTCGGGCTGGGCGTCAGCGCCAAGAGCAGGAACGTCGAGCAGGCCAAGGCGTTCGTCGACTTCCTCGGCAGGCAGGAGAACATCAACGCCTGGGCCAAGGCCATCGCCGCGATCCCGCTCACCCAGGACGCCGGCTCGACCGTCGACCCGGCGGTGCAGTCGTTCCTGCCGTTCACCAAGGACCGGGCGGTGCCGTTCATGGACCAGCGCTGGCCCAACGCCGAGGTGCAGCCGGTCCACTTCGCGGTGGTGCAGGAACTGCTCGCCGGCAAGGCCACGGTGGACGAGGCGCTGAAGAAGATGGACGAGGCGTACCGCAAGTGACCCACCTGACCGTCGACAAGCCGCCCCGGTCGCGCCCGGCCCCCGCCGGGCGGCCGGGCCCGCTGGGGCGCTTCAGCGCCTCCTCCCCGTCCTGGCTGTTCGCCGCGCCCGCCCTGGTGGTCTATGTGGCGGTGGTGCTCTACCCGGCCGCCGCCGGCGTGGTCTACGCCTTCACCGACTGGAGCGGCATCGGCCAGGAGATGTCCTTCGTCGGGGTGGCCAACTTCCTGACGTTGCTGGACGACGAGCAGGCCATGGGCTCGATCGGCAACACGCTGCTGCTGACCCTGGCGATCGTGGCCGTGCAGAACGGCGTGGGCCTGCTGCTGGCGCTGGGCGTGCACGCCAAACTGCGCAGCAGGGCCATGCTGCGCGTCGTCTTCTTCTCGCCGGTGGTCGTCAGCCCGGTGATGGTGGCGTTCCTGTGGAAGTACGTCTACAACCCCGACCCGTCAGCCGGCCTGAACGGGCTGCTCGGCCTGCGGGTCGACTGGCTGGGCGACCCGTCGGTGGCCCTGTGGTCGATCGCCGGCATGGTGGTGTGGCAGTACGCCGGATACTCCATGGTCATCTTCCTGGCGGGCCTGGAGGGAGTGCCCACGGAGCTGCACGAGGCCGCGATGATCGACGGCGCGGGCACGTTCCAGCGCTTCCGCTACGTCACCTGGCCGCTGCTGGCGCCCGCGGTGACGATCAACCTGATGCTGTCCACGATCGGCGGGCTCAAGCTGTTCGACCAGATCTTCGCCGCGACGAACGGCGGCCCCGGCTACGCCACCGAGACGCTGTCCACTGTGCTGTACAAGCAGGCGTTCGTGTTCGGCAAGTTCGGCTACAGCACCGCGATCGCGCTGGTGCTGGCGCTGTTCGTGGCGGCCGTCTCGCTCGTCCAGGTCTACTACCTGCGCAGCCGGGAGGTGGCCTCGTGAGAAGGACGTACCTGCTGGAGATCGTCATGGTCGCGGTGGCGGTCGCGTTCCTGTTCCCCGTCTACACCCTGATCGCGCTGTCGCTGAAGGACCCCGCCCAGATCTCGCAGACCCCGCTGGCCCTGCCGGCCCCGCCCACGCTGGACAACTTCGCCAAGGCCTGGTCGGCCGCGGCGCTCGGGCCGTCGCTGGTCAACAGCACGGTGATCACGGGGGTCAGCCTGGTCGCGCTGGTCGCGCTCGGCTCGTTCGCCGCCTACTTCCTGGCGCGGGCGCAGAGCCGGCTCGGCTACGGCCTGTACATCCTGTTCCTGCTGGGCATCGTGCTGCCGTTCCAGCTCGGCATGATCCCGCTCTACGAGCTGGTGAACGATCTCGGCCTGCTCGGCACGCACGCCGGGATGATCCTCTTCTACACCGGGATCCAGCTCCCCTTCACCGTGTTCCTCTACACCGGTTTCATCCGCGCGCTGCCCCGCGACTACGCCAGCGCCGCCCAGATCGACGGGGCCTCCCACCTGACCGCCTTCACCCGGGTGGTCTTCCCGCTGCTGCGGCCGATCACCGGCACGGTGCTGATCCTCAACGCCGTCTTCGTCTGGAACGACTTCTTCACACCGCTGCTGTACCTGGGCGGCTCCGGCTTCGAGACGGTCCCGGTGAGCGTCTTCGCCTTCGTCGGCCAGTACGTCTCCGACCACGGCCTGGTCTTCGCCGGGCTGGTGCTGGGCGCGCTGCCGATCGTGCTGGTCTTCCTGGTGCTCCAGCGCTACGTCATCAAGGGCTTCTCCAGCGGGCTCAAGGGATGAACCTCTCCGACATCCTGCGCGAGCCGCCCGCCTCCCACAGCCCGGCGGCCATCTGGTGGTGGAGCGGCGAGCCGCTGCGCCGCGACCGGCTGCGCTGGCAGATGGAACGGCTGGTGGCCGGGGGCGTGCGCAACCTCGTCATCCTCAACCTCGCCCCGTCGGGCCCACTGTTCGGGGCCGACGCCGACGACCCGCCGTTCCTGTCGGCGGCCTGGTGGGAGCTGCTCGACCAGGTCTGCGCCGACGCGCACGAGCTGGGCGCGTACCTGTGGTTCTACGACCAGCTCGGCTTCTCCGGCGCCGACCTGCAGGCCCGCCTGGTGCAGGAGAACCCGCGCTTCGCCGGCCAGTGGCTGGCGGCCGACGGGTCGATCACCACGCGCGGCTTCGACTACCTGTCACGCGAGGCGTGCGCCACGCTGCTGGACCGGGTGCACGGCGAGTTCGAGCGCCGGGTCGGCCACTGGTTCGGCTCGGTGATCGCCGGGTCGTTCCAGGACGAGCTGCCGACCCTGCCCACCTGGTCGGCCACGTTCGCCGAGGAGTACGCGGCCCGGCGCGGCGCGGAGTTCTCGCCGGCCGACCCCGACTGGCGGGCCTACCAGCTCACCCGCGCCGAGCTGGCGGAGGAGGCGTTCTTCCGCCCGCTGGCCGAGTGGCACCGGCGCAACGGCCTGATCGGCGGCTGCGACCAGCAGGACCCGGCCCGCGCCGGGCACCCGGTCGACGGGGTGCGCCTGTACGCCGACTACGCCCGTACCCACCGCTGGTTCGGCGCCCCCGGCTCGGACCACCACGGCGACGCGCGGCTGCACTCCTCCCTCGCCCACCTGTACGGCCGTCCGCGCACCTGGATCGAGGCGTTCCACTCCAGCGGCTGGGGCGGCACGCTGGAGGAGACCCTCGACTGGCTGCTGCCGTGGCTGCGGGCGGGCGCCACCCTGTACAACCCGCACGCCGTCTACTACACGACCAAGCGGGGCTGGTGGGAGTGGGCGCCGCCGTCCACCGACTGGCGCCAGCCGTACTGGCGGCACCACCGCGTCTTCGCCGACGCCGTCACCCGCCTGTGCGCGGCCCTGTCGCTGGGCCGCCACGCCTGCGACGTGGCCGTCCTGCTGCCCACCGCGACCGCGCAGGCCGGCACCCCGCCGGACGGCGCCGCCGGACCGGCGAGCGGGGCGGCGGGCGAGCTGGCGGGCGGGGCGGCGCGCGCGCAGCGGGTGTACCGCGAGATCGTGGGCGACATGGCCTGGTTCGCGACCGCACCCGGCGTGCTCGACCGGCTCTGCCTGGACGCCGATGTGATAGACGACGACTCGGTACGGCGCGCCGTCGTGGCGGACGGGCGGCTGGCCGTCTCCACCGAGGCCTACCGGGCCGTCGTGCTGCCCGCCGTCACAACCCTCGACGAGGACGTCGCGGCCCGGCTCGCTGAGTTCGCCGCGGGCGGCGGGCTGCTCGTGGCCGTGGGCGCGCTGCCGGACCCGCCCGTCCTGCGGGCCGCGTTCGAGGCGGGGACCGCCCGGTTCGCGGCGTCGGGCGAGGACCTGGGCGAGGCGCTGGCCGGACTCACCCGGCGGGTGGAGGCACCGGTGCCGCCGCTGGTGCGGGAGGTCGGCGACACCACGCTGGTCTTCCTGCTCGCCGCGTTCCCCATGGCGAGCCGGATCGGGGTGGGCCGGCCCGAGGAGCGCGGCGTCGCGCTGGGCTGGCTGGACGCCGCCGTCGACTTCGACCCCGGCCGGTACGCGCGTGAGATGCGCGTCAAGGTGAGGGGGGTCTCCGGGACACCGCTGCTGGCCGGCCTGTTCGGCGGCGAACAGCGGGCGCTGCCGTACACGGTGGACGGCGACGCGGTGGAGGTGGTCGTCCCGTTCGACGACGGCCCCGCCGCGTTGCTGGTGTTCGGCGGCGAGACGGGCGGGCGGCCGGGCGGGCAGGCAGCGCCCGCGCCGCCCCGCCCGTCCTATCGGACCGCGATCGACCTCGGCGAGGAGTGGGACGTCGAGGTGGTGCCGACCCTGGACGACACCTGGTCGGACTTCGGCGCCCAGGCGAGCGTCGAGTGCTGGACGCTGCGGACACCTGACGGCGAGCCGGTGCACGCCACCTTCGGCCCGCACGGGCAGCAGCGGGTGGCGGACGGGCCGTGGACACCGGCCGTCTGGTCGGTCTCGCGCGGACTGCGCAAGGACCCGATCCACCGCGAGACGCTCGGCCCGAAGGGGCACGTGCCGGTGGAGTTCCTCGCGTTCGGCCGGGTCGCCGCCGGCGGGCGGGCCCACTTCCGCAGCGTGCTCACCGTGCCGCCGGGGCCCGGCGGCCGGCTGGCGGTCGGGGCCGGCGCCGCGAAGACCGTCCGGCTGGACGGCACGGACGTGCCGCTCGACGACGCCGGATACGCCGCGGTCTCACGCGCGCCGGTGCCGCCCGGGACCTACGAGCTGGACCTGCTGCTCGTCCCCGACGAGGAGCACGACCTGCGGGCGCACGTCTGCCTGCTGGCCGACCCCGCCGACGCGGTGTGGCCGGAGTGGATCGGCGGCACGCCGCTGGCGACGACCGTGCGCGTGGGCGCGCCGCCGTACGAGGTGCTCCAGGTGGCCTCGACGGCGTTCTGCCGGGTGCTGGTCAACGGAGAGGAGGCGGGCCGGCAGGGCGGCTTCGACCCGTACGCCGAGGCCGACATCCCGCGGGTGCGCCGCTACGACGTAGCCCACCTGCTCCGGCCCGGCGACAACACGATCGCGGTGGAGTCGGACGGCTGGGTCCTGACCGACGGGCTGGCCGTCTCCGGCCCCGGCTGGTCGCCGGGCGTGCGCGTACGGCGGCGCCAGCACGGCGACCCGGCCGCCCTGTGGCTGCGCACCCGCCCCCATCCGCTGCCGGGGGCCGGCTGGCTGGACGGGCGCCCGACTTCGCTGCCCGCCGTGTTCGCGGCGCCGGGCGGCGGGCCGCGGGTCGAGCGGTTCCTGCTCGACCCGCCGCCGGGCGTGACGGGGATCGAGGTGGACGCGGCCGGGCCCGTGGAGATCTCCGGCGCCGAGCTGAGGGTGACGACGGAACCCGGCGCGCAGGCGGGGGCGGCGCTGTCCGGTCCCGTCCGGTTCACCTGCGGGCCGGGCCGGATGCGGCTCGGAGACTGGGAGGACCACGGGCTGCGGGGCTACAGCGGCGGCGTCCGCTACCACACCACGGTCCGGACGAAAGCGGGGCCGGGCCTGATCGACCTCGGCCGGGTCCGCGGCACGGCCGAGGTGACGGTCAACGGGCGGCCCTGCGGCATCCGGGTGTGCTCGCCGTACACCTTCGACGTCCTGATGGACGACGGCGAGAACACGGTCGAGGTGCTCGTCCTCGGCACCCTCGGCCCGTACCTGGACGAGGTCAGCCCGACGCACTTCGTCTTCCCCGGCCAGCGCGGCACGGGCCTGTTCGGCCCGGTCCGCCTCCACCTCGACCCGTGAGCCGCCCTCGACACGGGCGTGCGGTGGCCTGGCCGGCCGTGTTCCGCGGTCGGCCGGCGTGAGTCACACTTGCGGGATGTCGGTCCGTGTCGCGCTCGCCGTCCTCGCCCTGGTCCTGGTGCCGGCCTGCGGTGCGGCCCGGCGACGGCGCGCCCGACTACTCGGTCGGCCCCGCGGAGTGAGACCCGCTCACCGTCCCGGGCGGATGGGTTCCGGCCGGTCACCGGGGCCGGGTCGTGGGGCCTCCCGGCCCACGTCAACCGGGGTCGCGGCAGGCGACGAGCGCCGCCGACTCGTGGTGGCGGGTCAGCTCGGCGCCCGGGTGGTGGTGGCGGCGAGGTGGCGGAGCTTGTCCTCGGTCTCCGAGCCGGGCTCGGCGGCGAAGAGGTCCATGCCCTGCAGTTCGGGGTCGCCGGGCAGGCTCACCAACTCGGCGGACAGTCGCAGCTCGCCGACCACCGGGTGGTCGAGGACGTAGTCGCGGTGCGACGCGACGGCCACGTGGTGCTCCTCCCACAGCCCGCGGAACTCGGCGCTCGCCGCGCTGACCGCGTCGACATGCGCCATGACCCGCGGGTTCTTGGGGAAGCGGGCGGCCAGGACGCGGAGCTGGGCCACGTGCTCACGGGCGAGGCGCGGCCAGGCCTCGCCGTGCATGCGCCTGATCGCGTCGTCCAGGAAGATCAGGTGGGCGATGGTCCTGCGGTCCTCGGGGAGCGCGGCGAAGTCGGCGAAGACCGCGGCGGCCAGCGTGTTCCAGGCGACGACGTCGGCGTGCCGTCCGAGGACCAGGGCGGGGGTGAGCACCAGCGAACCGAGCAATCTCCGCAGCCCCGGCCGCACCGCGGCGCGCGGGACGTCCCGGCACCTGTGGGCGGGATGGGCCAGCGCGTGCAGGTAGGCCCGCTCGTCGCCGGTGAGCCGCAGCACGTCGGCGATGGCGTCGAGCACCTGGGCGGAGACGTTCTGGCCACGCCCCTGCTCCAGCCGGGTGTAGTGGGTGACGCTCACCCCGGCGAGCAACGCCAGCTCCTCCCGCCGCAGCCCGCGCACCCGCCGGGTCCCGCCGGCCGGGTACGGCACGCCCACGTCCTCCGGACGCAGCCGCGCCCTGCGGGACTTGAGGAACTCGCTCAGCTCCACCTCACGCTTCACATCCACTTAGCCTAGGCAAACTTTGGCTAGTCAGAACGCGGTACTGGCCCGCCCCGGCGACCGCGGCCAGGCTGTCCGGCATGCGATTGATCCCCCTGATCCTGCTCGGCCTGGGCAGCATGATCACCGCCCTGGACTTCACCGTCGTCTACGTCGCGCTGCCGCAGATCGCCCGCGACGTGGGGTTCTCGTCCGCCACGCTGCAGTGGGTGGTCAGCGCCTACGCGGTGCCGTTCGGCGGCTTCCTGCTGCTCGGCGGCCGGCTGTGCGACCTGATCGGCAGGCGGCGGATGTTCGTCGCGGGCATGGTGCTGTACGGCCTCGCCTCGCTGCTCGGCGGGCTGGCCGCCGACCCGGGCCCGCTGGTCTGCGCGCGGGTGCTGCAGGGGCTCGGCGGCGCGGTGCTGATGCCCGCGACCCTCTCGCTGGTCGCCACCCTGTTCGACGAGGGGCCGGAGCGCAACCGGGCGATGACCGTGTGGGCGGTGTGCGGCGCCAGCGGGCTCAGCCTCGGGGCGCTGCTGGGCGGCGTGCTGACCGGCACGTTCGGCTGGGAGGCGGTCTTCTTCGTGAACGTGCCGGTGGCGGTGGCCGGCGCCGCCGCAGCGTTCGCCGTGCTGGCGCCGGACGGGGTCCGGCGGCCGGGCGGGTTCGACCTGCCCGGCGCGCTCGCCGGCACGGCGGGCGTCACGGGCCTCGTGTTCGCCATCGCCCACGGCGCCGAATGGGGCTGGACCTCTCCCGGCGTCCTTGTGTCGCTCGCCGCCGCGGTGGCGCTGCTCGCCGGGTTCGTCGCGATCGAGGCCCGCAGCCGCGACCCGCTGCTGCCGCTCCGGCTGCTGGCCAACCGGCATACGAGCGCCGCGGCCGGCGCCATCCTGGTCTACGGCCTGACCCTGCAGTGCGTGCCGTACTTCCTGACCCTGCACTTCCAGAACGTCCTCGGCTACGACGCCATGCGGTCGGGTTTGGCCTTCCTCGGGCCGACGCTGGGCATCACGGTGGGCAACCTGGCCGTGGGGCGGCTGATCCCACGCCTCGGGCTGCGCGGCATGATGATCCTCAGCGTGCTCGTGGGCGCGGCGGGCACGGCGGTGCTGGCCGTGAGCC
Organism: Nonomuraea muscovyensis; assembly: GCF_014207745.1. Classification (NCBI taxonomy): domain Bacteria; kingdom Bacillati; phylum Actinomycetota; class Actinomycetes; order Streptosporangiales; family Streptosporangiaceae; genus Nonomuraea; species Nonomuraea muscovyensis. Next base: position 3,358,838 of record NZ_JACHJB010000001.1, read on the forward strand.
TGTCCGCCGACGGGTCCTATCTCGGCCTGCTCGCGGGCCTCGCCGGCTTCGGTCTGGGGTCCGGCCTGTCGTTTGCCACCATGTTCATCCTCGCCTCGACCGGTGTGGCCCCGCACGAGCAGGGCGCGGTGTCCGGGCTCGCCTCCACCGTCCTGCAGGCGGGCAGCAGCGCGGGCCTGGCCGTCCTGGTGGCCGTGGCCGGCCGTGACACCGCCGGCCTGACCGGGGAGGCGCTGCGTGCCGCCACCGCCGGCGGGCTGCGGTCCGCGATCCTCGTCGCCGCCGTGGTCGCCCTGGTGGGCCTGGCGGCGGTGCTGACACTGCCCCGCGGGGCCCGGACGCCGGTCGCGCGATGAGTCGTCAGGGCTTGCGGCGAGGCTGTCGTAGCAGCCCGGGTCGCGGTGCGCGATGATGGTTCGATCATGACCGCGAGGATGTCGGGGACTCGGCGCCGGGGGTGTTCGCTGTGGTGGGGGAACGGGCTGCTTCGGCGCGGCGCGGGGTGACGGCGCTGCTGGTGGGGGTCGCGGTGGCGGTGCCGGCGGGTTGCGGGATGCTCGAGGAGCAGCGGTTCGAGCGGTCAGCCGCGAGCATGGAACAGGTGGCCCGGACGGTCCGCGAGGACGACGACCCCACCAGGCGGCCTCGGGAGATCGGGTCGTTGGCGTTCGAGGACGTCTACCGCGACGGTGACCGGGTGTACTTCATGCTGGGCGAGGTCATCGAGGGCGTGGACCCGTACGGCTACGTCTACAGCCCGAACGAGCGGCCGGTCGACCATGACGACTCCGACTCGGTCGACTCGGCCTTCGAGCACATCCGGGGCCCCTGGTACCACTGGAGCGACACCTACTGAGGGTGGGCCGTGATGACGACCTTGCCCGTGGCGTGGCCTTCTTCCTGGTAGGCGATGGCCGCCGGGATCTCCTCGAACGGGTAGCTGCGGTCGATGACCGGCATGACCCTGCCGTCCTCGATGAGTTCGGTCAGCGTCAGCAGATTGCGCTTGGTCGCGGTGCAGCGGACCACCTCCGTCACGACCGTGCGCTGCGACGCGAACAGCGATGCCGCGAGCGTCGCGAACACGTGGCTGGCGGGTTGCAGCCACCGGCCGCCCGGTCCGCCGACGAGGACGTGGGTCCCCTTCCGGGTCAGCGCCCGGCGGCAGGCGGATCCGGAGCGGCTGCCCGCGATGTCCAGCAGGAGGTCGTGGCGCCAGCCGGTGCGGGTGAAGTCCTCCTTGGTGTAGTCGACGACCTCGTCCGCGCCGATCGACCGGACCAGGTCCACGTTCCGGGCGCTGCAGACGCCGGTGACCTCCGCGCCGAACGCCTTGGCGAGCTGCACGGCGAACGTGCCCACGCCTCCCGAGGCCCCGTTGATCAGCACCCTCTGCCCCGGCTGGACCCCTCCCTGGTCGCGCAGCGCCAGCAGGGCGGTGCCGGCCGCCATCGGCACCGCCGCCGCCTGCTCGAACGTCAGGTTCTTCGGCTTGGGCGCCAGCTCCGCCGCCGCGACGAGGGCGTACTCGGCGAAGCCGCCCTGCTTGGGCATGGCGAACACCTCGTCGCCGGGGCGGAACTCCGTCACGTTCCGGCCGACCGCCTCGACGTGACCGGCGACGTCGGCGCCCAGGACGGCGAACTTGGGCCCGCGCAGCCCGGGCCCGCCGCCCATCAGGCGCGCCACGTACGGCTGCCCTCTCAGGAAGTGCCAGTCGTACGGTTGGACGGACGTGGCACGTACCCGGACGAGCACCTCGTCGTCGCCGGGCAGGGGCTTGTCGATCTCGGCCAACTGGAGGGAACCGTACGAGCGCAGGACGAACGCCTTCATCACCGTCTCCTCATCTGCTGTGGAGCATCAGCGTAAAAAGGCTGGCCGCGGGGCTCATCAGCCGAAAGTACGCCCGTTCGGCGGCCGATCGGCCCGCTGGACGCGGTCGGTCTCGTACGCCCACATGGCGAGCTCGACGCGGTTGCGGGCGCCGAGCTTGGCCATCAGGCTCGCGATGTGCGTCTTGACGGTGCTGAGCGAGATGCGCAGCTCGTCGGCGATCTCGCTGTTGGTGCGGCCCCGCGCCAGGGTGGCGAGCACCTGTTCCTCCCGGTACGTGAGCGCCTCGATCGGCTGGACCGGCGGCGCGGCGCGTCCGGTGTGGGCGAAGGCGCCGAGCAGCCGCGCGGTGATGCTCGGCGCGATGAGCGCGTCGCCGCTCGCCGCGGCGTGGACGGCCTGGGAGAGCAGGGCGGCTCCGGCGTTCTTCAGCAGGAAACCCCGGGCGCCGGCCCGCAGGGCGGCGTAGACGTACTCGTCGAGGTCGAACGTGGTGATGACGACGACGGCGAGAGGATCGGCGACGGCCGGCCCGGCGAGGGAGCGGGTGGCCTCGATGCCGTCGAGGCCGGGCATGCGGATGTCGAACAGGCACACGTCGGGGCGCAGGCGGCGGGCGAGCTCGACGGCCCGCCTCCCGTCGGGGGCCTCGCCGACGACCTCGATGTCCGGCTGGGCGCCGAGGATCATCGAGAGCCCGGTGCGGACGATCTCCTGGTCGTCGGCGACGACCACCCGGATGGTCATGTCGCCGTCCCGGCACGGGGCAGCACGGCCGTCACCGTCCAGCCCCGATCGGGACCGGGGCCGGCCACGCAGGTGCCGCCGAGCAGGCCAGCGCGTTCGATCATGCCGATGAGCCCGTACCCGGACGACCCGCTCTGGCGGCCCGCGTCGTCGCCGTCGTCGCTCACGCGCAGGCGCACCGACGTGGCGTCGGCGGCGACGCGCACCTCGACGCGGGTGGCGTGCCGCGCGTGCCGCCGGGCGTTGGTGACCGACTCCTGGGCGACCCGGTAGATCGCGGCGGCGACCGACGGAGGGAGATCGTCGAGGTCGCCCGAGAGCTCCACGTCGACGGCCAGGCCGGACGGGTCACGGCCGGCGAGTCGCCGGAGGTCGCCGATGCCCCGGCCGGGTGCCAGGTCGACCGGCTCGTTCCGGCGCAGGACGCGGACCATGGCGTTCATCTCGGTGAGGGCGCGCGCCGCCTCGGCCTCGATCACGCGCAGCGCCTCGGTCGCGGATTCCGGCCGCGACGCCGCGGTGGCCAGGCCCGCCTGCGCGCGGATCGCCATGGCCGAGACGTGATGGGCGACGGTGTCGTGCAGTTCGCGGGCGAGTTGCTCGCGTTCGAGCAGCTTGACCTGGTCGAGCTCGCGCTGCCGTGCCCTGGCCCGGTAGCGGAACGCGGTGCCCAGGGCGATGGCCGCGACCAGGACGGCGCCCGCCGCGACCGCGTCGGCGGGGCCGACCCGGCCGACGGCGATCGACAGGCCGAGCGAGACGACCATGAGGGCCAACCCGGTCACGGCCGTGCGCCCGGACCCCCACCGGAACAGCGCGTACACCAGCAGCAGCAGGTACGCCAGCGTGTACGTCTCCTGGGCCGCGCCGCCGGTCAGCAGCGGGACCAGGCTCGTGACGCCGAAGGCGATCGCGAGCATCGGCAGCGGCCGGGTCCGGCGCCACAGCAGGGTGGGCACCAGCGCGACGGTGACGGCCACCGCGAGGACCCGCCAGGGCAGGTCGGGGCGCAGGACCCCTTCGAGCACCGCGACCGGCACGAGCACGCCGGCGAGCGCCCAGTCGCGCCCCACCCGCGCCGGCGGGTCAGGGGGAGGCGGCTCGTTCCACACGGAGCGCATGAGGCCGTGCACGCCCTCATGGTACGGGAGCGTCCGCCGCTCAGCCGGTGGTCAGGTCGTCGAAGTACGGCTTCATGGCGGGGTAGTAGGCGCCGAAGTCGGGCCGGGGGGAGCCGTCGCGGGCGGCCACGAGCATGTCGAGGTAGTACTCCCAGCCGGGGCCGACCTCGCCGATGCCGTCCTCGGTGGTGAGGTGCTGCACGAGCCGCAGCTCGGTGACGCCGTTCGCCTCCGACAGCAGGAGCTCCATCCGCCAGGTCCCGGAGGCGTCGGTCATGGACACGGCCAGCCGGCGCGGAGGCTCGCACGCGTCGACGAGCAGGTCGCACCAGGGCGTCTGCTCCTCGTACGCCAGCTGGACCTTGATCGTCCGGCCGGGGGCGGCGTCGCCCTCCCACGGGCCGAACCAGCGGGCCGTGCGGTCGGACTCGGTGAGGCTGGCCCACACGTCCTCGGCGGGTGCGCGGAACGTGCGGCGGAGGACGAGGTCGCTGCCGGTGTCCGTACGGAACAGCCGGCCGGTGGGGGTGGGGCTCATGCGGTGTCTTCCCTTCGTCGGGCCGTGGCGCCGCGGTCACGGTGTTCGCGGCGGGTCCGGTAGACCTCTGTCTCCAGGGCGTCGAGGCGGTGCTCCCATCCGGAGGGCCGGGTGAGCCGGGCGACCCAGTCGGTGAGCTCGGTGAGCGGCTCGGTGCGCAGGACGTAGAACCGCCGCCTGCCGACGAGTTCGTCGCGCACGAGCCCGCTGTCCCGGAGCACGCGCAGGTGGCGGCTCACGGCGGGCCGGCTGATGACGAACCGCTCGGCGATCTGCCCCGCGGAGAGCTGCTCGTCGCGCAGCATCATCAGGATCTCCCGCCGTACGGGATCCGCTATCGCCCCCGCCACCTCGTCCACGCGGAAAGCGTAACCTGTTGGTTACGCGTTAGGCAAGGGGCGGCGGAACAGGGCGGTCAGCAGGAAGGGGACGCCGAAGGCGGGGGCCTCCGGAGCCTGCTCCACCATCGGGCGCAGCTCGACCTCCGTGTAACCGGAGAAGATCCAGCGCAGTTCGTCGGGGGTGTAGGCCAGGCCGCCGTGCAGCCGCCCGTCGCGGTAGAAATCGTCGTCGGGCAGTTCGGAGCCCATGGCCCCGGCGGCGAAACAGGTGAGGCCGAGGTGGCCGCCGGGCGCCAGCACCCGGTCCAGGAGGTCGAGGTAGCTCACGCGGCGGTGTGGCGGCAGGTGGTGCAGGCAGCCGGAGTCGTAGACCAGGTCGTACCGGCCGGGGAGCGCGGCGGTGAAGGCGTCGCCGCAGTGGAAGCGGACCTCGGCGCCCGCCTTCCGGGCGCGCTCCTCGGCCCAGGCGACGGCCGTGGGCGAGAGATCGACGGCGTCGACCTCGAAGCCGAGCGACGCCAGGTGGATGGCGTTGCGCCCCGGCCCGCAGCCCAGGTCCAGGGCCCGTCCGGGCGTGAGCAGCCCTCGTCCGAGTGAGGACACCAGGTTCTCGTCCGGTTTGCTCGCGAAGAAGGGGACCGGCTTCGAGCGGTCGGCGTAGAAGTGGTCCCACCAGGTGGCCGCGTTCCCCGTCCACCGGTCCGCCTCGGGGGCGAACAGGCGGTCGAGCAGGTCCATGACGTCGTCCGTCGTACGGATGGTGCGCTTCACTCGGTCCCCCTGAGCTGATGGCCGTACAGTCGATCTTACGGTGCATCAGTGCTGGTCGAGGGCCGTTTCTCTGCCCCCAGGAGGGGGTGTGGAGAGCTCTGCCGGCGCGGCGGGGGACCGCTCCGCGGGCGCGTGGTCGTCACCCGGCAGGGTCGTCCTCAGGGGCGGCGGCGGGCATCCTGGAACCGGTCCCGGACCCCCGCCGAGAGGGCCCGGACGTGTCCTTGGTCACACCGGTCACACCGGTCACACCGGTCACACCGGTCACACCGGTCACACCGGTCACACCGGTCACACGGTGCGGCACGCTTCGGCGACGGCGGCCGGGTCCCAGTAGAAGGGGCGGCATTCGACCATGCGGCCGTCCCGTACCCGGATGAGCTGCACGATCTCGGTCTCCACCGCCCGGCCGGTGGCGCGGGCGCGGAAGCGCACGAGGTTGCGCGCCACGACCGTGTCCCCGTCTCCCCAGTGCTCCTGCTCCAGGAACTCCATCGACTCCCACACCTCGCTGAATTTGGCCAGGAAACGCTCCATGCCGTCATGGCCGCGCCAGGTGCCCGTGCCGGTGAACGGCAGCCCGGGAGCCTGGTGCAGCACCATCTCCGGATCCAGGTGGGCCGCCACCTCGGCGTAGTCGGCCTTGCCGTACCCGCCCGCCGCGACGTACGCCGCCTCGGCCGCGTAGAAGCGCTCCATCACCGTCCAGGCGTCGTCCCGCCGGTGCTCGACATTCGCTGTGGTCATGGTCCCAGCGTCACAGGCGGGCCCGCGGTGTGCTGGCCGGAATCGGACGCCGCGGCACGCGCGATCCCGTGGCCCGGGCGCGCCCGCTCCACAGCCGCCGCGCCGGATTCAGGTCCAAAAAATTGGCCGGATTCCAAGGTCATCAAACCACTATGCTGCGCGTCATGCGTTTCACCCCTCTTCTGGCGGCCTCCGCCCTTTTCTTCCTCTTACTTTCGGGAACGGCGCACGCCACCGCTTATCCCATCAAGGACCCCGTCCTCACCAAGAACAAGCTGTACCGCACGGGCGAGCTCCGGCCGAGCGACTGCCGGGAACGTGACATCGAGCCGGACGACGTCCCCGCCGCCAAGCGTTATCTGACCTCGGTGTTCAACTGTCTCAACGCCGCCTGGGGCGCCCATTTCAAACGCGCCGGGCTGCCGTTCGCCAAGGCCCGGATCGGATTCATCACCAAGCCGCGGAGATACTGCGGGGACAGCTGGGGAAAGTACACCGCGGGCGTCTATTGCCCCGCCGAGCGGCGCTTTCTCATCATCCTCGATGACGACACGCTCGACGATCCCTCGGACCTGTTCCTGTTCCAGCTCGCCGCCCACGAATACGGGCACCACGTCCAGAACATCACGGGCCTGGACCGCGCCTTCGACCGCTACCCGTACAAGGGCAAGAGCGAGTTGAACGAGCAGTACCGGCGCAACGAGCTCCAGGCCGAGTGCCTGGCCGGCGTCTTCATCGGCAGCGTCTGGGACTCCCTGGACCGTACCCGGGACGACTGGGAGCAGCTCCTGGACATCAGCCGCCGGAGCGGCGACGAGTGGACCAAGGCCCGTGACCACGGGAAGGGCCGCAACATCGCCGCCTGGCTCGACAAGGGCTTCCGGACCAGGACGCCGGGCTCGTGCAACACGTGGACGGTCCCGTCGTCCAGGGTGTCCTGACCTCCGCGGGCCACCAGCCTGCTCGACGGGCCGAGTCCCGCGCCCCCCGATGTCCGCTTCCTGGGGTGAGGTCAGCCCGCCCCGCCGGCGCGGTCGCCGCTGTGCAGGGTGAAGCCCTCTCTCACCTCCGCGGGGATCGGGCCGATCTCCACGGGGCCGCCTGGGTTGAGCAGGCCGGCGCGGTAGAGCTTGGCCGTGCCGGCGTCGCCGGCCGCGATGATCAGTGAGCGGCGGTCGCCGGAGACCGCGACCGAGATGATCGATGTCTCGGTCGCGGGGGCGATCTCGGCCTTCACCTTCACCTTCGTCGAATCGGCGTGGTCGAGGTCGTCGCGCGCGAGGGCCGGATCGACCGCCACGGTGTAGTAGTCGTTGCTCGCCCCCGCGCAGAGCAGGTCGGTGGCGTTTATCCAGGTCACGGGGGTGCAGTCCCGCCAGTCGTCGCCGTCGCGCACGGCGACCTGCATGCGGAAGGGCAGGTGGTCGGGGGCGTCGGCGTACCGGTCCACCCTGTCCGCCAGGAGGTCGAGCTGGAACCCCTGCACCGAGGACAGCCACTGGGCGACGCCCCTCGGGCTGGCGGCGAACCGCCCGGACGGGTGGACGGTGCCCGGGCACAGCACGGCGAGCGACCTCACGACGCGGTAGTAGGTGTCGTCGTTCCTGCGGCCGAAACAGGCCAGGCTGATCTGCCGGCGGGTCAGCCGGCCGGTCGGGTCCGCCGAGAAGTACTCCTGGCTGTCGCGGACGAACCAGAACGACCCGTCGGGCGCGAACCCGGGGTTCTTGTCGTGGAACGTCTCCGTGACGTACCCCTTCTTGTCGGAGGCGGCGGTGAGGTCCGTGAACGCCCCGGTGCCGAGGTCGAGCCAGCCCACGTGCGTCAGCGCACCGCCGGCTGAGAAGTCCACCTGGACGGCGACGCGCCGGCCGTCCGGCGAGACCGGGCTGACGCCCGGATCCCCTCCTGCGCCGCACAGGCTGCGGACGGACGCCTTCTCCGCGCCCAGTTTCGCGGCGATCGCCGCCAGTTGCGACTCGATGGTGGCCGGGGTGAAGCTCGCGGCACGGGTGCGGAAGGCGTCGTCGTAGGCCGTGGCCTGCCAGTGGTCGCCGTTCCGTGAGCAGACGACCGGCCCTGGGGCCGCCATCAGGGCCGCCAGGCTTTTTGCCGCCTCGGCCAGCGCCGTCTTCCCGGCGTCCGGGGTGGCCGGGGTGCCGGGCGCCCGCTGCGGTGCGGCGGCGGGATCGGCGCCCTTCGCGCAGGCCGCGGCCAGTAGGAGGATCGCGGCCACCGTCGCCGTCCGGCCGCCTCCGCGCACACGCATTCAGGTCTCCCTCAGTGATGATCCGTTAAAGAGTGAACACCATTAACCATGTGATGACCCTTCACCGCAAGTGGCCGTAACGGTCCAGACCGGACAAGATGGGCGGATGACAGGGTTGACGCGACGGGAACGACTGCGGGCCGAGCTCGAACGCGACGCCAAGGCCGCCGCCCGGCGGATCACCGAGGAGGAGGGCGTCGAGGGCCTCACCGTCGCCGCCGTGGCCAGGGCCGTCGGGGTGACGCCTCCGGCCCTCTACCGCTACTTCGACGGCCGGGCGGGTCTCGTCCGGGCCGTCTACGACGACGTCACGGCGGACTTCATCGACACCGTGTCCCGCGCAGCGGCCCGCCAGGACCCCGACGACATCAGCGCCCAGCTGCACGCCGCCACCCGGGCCGTGCTCGACTGGTCGCTGGCCCACAAGGCCGGGTTCGACCTGCTCATGGGCGCCGGCTTCCCCAAGGTCGCGGCGGAGGACGGCATCCCCTTGGTCATCCTGCGAGAGCTGGGCGGCCTGTTCGGGCGGCTGTTCGCCCGGTTGCTGCGCGAGGGGCGGCTGTCCTACCCCGCGGAGGAGGACATCGCCCCCGATCTGGCGCCGCAGATCCGCGTCTATCGCGACATCATCGGCCTGGAGCTGCCGGTCGGTGTGGCGCTGCTCATGATGACCTGCTGGCGGCAGATCTACGGCCTGCTCTGCCTCGCCGTCTACGGCCACCTCCGGGTCGCCTTCGGCGACCACCTGCCGCTGTTCGAGGACATGATGGACGACCTCCTCGGCCTCCTCGGCCTCACCCGAAGCCCCGGCCTGCGCGTGGGCTGAATGTCAGGCCCGGCGCGGGGTAGGTCGGCGGCATGCCGGAAGGCCACCTGCTCCACCGCTACGCTGGGCAGCAGCGCGAGGCGCTGGCCGGACGGGTGATACGCGCGTCCAGCCCGCAGGGCCGCTTCGACGCGCGGCCGTACGACGGGCGGCTCGTCAGCGGCGTGGAGGCCGTGGGCAAGCACCTGATCTACCGCATCGAGGGCGCCCCGGCCCTCCACGTGCACCTGGGCATGCGGGGCGTGTTCCTGACCTACGACGATCCGGCGGTGGAGCCCCGTGCGGGCACCCGGCTCCGGCTGGCCACGGACGAGGCGGCGTTCGACCTCATCGCCCCGGCCCGGTGCGAGGCGCTGAGCCCGGCGGGGGAGGCGGAGCTGCGCGGCCGGCTGGGCCCGGATCCGCTGCGGGCCGACGCCGATCGCGAGGAGGCGGTGCGGCGGCTGGCGTCCGCCCGGGCACCGGTCGGCGCCGCCGTGCTGGACCAGGCCGTGTGGGCGGGGATCGGCAACGCCTGGCGGGCCGAGCTGCTGTTCCTGGCCGGTCTCGACCCGGACGAGCGCGGTGTCGGCGCCGAGCGGGCGGGCCTGCTGTGGGACGCCGCTGTGCGGTTCCTGGCGCTGGGCCGCGACGCCGGGCAGGTGGTGAGCGACCCGGAGGCGCCCGACGAGCGGTGGGTCTACAAGCGTGAGCGCTGCCGCCGCTGCGGAGCCAAGGTGCGGGCGTGGCCGCTCGCCTCGCGGACGGCGTACGCGTGCCCGGTCGAGCAGCGACCGGCGGGCGGAAGCCGGGGTCGTCGTGGAGCGTTCCACTAGCATGGGAGCCATCGAACGTCGCCAGTTGCTCGACATCCGGCGCATCTACGTCGAGCCCGCCGCCGCCGAGCTGCCGCGCGGCCGCGAGGTGCTCGACCGCTTCCCGGGGGCCGAGCTGGTCGAGATCGCCGGCCACCACCGCATCCCCGAGCTGTACGGCGACGAGGCCAACGTCGCCCGCTGGGTGCGGATCAAGACCGAGGCGCTGGTGCTCGGCGTGAAGAAGTCGCTGACGGCCCGGCCCAACGGCCGCTCCGCCGACTTCATCGCCCCCTCCACCGCCAACGGCTGCGCGATGGCCTGCGCCTACTGCTACGTGCCGCGCCGCAAGGGATACAGCAACCCGATCACCGTCTTCGCCAACATCGAGCAGATCATCGGCTACCTCCGCCGCCACGCCGGCAGGCAGGGCGGCAAGCCGGAGCCCAACCAGGTGGACCCGGACGCCTGGGTCTACGACCTCGGCGAGAACTCCGACTGCTCGGTCGACGCGACCATCTCCGCCAACGTCCGCGACCTGGTCGAGCTGTTCCGCGACCTGCCGAACGCCAAGGCCAGCTTCGCCACCAAGTACGTCAACCGCGACCTGCTCGACTGGGACCCCCGTGGCCGGACCCGGGTGCGTTTCAGCCTGATGCCCGCCGCGGACGCCAAGCTGCTCGACATCCGCACCTCCTCCGTCGGGGAGCGGCTCGCGGCGATCGACGACTTCGTCGCGGCGGGGTACGAGGTGCACGTCAACCTCAGCCCGGTCGTGGTGCGCGACGGCTGGCTGGACGACTGGGCGGAGCTGCTCGGCGAGCTCGACGACGCCATCGGCCCGGCCACCCGCCGGCAGCTCGCCGCCGAGGTGATCTTCCTCACCCTCAACGACCGGCTGCACGAGGTCAACCTCGGCTGGCACCCCAAGGCCGAGGACCTGCTCTGGCGGCCCGACCTGCAGCAGGCCAAACGCTCGGAGACCGGCGGGCGCAACGTGCGCTACCGCACCGGGCACAAGGGCCGCTACGTCGCCGCGCTCACCGCTCTCATCGGGGACCGGTTGCCGTACTGCCGGATTCGCTACGCCTTCTGAGCAGCGGGTCCACGGCGAGAGGCCGACCGGCGCCCGGCCACACCGGTCGGCCGCACCGCCTAACCCGCGACGAGACGCTCCGCCGGGATGACCTGGCGCGGGGTGGTCGGGCTCGACCAGCGCAGCTCGGCGATGGCGTCGTAGCCGCTGTCGTAGAACTCCATCGTGATGTCGTGCCGACCGGCGGTCAGCGCGATCTCGGCGGTGTCGTCGCGCTTGGAGTGGTCGGTCCAGGCGTCGATGAGCAGCCGCCCGTCCACCCACAGCCGCACGCCGTCGTCGCTCGTCGTGATGAACGTGTACGTCTCCGCCTTGTCGGCCACGACCTGGCCGGTCCAGCGGGCGCTGAAGGTGTCCGGGCCGATGGCCGGGTCGGGGGAGGACGAGCCCCAGTCGAAGTTCACGGTGGGGTCGACGCGGGTGACGCTCTTGCCCGTGAGGTCGGCGTTGTCGAAGTAGGTGGCGGTCAGGCCCTGCTCGCCGATCACCAGGGTGGTGGCGGAGCCGGCCGGCAGTGTCACCGTGGCCCGGCCGCCGGAGATGGCCGCGGTGCCGGTCCGGTGCGGCGTCCAGGCGTCGGAGGTGCTCTGCCAGACGGCCGCGGTGCCGCTCGTCAGGCCGGTGAGGGTGAGGGCCGTCTCCAGCGGCTCGTCGCCCACGTTGACCAGGACGACGTTCTTGGCGTGGTCGGAGGCGAACACGTGCAGCTCGTCGTTGTCGGCGCGCGCCTCGACGACCGTCTTGCCGAACGGCCTGAACAGGCCCTCGCCGGTGTACATGCCGATGCCGTGGTAGATGGGCAGCGGCTCGCTGCGGGCGATGCCGCCCTCGCCCTTGGTGCTGGTCAGGCCGAGCTGGCCGTTCTTGTCGCCGTACTGGAAGGCGCTCGCGCCGGCGTGCAGCATCTGGCCGACGGCCGCCGCGCCCCACAGGGTGTTGAAGTGGGTCAGCGTCCGGTGGCCGTCCGGGTCGTCGAAGTCGGAGTTGAACTCGCCGATCTGCAGGTCGAGGTCGCGGCCGAGCTCGGACCGGATGAGGGCGCGCACGGCCGCGATGTCGGTCTCGTACTCGCGGATCACGTCGCCGAGCAGCGCCTCGTCGGTGACGGGCTCGGAGCCGTTGCCGTAGTCGTGGTAGTCGACGAAGTCCACCCGGTCGCCGGAGTTCCGCAGGAGGGTGCGGATGTAGTCGTGGTCGTCCCAGGCGGTGGCGGGGCCGCCGACCTTGACGGCCGGGTCCACGGCGCGCAGAGCGTCGGCGATGAGGTTGAAGCGCCTGCTGTACTCCGTGGCCGGCATCTCCGGCTTGTCCGGGGTGCAGGCGCAGTTGAGCTCGTTGCCCAGGATGAACCGCTGGACCGGCTTGCCGGAGGCGGCGAAGTGCCGGTAGAGGGCGACCGCGTCGTCCCGGTTCACCTCGGCGGTCTGGCGGCCGTCCACCTGGAGGATGACCACCGGCTCGGCGCCGAGGTCGCGGATGGCGGTGATCCAGGCGTCGCCGGAGACCTCGGTGGCGCACTTGTAGCCGCCGCACACGATGGGGCTGTCGTGGTCGCCCGGGGTCTGGTAGTGCAGCTCGATCCGCATCCGGCCGACGCCGAGCCGGCGCAGGTGGTCGCGGTGCTTGGCGTCGTTGGTGATGTACGAGCCCTCCCCGTACCCGGTGATCCCGACGCCGTAGTCGACGGCGGAGATCGTGCGGATCGGCTTGGTGAAGTCCACCGAGACGGTGGCGGCCGCGGCCGCCCCCGCCGGTGTGCCCGCCGGCCAGACCAGCGCGGCGGCGGTCAGGCCGCCGGCGAGTACGGCACGTAACGTGCGGCGTGCGAATGTCGTCATCCTGCTCCTGTCAGAGGGTCCTCAAGATCGAGAGGATCATGACATGTCCGGATGACCGGGGGGTTACGTGGTGGGATCTCGCTGTCAGCGCTCGCCCGGTGGCCTGACGAGCACGAGGTCTTCGAGGTAGCAGTCGCAGTTGCCGCAGCCTGGAGTCACCGGCCGCCCCTCTCTGGTAGCCCGAGTGTCGGATCTGCCCCGAATCTACGACAGACACCGCTCGCGGGCCCTGGCCGGGGAGGCCAGAAAAGCGTTCAGCGCAGCGCCGTGGCCAACTCGTCGGTGGTGAGGCGGCGGGCGCCGATGTAGTAGAGCACGGCGCCGGCCGGCAGCTCGCTGCTCCAGTCGGGGTTGACGAGCAGCGCGTCGCCGGAGCGGGCGGCCAGCATCGTGGCGCCGTAGAGGCGCCCGAGAGCGGTCTGGCAGCGCTCGACGGGCACCGCGCCGAGCGAGGCCGGCAGGCGCACCGAGTGGGTGCCCGCGCCGCCGTGGGTCATCAGCTCGGAGTAGATCTCGGTGATGCCCGGGTCCCGCAGCTCCTCGGTGATCATGAACGGGCTGTGCCACTGGACGCAGCTCAGCGACTCGGCGACGTAGCGCAGGTGGCGGGCCCTGTGCAGGTCGCGCAGCGCGACCACCAGGTGGGCGCCCTCGGTGACGTGGTCGGCCGTGAGGGCGACGGCCAGCGCCTCGTTGTCGTCGCGGGCGTCGACCAGGACGCTGAGCGCCCGGTGCACGCCGGCCCGGCGCAGCACGCTCTCGTCGGTCAGGTCGCCGCGGACGAACTCCACGCCCCGCTCGGGCATCGGATGCGTCCGCACCTCCTCCCAGGCGCACACCACGACCCTGGTCGTGCCGTCGGCCATCAGCTCGTCGGTCATCTGCTCGGTGCGTCCGGGCGTGTAGCCCAGCAGCACGATGTGGCCGGAAGCGTCCACGGTCACGGCACCTCGCATCCGTTGTCCCCTGCCGCGTTCCAGCACGGCGGCGAGCCTGGTGAAGACAGTGGTCAGGGTGGCGATGCCGCCCACGATGACGTAGGCGCCCACGACGTGGCCGGCGGTCGTCTCGGGCGTGAAGTCGCCGTAGCCGACGGTCGAGGCGGTGACCACGAAGTACCACCAGTAGTTGCCGGGTTCGACGAGCGCGCTGCCGGCGGGCTCGACGAGCGTCATCAGCGGCCAGCTCGTCACGAACACGACGCCGAACACGAGCACCGGCGTCCACCACGTGCCGAGTAGCGTCAACCGGGCGAGCAGGCGGGCAATGAAGATCGGCACCCATACCTCCCGTACGGCACGCTCCCGGTGCGGCTACCTTAACCGGACATAGGCCGTAAAGCATCCCTTGGGGCGCATGAGTTCGTCCAGGTCACAGCGGGGAGATCAGTCGTCGGCGGGGAAGGCCCACAGCCGGATGTACACCGGCCGGGCGCCGGGTGAGGCGTCCTCGGCCCGGCGGGCGTGCTTCGTCAGCAACGTCATGTACGCCTCGAAGAACTCCTCGAACTCCGCCTCGGTCATCCGGCTCAGGCCGCGCGAGGCCTTGACCCAGCGCGGGTCGCGCTCGTAGACGGCGGGGAGGCGTCCGAGCATCCGCAGGTCCTCCTCCAGCCCGATGCGGTGGAACTCGACCAGGGCCGGACGGTCCTCGGGGGAGAGCTGGTCGGGGGTGGGCAGGCGCAGGTCGCGCGGGCCGGGAGCCTTGCGCCACCAGCGCTCGCGCCCGGCCGAGCGCTCGGGGATCTCCTCGATGAATCCGTACTTCTCGAGCTGGCGCAGGTGGTAGCTGGTCGTGCCGGTCTTGGCGCCGAGCAGCTCGCCGAGGGTGGTCGAGGTCGCCGGGCCGTGGATCTCCAGGTGGCTCAGCATGCGGCGGCGCATGGGGTGGGCCAGCGCCTTGAGCCGGGCGGGGTCGTCGAGGAGGAACGGTTCGTCATCCTTCATGACGAGCAGCCTAGTCCCGGAGAACGAGATCTGCAGAGAAACGTTTGCCGAGAAGTCTCTGCAGAGTATTGTCTGCACCATGAGACGACGACGCATGCCGGTGGCGGCCATCGCCGCCGCGTTCACGCTGGTCACCGCGGTGCCCGCGGCGGCGGTGACGACCCGCGACGAGCCGCTCGCCGTACCCGCCGCTGCGGTGACGCCCGCCGTACCCGCTGCGGGGGTGACGACCGCCGGCGAGCCGGTCGCCGTGCCCGCGGACCTCGCGGCGACGGAGGTGAGCTTCCGCGGGGACGGCGGGCTCACCCTGCGGGGCACGGTCCTCGCGCCCAAGGGCGCCGGGACGCGGCGCCCCGGAATGGTGCTCGTGCACGGGGCCGGCACCGGCACGCCCCGCACGAAGCTCATGGTCGAGGCCGTGGAGTTCGCCAGGCGCGGGCTGGCGGTGCTCGTCTACGACAAGCGGTCCGAGGGCTACTCGCTCTTCCACCGGTCGTACGGACAGCTCGCCGGCGACGCGCTCGGGGCCGCGGCCGCGCTACGGTCGCAGCCCGGCGTCGACCCGGCGAAGGTCGGCCTCTGGGGGCTCAGCGAAGGCGGCTGGGTCGTGCCGATCGCGGCCTCCCGCTCGGCGGACGTGGCCTTCGTCGTGCTCGTGGGCGCCAACAGCACCCATCCGCTGCGCCAGCAGGCGTGGGCCGTGGCCGCCGGACTCCGCAAGGCCGGCGTGTCCGGGCCGCTGGTCGAACGGACCGAGCCCACCCTCTACCGGCTGCTGGCCGACGGCGACATGTTCCCCGAGCCCTACTACGACCCCGCCCCGACCCTGGCGAAAGTCCGGCAGCCGGTGCTCGGCGTCTGGGGCGTCCACGACCTGCTGACCCCGCCCCGGGAGAGCCCGCCCGGGTTCGCCGAGGCGTTCGAGCGGGGCGGCAACCGGCACTACACGTTCCGCTTCTTCGCCGGGGCCGACCACGCCGCCCACCTGACGCCGGACGGCGGGGTCACGCGGCTGCCCGAGCTGGCGCCCGGATACGCCGACCTGGTCGGCTCCTGGGTGCGCGACGTCACCTCGGGACGGCCGCCGGCGGCGAGCACGTCGGGGCCTGCGCCCACGCAGGAGACGCCGACCTTCCCGGTGCCGCCCACCGCCTGGTGGGAGTCGTCGTGGATGCAGCTCGCCGCGCTCGTCCTGTTCGTCGTGGCGTTCGCCGGCTACCCGGTGGTCGCCCTGGTCCGCCGGCTGCGCGGGACCGGGCGCGCGCCGGTGAGCCGGGCGGCTCGGCTGCTCAGCGGTGGCGGTCTCGCCGCGGTGCTGGGCTCGTTCGGCTACCTGATGTACGTGGTGATGACCGGCGCCAAGCTGGCCTCTCCGGGTCCGCTGCTGGCGGGCCGGCCGGTGGTCTGGCTGGCGCTCCAGGCGCTCACCGTGGCCTGCGTGGTGGCCGCCGTGCTCACGGCGCGGGCCTGGCGGCGGGAGCGCGGCCACCTGCCGCGCGGGGAGCGGGCCCGGCTCGGGCTGCTGCTCGCCGGCGGGCTGGTGCTCGTTCCGTGGGGGCTCTACTGGGGGCTGCTGCTGCCGTGAGAGTCCCGCTGGACAGGACGGCCGGCGGTCCGGGTTACTCCCCGCGGGCGAACCACCGGCCGGCGGCGGGGGTCAGCAGCAACCCCACGACCAGCACCGGCCCCGCCACGTTGACGCTCACCAGGTCGCCGGCGGTGAGGCCCGGGTCGAGCGCGCGCAGCACCAGCTCCACCGCGCACACGATCGCCTCGGCGCCTACGGCGGCCCAGCGCACCCGGCTCCCGCCCGACCGCGTGCGGCTCACCAGCCACCCCAGCAGGACCGCGGCCGCGGCAAAGTAGGCGAGGAAGACCGCCGTCCACAGCGACGCGACCATGGCGACGGCGAAGAAGGCGAGCCCGACGCAGTTGAGGAGCACCTGCGCCATCATGACGAACCTGGCGACCCTGACGGGGGACGGCATGGGCTCCGCCTTCGCGGTTGAGGCCGACATGAGATCATCATGCACCGCCCGGCCCCGGCGCGGGAGCCGCTTCGATCGTGACCGCCGTCCAGCCTCTGGGCCTGCGGAACTTCGCGAAGCGGACACCCGGTTTGTCGGTGGGCTCTGGTACACAGTGGCCTATGGGCGTGAGTGTCGAGGAGTTCCTCAAGCTGGTGGGCGAGCTGCCGGAGGTCAAGACCGGTCGGGGCGGTGACTGGGTGAGCTTCAAGGTGCGGGGCAAGGGCTTCGGCTACCTGTGGGAGGAGACCGAGACCGTCGGGGTCAAGGCCACGATCGAGGAGCAGATCGCGCTGGTCGCCGAGCGGCCCGAGGTGTTCGAGGAGCAGTTCACCGCCGGTCGCTACGGCTGGGTGGTGATCCACCTCGACCGGATCGACCGCGACGAGCTGTTCGAGCTGGTCGCCGAGGCGTGGTGCCTGACAGCGCCCAAGCCGCTCGTCGCAGCCTTCGAGGCGGCCCACCAAATCGGGCGATAGCCTGACAAACATGCCGCACAACGCCATCCAGCTCCGCGAGTGGCACGAGGACGACGCCCCCGCGGTGCTCGCCGCGTTCCAGGCGCCCGACATGCGCCGCCAGGCGCCCTGGCCCGTCGTGACGCCGAAGGACGCGATGGGCTGGATCGCCGCCTGGTCCGGGGTGGGCCACGCCTTCGCGGTGACGCTCGGCGGCCGGGTGGTGGGCAACGTCGCGGTGACGCGCATCGACGACCACGACAACGGCTGGGTCTCCTACTGGACGGTGCCCGAGGTCCGCGGCCTGGGCGTCGCCTCCGCCGCCGCCGACCTGCTGGCGCGGTGGGCGTTCGAGGAGAGGGGGCTCTACCGGCTGGAGCTCGGCCACCGCACCGACAACCTCGCGTCGTGCCGGGTGGCGACCAAGGCGGGCTTCCTGCCCGAGGGGATCGAACGCGGCAAGCTCGGCTACGAGGGCGTCCGCCACGACGTCGAACGCCACGCCCGCCTGGCCACCGACCCGCCACCCCGGCCTCCGGCCGTCACCGCCCTGCCCGCGACCGTGCCCGCCGACCTGCCCGCCGACCGGCCGGCCGGTCACGGGAGTTTCGACCGGCTCGCGCCTGGTCGGGCGACGCAGGGCTGATCTAGGCTCAGGGGCGTGGACGGCGAGAGTCTGGCCGCGACCGGGTTGCTGGCCGCGCTGAGCCGGGCGGCGGAGCTGCTGGCCGGCTTACGCCACCCCTTCGTCCGCAGCGAGCCCTACACCTACGCCGTCCCGCCCGCCGGCGCCCGCACCGGCATCGCCTTCACCCTCCCCGACGGCCGCGAACTGCGCCTTGAGGTCTCCATCAGCGCCGAGGGCGGCGCCTTCCACGTGGCGGGCGCGGCCGACGCCGAGGGCGACGTGCTCCTCGGCCTGCCCCACCGTGCGATCCCCGGCATCCACGACGCCCTCGTGGTCTTCGACGACTACGCGGCCGAGCTGGCGGGGGAGGCGGGCCGCCTGGTGGACGGCCAGCTGGACGAAATTGTCTGATTGTCTGACAATGGTCCTATGAAGAACGGACCCCTGGCCGTCGTGGCCGCCGCCGTGCTCTGGGGCACGGCCGGCACCGCCGGGCTGCTCGTCTCCGCCGACTCGATCGCCCTGGCCGCCGCCAGGCTCGTCATCGGGGGCGCCGCGCTGGCGCTCTTCGCCGGGCGCGGCGTCCTGCGGGTGCTGAGGCCCGGCCTGCTGCTCGCCGCCGTGGCCGTCGCGGCCTACCAGCTCTGCTTCTTCGCGGCGGTCGGCCGCACCGGCGTGGCCATCGGCACGGTGGTCGCGATCGGCAGCGGCCCGGTGTTCACCGGCCTGCTGTCGTGGGCGCTGCACGGCGAGCGGCCGAGCCGGCGCTGGGCGCTGGCGACCACGGCGGCCGTCTCCGGATGCGCGGCGCTGATCGTCGGCGGTGGCGCGCAGGCGGGCGGGCAGGTGGTCTCCGGGGTGCTGCTCGCCCTGCTGGGCGGCCTCATCTACGCCTTCTACGCGGTCACCGCGGCCCGCGCCATCTCCGCCGGCGCGCCATCGGGCGCCGTGATGGGCGTGCTGTTCGGCGGCGCCGCGGTCATCATGCTGCCGATCCTCGCCTGGCGTGGCGGGGCGTGGCTCGCCGAGCCCCGCGGCCTGCTCGCCGTCCTCTACCTGGGCCTGGCCGCCACCGCCCTGGCCTATTTCCTGTACGGGCGGGGCCTGCGCACCACCCCGGTGGCCACGGCGGCCACGCTCGCCCTGGCCGAGCCGGCCGTCGCCGCGGTGCTCGGCCTGCTCGTGCTCGGCGAACGCCTGACGCCGCTCTCCGTGGCGGGCCTGGTCCTGCTCGCGATCAGCCTGGTGGCGGTGGCCGTACCCGAGCGCGGGCCCGTACCCGAGCGCGGGCCCGTACCCGAGCGCGGGCCCGTACTCGAGCGCGGGCCTGTACCCGAGCACGGAGCCGTTACCGAGCGCGGGCCCGTACTTGAGCACGAGGCCGTACTTGAGCACGAGGCCGTACCTGAGCACGAGGCCGTACCCGGGCGTGGGGCCGCGCCGGAGCGGCGGCGGCGGGAGGCCGAGGCCGCCCGTGGCGGCGAGGGGCGTTAGAGTCGCGGGCGTGACGTTGCCGCTCAGACCCGTCTCCGCCGTCGGCGCGCTCGCCGACGCGCTGCGCCGCAGAGTGCTCTCCGGTGAGATCGCGCCGGGCACTCCGCTGCCCGAGCAGGAGATCGCGGCCGCGTACGGCGTGGCCAGGCCGACGGTCCGCGAGGCGCTGGCCACGCTCGTCCACGAGGGCCTGCTCAGGCGCGAGCGCAACCGCAGCGCGTACGTCCCGGAGGTCACGCTCGACGACCTGGACGACCTGATGTACGTGCGCCGCCCGCTGGAGGACCTGATGGCCCAGGCGGTGGCCGGGCGGCGGGTGCCCGCCGCGGAGGCGGCGCTCGCCCGGATGGACGCGCTGCCGGTCGGCGCCGCCTGGGCGGAGAGCGTGTCCGAGCACATGGCGCTGCACCAGGCACTGATCGAGGCGGTGGGCAGCCCGCGGCTGGAGCGCCTCTACGGCGCGCTCGCCGCCGAGACCCGGCTCGGGCTGGTCCGCCTGCGCGAGGTCTACACCGACCGCGACGTGCTCGTGCACGAGCACCGGGAGCTGCTCGACACGATCGCCGACGGCCCCGTCGAGGCGGCCCGGGCGGCGGTGGCGGCGCACCTGAGCCACGCGTGGGGCGGCGACGCGCCGTCCTGAACGGCATGGCCGACCGGCCGACCCTTGCGGTACGGCCCCATGACTCGCGAGAATCGCGCCCATGCACGGCAACCCGATGCCGGACTCCTACGTGTATGTCACAGAAGAGGGCGTGACCCGTCACTACGCCGACGGCAGCGTCGAGGCTCTCGCGTGGGAGGACGTGGTCGAGGTCCGTGTCGTGACCGAGCCGGGGACGGCCCCCGACTTCGACGTCCTCTACGTCCTGCTCGACCGCGACGGCGAGGGTTGTGTGGTCCCGCGGTCCGCGACCGACGCGACGTTCCTGGCCCGCCTGCGCTACCTGCCGGACTTCGATGTGGACCGGCTGCACCTGGCCGCCGCGTCGGCGAACGACGCCGCCGTGGTCGTCTGGCGCAGCCCCGACCCGCCGTCCGCGCTGCCGGACTTCGAGTACGACTGACCACGACGCGGCACGGCCGGAAACGCGAAAGCGCCCCGGGCCGGGGCCCGGGGCGCTGCTGGGACGCCGGTCAGCCGATGCGCCAGGTGTCTCCGCCCATGAGCAGGTCGCCGAGGTCGCCGGGCCCCTTCTGCGCCACGGCCTCCTCAAGCTGGTCGGCCATCAGCACGTCGTACGCGGGCCGGTCCACCTGCCGGAAGATGCCGACCGGCACGTGCTCGAACGCCGGCTCGTCCAGCCGCGACAGCGCGAACGCCACCGACGGGTCGGGGTTGTGCGCGTCGTGCACCAGGATCCGGTCCTCGCCCGCCTCGGCCCGTGGCACCACGGAGAGCGAGCCGTCCGCGTCGCGGACGACGGCCTTGGTCGCCGACACGATCGGCTGCCCGTGCTCCAGCCGGAGCGTGATGTCGTCGCGGACCTCGGGGTCCTTGAGCGGCTCGAAGGCGTTGTCGTTGAAGATGTTGCAGTTCTGGTAGATCTCCACCAGCGACGTGCCGCGGTGGGCGGTCGCCTCGCGCAGCACCGACTGCAGGTGCTTGCGGTCGGAGTCGAGCGTCCTGGCCACGAACGTCGCCTCGGCGCCGATCGCCAGCGAGATCGGGTTGAACGGCTTGTCCAGCGACCCCATCGGCGTCGACTTGGTGATCTTGCCGATCTCGGAGGTGGGCGAGTACTGGCCCTTGGTCAGACCGTAGATCCTGTTGTTGAACAGCAGGATGTTGAGGTTGACGTTGCGGCGCAGCGCGTGGATCAGGTGGTTGCCGCCGATCGACAGCGCGTCGCCGTCGCCGGTGATCACCCACACGCTCAGGTCGGGCCGGCTCGCCGCGAGGCCCGTGGCGATCGCCGGCGCGCGGCCGTGGATGGAGTGGAAGCCGTAGGTGTTGAGGTAGTACGGGAAGCGGGAGGAGCAGCCGATGCCCGAGACGAACACGATGTTCTCGCGCCGCAGACCCAGCTCCGGCAGGAAGCTCTGCACCGCGGCGAGGATCGCGTAGTCACCGCAGCCGGGGCACCAGCGGACCTCCTGGTCGGACTTGAAGTCCTTCAGGCCCTGCTTGGCGTCGTTCTTGGGAACGAGTGACAAACCCTTCCCGTTGAGCAGCTCAGTCACTGTCGATCACGTCCTGGATCACGCCGGCCAGCTCCTCGGCCTTGAACGGCAGGCCGCGCACCCGGTTGTAGCTGATGATGTCGACGAGGTAGCGGGCCCGCAGCAGCAGGGCGAGCTGGCCGAGGTTGATCTCGGGCAGCAGCACCTTGTCGTAGCGCTTGAGGATCTCGCCGGTGTTGGCGGGCAGCGGGTTGAGGTGGCGCAGGTGGACCTGCGCGACCTTGCCGCCGTCCTTCCTGATGCGCCGCACGGCCGCCGCGATCGGCCCGTACGTCGAGCCCCAGCCGACGACCAGCACCCGGGCGTCGCCGTCGGGGTCGTCGACCTCCAGATCGGGCACGTCGATCCCGGCGATCTTGGACGCGCGGAGCCGGACCATCAGGTCGTGGTTGCCCGGGTCGTAGGAGATGTTGCCCGTGCCGTCGGCCTTCTCGATGCCGCCGATCCGGTGCTCCAGCCCGGCCGTGCCGGGAATCGCCCACGGCCTGGCCAGCGTCTCGGCGTCACGCTGGTAGGGCAGGAACGCGCCGTCCTCGCCGTTGGGCTCGGTGGTGAACTCCTGCGAGATGTCCGGCAGGTCGGCGATCTCCGGCAGCCGCCACGGCTCGGAGCCGTTGGCGAGGTAGCCGTCGGACAGCAGCATGACCGGCGTGCGGTACTTCACCGCGATCCGCGCCGCCTCGATGGCCGCGTCGAAGCAGTCGCTCGGCGACATCGGCGCCACGATGGGCACCGGCGACTCGCCGTTGCGGCCGAACATGGCCATCAGCAGGTCGGTCTGCTCGGTCTTGGTCGGCATGCCGGTGCTCGGGCCGGCCCGCTGCACGTCCACGATGATCAGCGGCAGCTCGGTGGTGACCGCCAGGCCGACCGTCTCCGCCTTGAGCGCCACGCCGGGACCGGACGTCGTCGTCACGCCGAGCGCGCCGCCGAACGCCGCGCCGAGCGCCGCGCCGACACCCGCGATCTCGTCCTCGGCCTGGAACGTGCGCACGCCGAACCGCTTGTGCCTGGACAGCTCGTGCAGGATGTCGCTGGCCGGGGTGATCGGGTAGGAGCCGAGGAACAGGGGCAGCTTCGCCTGCACCGACGCCGCGATCAGGCCGTAGGCGAGGGCCTGGTTGCCGGAGATGTTGCGGTAGACGCCCGGGGTCAGCCTGGCCGGCTTGACCTCGTACGACACCGAGAACGACTCGGTCGTCTCGCCGTAGTTCCAGCCAGCCTGGAAGGCCGCGATGTTGGCCTTGGCGATCTCGGGCTTCTTGGCGAACTTCTGCTGCAGGAACGAGATCGTGTGCTCGGTCGGCCGGTGGTACAGCCACGACAGCAGACCGAGGGCGAACATGTTCTTCGACCGCTCGGCGTCCTTCTTCGACAGGTCGAAGCCCTCCAGGGCCTTGACCGTCAGCGACGTCAGCGCCACCGCGTGGACCCGCCACTCGGCCAGCGACTCGTCCTCCAGCGGGTTGGCGTCGTAGCCGACCTTCTGCAGGTTGCGCTTGGTGAACTCGTCGGTGTTGACGATGATGTCGGCGCCGCGGGGCAGGTCGCCGAGGTTGGCCTTGAGCGCGGCCGGGTTCATCGCGACGAGGACGTTGGGGGCGTCACCGGGAGTGAGGATGTCGTGGTCGGCGAAGTGGAGCTGGAAGCTCGACACGCCCGGCAGGGTGCCTGCGGGGGCGCGGATCTCGGCCGGGAAGTTGGGCAGGGTGGACAGGTCGTTGCCGAACTCCGCCGTGCCCGCCGTGAAGCGGTCTCCGGTGAGCTGCATGCCGTCGCCGGAGTCTCCGGCGAAGCGGATGATCACCCGGTCGAGTTGCTGGACCTGCTTAGTCACAGCTCAGTCCTCCTCGACGCGCCCATGCGCGGTCGCTGATGGCGCGTTCTCTTTTCCATGCTAGATCCTCGCGGGGGTCAACACGTTTCCTCAGCGCATAATGCGGGTAAACGCGGTCGCAGTCAGGGTGGACGTCGAAACCGTTAGAGGTGACACAGCCCTGAGGCGAGCCTGCACAGGTCCACATGGAGGCGAGCGAAGAGGACGGTTCGGGTCACGAGCGCCAACTATACGTCCCCCACGCGGGTGGGCCCCGTCAGGGGCCACCGGCCGCCGCGTTGCCCCCGGACCCCTCGGCGTGCTCCGTCCGCGAGCCGGGTTCTCCGTACAGCTCCCCAACGGTGACGAGGGCGTAGCCCTTCCCGCGCAACCCCTCGACGATCGCCGGCACCGCGTCCACGGCCGTGCCGCAGGTGTCGTGCAGCAGGATGACGGCGCCGTCGTGCGCCCCCTCGACGGCCCGCCTGGCGATCGTCTCCGCCCCCGGCCGGCCGGCCGTCGCGACGCCCACCGTCTCCGCGGAGCCGACCGTGTTCACGTCCCAGCCGACGAGCGTCAGCCCCAGCCGGCGGGCGGTGTCGCGGACCTCCTCGCTCTCGACGCCGTACGGTGCGCGCGCCAGCGTGGGCGCCTGGCCGGTGTGGGCCTTGATCAGCTCCTGGGTACGGCCGAGGGCGTCGGCGATCTTGCTGGTGCTGAGGCGTGACAGGTCCCGGTGCGCCCAGCTGTGGTTGCCGACCTCGTGCCCCTCGGCGGCCATGCGGCCGAGCAGCCACGGGTCGGCGGCGGCGTTGGCGCCGACGGTGAAGAACGTGGCGCGGGCGCCCAGGCCGCGCAGCATGTCGAGCAGGCGCGGCGTCTCCGGTCCGGGACCGTCGTCGAAGGTCAGCGCGACGCACTTGACCTCGGCGCAGTCCACCTGCTCGGAGGCGCCCTCGCCGGATGTGCTGGTGTCGGATGTGCTGGTGTCGGGTGTGTTCGTGTCGGGGGCTGCTGCGCCGGGGGCGCCCGCTTCCGGGACGGCCGCCGTGCCGTCGGCCCCCGCCGGCGCGCCCGCCCCTCCGGACGGCGCGTCCACCTCGGGCCACACCTCGGACATGCCCGGCAGGTAGGTCCTGCCCGCCGCCCGGGGGCTGTACTGGGCCCGGTGTCCCGTCGCCGACAGCAACGTCCCGGCCCGCTCGGCGGGCACGGCCACCGCGACGCGCCCTAGCGCGCACGACCCGATCTGGCAGTCGTCGAACTCCACCACCAGGTCGCCGTTCAGGTTGAACGCCATCGAGTCGAACAGCGCGGGGTCGGCGGTCACCCTGTCCCGCTCCACCGCGGCGCCCCGGCCCGCCAGCCCCTCCCTGACCAGCCGGGCGAGCTCCTGCAGCGCGGCCTGCCCGGACAGCAGCCCCGAGGACCCGGTCACCCTGTCGCGCGTGCGGTCGTACCAGAGGGTGCGGCTCGACCTGCCCCAGTCGACGCCGACGTGCCGTCCGGTGCGCAGCCGTACCCCGAAGACGGCGGGCGAGGCGGCGACGAGCTGCCAGTCCACGTTCAGTTCGGGCCGGGCCCCGATGCCCCGGCGGACGGCGGTCTCGTCCACGTCCGCCGCTCCCGGCCGCGCCCTGTCGGCGCCACCCATGTCCGGCCGTCCGGCATCCTGCGCGCCTCCGTCCCCGTCCCCGCCGTCCTCCTGCGTGTCGTCGCCCTTGGGGGACCCGTCCGCCTGCGACCTGCTCGCGGCCGCCGGGCGGGCGGCCTCGGTCGCGGCGTGGAAACCGAGGAGCTGGCGCTCCGCCTCCGTGCGCAGCGCCTCGTTCATGACCGGTGCGTCCTTCAGCCTGGGGTAGCTGATGTGCACGCGCCTGGGAGACTCCTCGCCCTCGGTCATTGTCATGGTGACCAGGCCGTCGACCGCGGAAGGGTCCACGTACCTGATCATCGTGGGGTTCGCCGGGACCACGACATCGGGCTTGGAGGAGGCCGGGAAGAGGCCGCAACCCGCGGCTGCGAAAGCCGACAGGGCCATTCCTCCGACGAATCGGGCTTTAGGCATGCATGTCAGGTTATGTGGCGGATCTTGTGTTTTACCCCGTTTTGGGATGATAGGTCCAGAGCTTTGACTGGGTTACGATCGGAACATGGACGGCTACTTCGGGTCCTACGTGCTCGTCGCCGCACTCCTCGCGATCGGCGTGGCCATCGTCGCCGGAGCCCTCCTGGCCAACCGCCTCCTGCGGCCGGCGAGGCCGACCGCCGAGAAGCTGACCAGCTACGAATGCGGTGTCGACCCGGTCGGCGACGGCTGGGCCCAGTCGCAGATCCGCTACTACGTCTTCACGTACCTGTACGTGGTCTTCGCCGTGGACGCCGTCTTCCTGTTCCCGTGGGCGACGGTGTTCGACACGCCCGGCTACGGGCTGACGACGCTCGTGGAGATGTTCGTCTTCCTCGGCTTCATCGCGCTCGGCATCGTGTACGCCTGGCGCAAGCGCGTCCTCACCTGGACGTAGCCCCCGCATCCGCGCGCCGCTCGGGCTTCGGCGTGCAGCCTCGCCCGCGCGGCCCCTACTCCTGACGGCCGTCAGGCGGGACAATGGAGACATGGCAGCGACGGATCTCCCGATGCCCACGGTGGGGCCGGTCTCCCGGCTGGCGCCCAAGCCGATGCGCTTCGTGCTCAACTGGGGGCGGCGCTACTCCCTGTGGGTGTTCAACTTCGGGCTGGCGTGCTGCGCCATCGAGTTCATCGCGACGTCGATGAGCCGGCACGACTTCATCAGGTTCGGGGTGATCCCGTTCGCCAACGGGCCGCGGCAGGCCGACCTCATGATCGTCTCGGGGACCGTGACCGACAAGATGGCCCCGGCCGTCAAGCGCCTCTACGAACAGATGCCCGACCCGAAGTACGTCATCTCGTTCGGCGCCTGCTCCAACACCGGCGGGCCGTACTGGGACTCCTACTGCGTGACCAACGGCGTCGACCAGATCATCCCTGTGGACGTCTACGTGCCCGGCTGCCCGCCGCGTCCCGAGGCGTTGCTGTACGGGATCATGAAGCTGCAGGAGAAGATCGCCGCCGAACGGCTCGCCGACCGCTTCACCCCGGCTTCCGCCCAGGTCGAGCCCGGGCCCCGCGGGGAGGAGGCGTGAGCCCGTCCGAGAGCCTGCCAGTGAGCCCGTCCGAGAGCCTGCCGGAGAGTCTGTCCGCGCGGTTCGGCGAACGGGCGCAGGTCTCGGAGTCGTTCGGCGAGATCACGCTCGACGTGGCCGCCGGCGACTGGATCGCGGTCCTGACCGGGCTGCGCGACTCCGGCTACGCGTTCTTCGACTGGCTGACCGGGGTCGACGACCCGCCCGAGGGCTTCTTCGTCGTCGCGAACGTCTACGACCCGCACGCCCGTCACCGGCTGCTGGTGCGCACCCACGTGCCACGAGCCGCCCCCCGCCTGCCGTCCGCCGTCGGCGTCTACCGCGGCGCCGACTGGCACGAACGCGAGACGTTCGAGATGTTCGGCGTGATCTTCGAGGACCACCCCAACCTGGTGCCGCTGCTGCTGCCCGACGGGTTCGAGGGCCACCCGCTGCGCAAGGACTTCATCCTCGCCGCGCGGGTCGCCAAGCAGTGGCCGGGCGCCAAGGAGCCCGGCGAGTCGGGCCACGGCGCGCCGAGCCGCCGCAAGACGCTTCCACCCGGAGTCCCGGCCGACTGGGGGGCACCCGATGCTTGACGTGGTGATCAGCTTCGCCGTCATCCTCGCCGTCTTCCTGGTGCTCCCGCTGATCGTCGGGCAGACCGAGCACAAGGTCATGGCCCACATGCAGTCGCGCCTCGGGCCGATGTACGCGGGCGGCTTCCACGGGTGGGCGCAACTGATCGCCGACGGGGTGAAGTTCGCGCAGAAGGAGGACGTCATCCCCGCCGCCGCCGACCGGCGCATCTTCATGATCGCTCCCGGGGTGGCGCTGGTGCCGTACCTCGTCGTCATGATCGTCATCCCGCTCGACCGGGACCTCGTCGCCGTGCACCTCGACGCGGGGTTGTTCTTCGTGCTCGCGGTGATGGGCGTCGGCGTGCTCGGCTCGATCATGGCCGGCTGGGCGTCGGCCAACAAGTACTCACTGCTCGGCGGCATGCGCTCGGCCGCCCAGCTCATGGCGTACGAGCTGCCGCTCGTGCTGGCCGCCTCCTCGGTGGCGATGGCCGCCGGCACGCTGTCGCTGCCCGGCATCGTCGAGGCGTGGCAGTGGTGGTGGCTGCCGTGGCAGGCGATCGGCGGGGTGGTGTTCTTCCTGGCCGGCCTCGCCGAGCTGCGCCGCCCGCCGTTCGACATGCCGATCGCCGAATCCGAGATCATCATGGGGCCGATGACCGAGTACACCGGGATGCGGTTCGCCCTGTTCATGCTGTCGGAGTACGTCGGCATCGTGGTGTTGTCGTTCCTCACCACCGTGCTGTTCCTCGGCGGCTGGCACGGCCCGCTGCTGCCGGGCTGGCTGTGGACGCTGGTCAAGGTGTTCGCGCTGGCGTTCGTGGTGATCTGGCTTCGGGTCAGCCTCCCGCGGCTGCGCGAGGACCAGTTGCAGAAGCTCGCCTGGGCCGGCCTCGTCCCCCTCGCCCTCGTCCAGCTCGCCCTCACCGGCGTGGTCAAGGTCCTCTTCTGACCGCTCCGGCGCCCTCCCGCCCACCTGTCCCGGAGGTGAGTGCATGACCGCCGGTGTCCAGCGGCCACGAGACGGTGAGTCCATGGCCGCTCGATTGGTCCCGTACGGGGGAGCGACGTGGCAGACGCGCTGCCCCGGAACCTCCCTGTCGTGGCACGAGGGGACGCTCACGGCCGCGGACGCGGTGACGGGCCAGTCGGTGTCGCTGACCCCGGCTGCGCTGTACCACTACTGCTACGGGCAGGAGGTCGTGGGAGTCGACGGCAAGCCGGAGCCGCGTCCGGTCACCGGCCTCGCCGCGCTGGACGCCGACGGCCTGGTGCTGCTCGACCTGCCAGGCGCCTGGCACGCCCCCTTCGTGCACCACTTCACCGTGGCGGCGGGGCTCCCGGTCGTGGACGCCCGTAGGGCGCCGTCCGGGCAGGTCCGGGCGGTTCTCGCCGGACGGGCACCGGGCTGGCGCCGCCTGTCGGGCCTGCCCCGGCCCTGGCTGTGGAGGTGGCGCCTGCCCATCGCCGTCGGCGCCGGTGTCGCAGGGCTCGCCCTGATGACCTATCTCGCCATGTCCGGGGCGTGGCTGGCCTGGCGCGGCATCGCGTCCCTGGGCCGGCTGGTCCTGGACCTGGTCGACGCCAAATGGCTGGCCATGGCCTTCAGCCCCCTGCTCCTGGTCGTCCGCCCGGTGGCGGCCCGCATGCACAGGTTGCGGACTCGGCGCGGCACGGTCCTCGGCCCGCCCGGCGGGCCGCATCTCCAGGTGCGACAAGGCTGGCTGCACGTCACCCGAGGCAAGCACACCATCGAGAAGTTCTTGCTGGCCAGGGCCGGTGGCTTGGCCGCCGGTCTCCTGGTCTACCGCTGTGAGGGGGGCGCCGGCCTGGTCGTCACGGACCGGTTCGGGCACCCGCTCCACCACCTGCCGGGTCCCTGGCCGCACGACGACGTCCACCGCTTCGCGACGCGCAACAAGCTGGAGCTGCGGGTGCGCTCGTTCTCGCGGGCGGAGTACGTCGCCCTGATCAGATCCTGCCGGGACGCCTCCCCGTGACGTGATCGCGCCGGAGGCCAGGAGCGGGAGCCGAGGAGGGTGGCCGGCCACGCGGCGTCCCGCTACCGGAATCGTCGGTAGTGCTCCGGCCTTCAGACCGGGGGTGAAGCCGACCGTCCCGCGTAGCGGGGCAGGGATAGCCGATTCGCCGCCAGGCGGACCGGCGTCCACCTGACTCACAGGGGCCGGTTCTGCTGCTCGATGTACTGGCGCAGGACACTGATCGGCGCTCCACCCACTGAACCGGCGAAGTAGGAGCCAGACCACAACGTGTTCGCCCGGTAGGAGTGGGCGGCCAGTTCGGGGAACTCTTGCCGCATCCGCCTGGAGGAGACGCCCTTGAGGCTGTTGACCAGCTTGGACAAGGCGATCTTGGGCGGGAAGTTGACCAGCAGGTGGACGTGGTTGTTCTCGCCGTTGAACTCGGCCAGGCCGGTTTCGAAGTCGGCGCTGACCGCTCTCATGATCTCTTCCAGGCGGGTCAGGTGGGTGTCGGTGAACACCCGATGCCGGAACTTCGTCATGAAAACCAAATGAGCGTGCAGGACGAAAACACAGTGTCTGCCGGTTCTGATATCGCCGTACTCGGCCATAAACCAACTGTAGGGTGATCGGGTGCAGTTGCGGTACTCCTACCGGATCGACCCGACCCCCGGCCAGCGGATCGACCTGGCCAAGGCATTCGGGTGCGCCCGCGTGGTGTTCAACGACGCGCTCGCGCTGCGCAATCACGCTCATGAGCAAGGACTGCCGTTCCTCACCGACGCCGACCTGTCCCGCGCTGTGATCACCGAGGCGAAGAAGACCCCGCGGCGGGCCTGGCTGGGCGAGGTGTCCGCCGTGGTACTCCAGCAGGCCCTGGCGGACTGCACCACCGCGTTCCGCAACTTCTTCGCCTCTGTCTCCGGCAGGCGCAAGGGGCCGAAACTCGCGCCGCCCCGCTTCCGGTCCCGCAAGGACAACCGGCAGGCGATCCAGTTCACCAAGAACGCCCGCTTCTCGATCACCGCGCAGGGCAGGCTGCGCTTGCCGAAGATCGGGGATGTGGCGGTGCGCTGGTCACGGGAACTGCCCGCCGAGCCGTCGTCGGTCACGGTCTTCAAGGACGCGGCCGGGCGATACTTCGCCTCGTTCGTGCTCCAGGTGACCCAGACGGCGTTGCCCGAGACCGGCGCCGAGACGGGCACTGAGACCAGCACTGAGACCGGCGCTGAGACGGGGATCGACCTGGGGCTGGGGCACTTCGCCGTCCTGGCCGACGGCACCAAGGTGTCCTCGCCGAGATTCCTGCGCCGTGCGGAGAAGAAGCTCAGGAAACTCCAGCGGGCGCTGTCGCGCAAGCAGAAAGGATCGAGCAACCGGGCCAGGGCCCGCCTGCGGGTTGCCCGCCAGCACGCCAGGGTCGCCGACGCGCGCCGCGAGTTCCACCACCAGACCTCCACGCGGATTATCCGCGACAACCAAGCGGTGTATGTGGAGGACCTGGCGGTCAAGGGACTGGCCCGCACCCGGTTGGCCAAGAGCGTCCACGATGCCGGGTGGTCGGCGTTCGTGGGCATGCTGGAGTACAAGGCGAAGCTGTATGGCAGGTACTTCGCCAAGGTCGGCCGGTTCTTCCCCTCCTCCAAGCTGTGTTCGGCGTGCGGTGTCGTCGCCGAGGCGATGCCGCTGTCGGTGCGGGAGTGGACCTGCCCGTGCGGGTTCACCCACGACCGGGATGTGAACGCCGCGATCAACATTCTCGCCGCCGGACGGGCGGAGAGACAAAACGCCTGTGGAGATCAGGTAAGACCCGGATCCGTCCGGGCACAGATCAGCGAAACAGGACGCCGGGGAAGTGCCGCCGCGTGAACGGGACGGCACAGGCCAGAATCTCCGGGCTTCAGCCCGGAGAGCGCGTCAAATGACGGCCCCGTCAGCGGACGCCCGCCAGTGCCACGGTCGTCAGTGGACGCCCGCCAGTGCCACGGTCGTCAGTGGACGCCTGCCGGTGTCATGGTCGTGGTCAGTGGACGCCCGCCGGCGCCACGGTCGTCTTCAGTGGACGATCGCCAGCATCACGTCCGAGGCCGAGGGGCGGTCCTCGGGCTGCTTGTGCAGGCAGGCCCCCACGACGCCCCGGAGGGCCGGCGGCAGGGGCGATAAGTCCGGGTGGACCGTCAGCACCCGGTTGAACACAGCCGGCACCGTGTCCTCACCGAACGCCGGGCGCCCCGTGGCCGCGAACACCATCGTCACCGCCCAGCTGAACACGTCGGACGGCGGTCCCACCGGAGCGCCCGACAACTGCTCGGGCGACATGTAGGGCGGGGTGCCCACCATCTTGCCCGAGGTCATCGTCATCTGGTCGAGGGCCCGTGCGATGCCGAAGTCGATCACCCTGGGCCCGTCGTTGCCGATCAGGACGTTGCTCGGCTTGAAGTCGCGATGGACGATCCCCGCCTTGTGGATGGCCGCCAGCGCGCCGGAGGTGGACAGCGCCAGCCGCGTCAGGCCGTCCTCGTCGCGCGGACCGTGCCGGCGGACGAGCTGCTCCAGCGAGGGGCCGTCGACGTACTCGCTCACGATGTAGGCGTGCTGGCCCGTGATGTTGACGTCGAGCAGTCGCGCGGTGGAGAACGTGGCAACCCTGCGCGCGGCGTCCACCTCCCTCGCGAACCGGGCGCGCGCCGTCTCGTCCACCAGGTCGTGCAGGACCTTGACCGCGACCTGCGCCCCGCTGGGAGCCGCCGCGAGGTAGACGGCTCCCTGGCCGCCGCGCCCGAGGGAGCGGAGCACCCGGTAGGGACCGATCCATTCGGGTTCGCCAGGGCGAGGCCGCGACTGCGACGTCGGGTGGGTCGGCCGCTGGTGCGGGTCGGGATGGCGGTAGGACGGGTTGGTGTGCCGGCCGTGGAGGAGGCTCGCGTGGGGGTGCGGCCCCTGAGGCCCGGCCTGAATTCCGGTCCGGGCTCCGGCGTGCGGCCCGGCGGGGAAAGTGCCACCGGCGACCGCGTGGCCGAGCCTGCTGAGACGGGCCCTGGCCATCGCGGGGACGAGGATGCCCGAGTGGATCACGCCACCCAGCCAGCCGACCACCAGCGCCAGCGAGATCAGCGTCGACATCGGCTCCGGGATGTCCTCGAACTGGTCGTAGCTGACGGCCACGATGACGAACGAGCCGATGCACACCGTGTAGACGGCCGCACCGACCACCTGCCACACGCTGCGCAGCCAGTAGGCCGCGAACCCGATCGTGAACGGCGTCGCCAGCCCGCACGTAAACAGCGGCAGGACCGCCCACCCCACGGCGGCGGCCCACGCGAGCCCGCTGGGGCGGCCTGGACGGCTGTTCGACATGCCGGAAGGCTATCGCCCTGTAGCGGCGCATATCGGGCTGTGGACCAATGTTGTGGATAACCCCCCTCCAGCCTGTGGATAGCTGTGGAAAAACTGGGGATAACGGGTCTGGCTCATTCACCTGTGCCGCCAAGTGCGCAATGATGATGACCATGGCGCGGATACCGGGAGTGGGGTTGGCGAAGGGGCTCTCCGTCACCCTCCGCCACATGCTGCGCAAATCCGTGACGCAGCAGTATCCCGAGGTCAAGCCTGACCTCCCGCCCCGCAGCCGCGGCGTGATCGCCCTGGTCGAGGAAAACTGCACCTCCTGCATGCTGTGCGCCCGGGAGTGCCCCGACTGGTGCATCTACATCGATTCCCACAAGGAGACGCTGCCCGCTCCCGAAGGCGGCCGTCCCCGCCAGCGCAACGTCCTCGACCGGTTCGCCATCGACTTCGCCCTGTGCATGTACTGCGGCATCTGCATCGAGGTGTGCCCGTTCGACGCGCTGTTCTGGTCGCCGGAGTTCGAGTACGCCGAGGGTGACATCCGCGACCTCCTGCACGAGAAGGACCGGCTGACCGCCTGGAGCGCCACGGTCCCGCCGCCGCCGGCCCACGACCCCGGCGCCGAACCCCCCAAGGAGCTCGCGGCCGCTCCCCGCCGCCCGGCCCGTCCCGACACGGGCGAGCCCGCCGCCCGCACCTCCTCCACCGGCACGTCGCCGGACCGCCCTTCCGGTACGACCGCCGAGCGTCCCCGCCCCGCCGCCTCGACCACCACGGCAGGCGAGCCGTCGTCACCGGGGGCCACCGAGGCGCGGCGACCCGCCGGCCCCGCGGGAGACCGGCCGCCGGCCGGCGAGCAGCAGCCGCCGGGCACGACGCCCCAGCCGACCAGCGGCGACGCGGCCTCCGGGCCGTCGTCGGCCTCGGACGCCTCCGTCTCCGGAGCCCCGGCCGCACCGGGCGACTTGGGCGACTCAGGCGACTCGGGTGCTGGAGGGCGGACCTCCCCCCGTCCGGGCGCTCAGGACCAGGGGCGCGCGCCCGGCGCGCGGGCCCCGCGCGAGGGGCGCATGGCCAACGTACGCGGCATCCGTCCGCCCGGCGCCCTCCCGACGCCCCCGTCGGCGAACGAGGCGACCACGCCGTCCAAGCGCCTTTCGGAGGGAGAGCCCACGACTGAGGATGCGGGCAGGTCGGCGGAGGCGGCCGGCGGCTCCGAGCCGGACAGGCCGGCGGGAGATCCCGCGATCCCGGACTCCGGCGACCCCGCGAAGAAGCACCCGATTTCGGAGACCGGCGACGCCGGGCGGCGCCTGATCCCGGAGACCGGCGAGTCGGCGGGAACGTCCGTGGTTTCGGACCGGGCGCCTGCTGGGAGGACGTCAACGTCCACGGAGACCGGGGAGACGTCCTCGTCCGGCGAACCTGCCAGGGGCGCTGGCGAGTCCTCGGCAGGACACAGGGCTTCCACAGGAGAAGCACCGTCAGACGAGCCGATCGAAGCGGCCGAGCCGGCCGAGGCGGCCCCCGGGTCGCCCGCGGCTGACGAGGGTTCATCCACAGGCCGCGCGTCCTCCGAAGAGTTTTCCACAGCCCAGGGCGAGCCGCGCCCGGCTCCCGACCCGGAGGGGCAGACTGCTGCCCCGAGCCCGCGCAGGCGGCGGATGCCCGATCCCCGATCCATCCGCCCGCCCGGGCGGCTCACCCCTGACGAGACGAGGGAGTCCGAGGAGGAGTCGTGACCGAGGTGGTGCCCTCCTACCTGTCACCCACCGGCCAGGAGATCGTCTTCTTGCTGCTGGGCGCGGTGGCGGTCGGATCGGCGCTGCTCGTCGTCACGACCCGGCAGCTCGTCCACGCGGCCCTGTGGCTGGTGCTCTGCTTCGGCGCGCTGGCCGGGTGCTACCTGGTGCTGACCGCGGAGTTCGTCGCCTGGGTGCAGGTGCTCATCTACGTGGGCGCGGTGGTCGTCCTGCTGCTGTTCGGCATCATGCTCACGCGGGCGCCGATCGGCCGCACCGCCGACCTCGACAGCGGCAACCGCGTCGTCGCGGCGCTGGTGGCCGTGGCGACGGCCGCCCTCCTGGTCACGGTCGTGGTCGACGCGTTCCGCACGGCCTACATGCCGCTCGTCCCGGGCCAGGGGGCGGCGAAGGAGTTGGGAGCCAGCGTGTTCAGCACGTGGGTGCTGCCGTTCGAGGCGCTGTCCGTGCTCCTGCTGGCCGCCCTGATCGGCGCCATCGTCCTGTCCCGTACGGACATCCCCGGAGGCCCGGCGAGCGAGGGCAGGGCCGGACCCCCCGAGGACGGCTCGCCGTCCGCCGGCACCGCGCGCCGGGACGGGGAGTCGTCTGACCAGGACGGGGGGCATTAGTGCACGTCGTCTATCCGGCGGTCGTCTCCGCTCTTCTCTTCTCCATCGGGGTGTACGGTGTGCTCGCGCGCCGCAACACGATCCTCGTGCTCATGTCGGTCGAGTTGATGCTCAACGCCGTCAACCTCAACCTGGTGGCGTTCGACGTGTGGTTGCGCGACCGGCTGCACAGCGGCCAGGTGCTGACGCTGTTCGTCATCGTGATCGCGGCGGCCGAGGTGGGCGTGGGGCTCGCCATCGTGCTCGCCCTCTACCGCAACCGCCGGACCGTCGACCTCGACCACCTCCGCGACCTGGCCGAACCACCCAAGCCGTCCTCCGCCGCAGACCCTCACACCTCCGCCACCACCACCGGCACGCCCCTCGGGTGGTCGGCGTCCCCTGCCGGATCAGTGGCGGGCACGCCTCCCGCCGGGTCCGGTGAGGCCGCGTCGTCCGTCGGGTCCGGCGATGCCCCGCCTTCCGTCGGGTCTGGTGAGGCCGCCCCTGCCGCTGGGCCCGGCGATGCCGCACCTCCTGCCGGCACCGAGCAGGCAGCCAAGAGAGGGGGCGAAGGGTGACGACCTTCCCGCTGCTGGCCGTGCTCCTGCCCTTCCTCGCCGCCTTCGCGGGCCTGCTCCTGTCTCGCCGGCCGCGCCTGGCGCCGGGCGGGCGGCCCGGTGGGTCGCGTCCACCAGGTGCCGAAGCGGTGGAGAGCCGTGGGAGCACCGAAGTCGACGGGGCCGGGGAGAGGCGGCGGGCGCATGGGCGGGCCGCGTGGATCGCGGTTGTTCCGACGGCTGTCTCCGCTGTGCTGGCCCTGTGGCTGGCCTGGGGGCCCGGGTTCGCGTACCTCGAAGGGGCCGAGCCGGGTGGGCCGGTCGGCCGCGACTACGGGGCGATCGTCACCGGGGGCATCCCCATCTCGTTGACGCTCCAGGCCGACGACCTGTCCGCCGTCCTGGGCGTACTGGTGACGCTCGTGGCGCTGGCCGTCCAGGTCTACTCCGTCGGCTATCTCCACGACGACCCGCGCTACCCGTCCTACAGCGCCTTCGTCAGCCTGTTCACCAGCGCGATGCTGCTCGTCGTCTACTCCGGCGACCTCCTCGTCCTCTACGTGGGCTGGGAGATCATGGGGCTGTGCTCCTACCTGCTCATCGGGCACTGGTGGGAGGACCGGGGCAACTCCCGGGCCGCGGTCAAGGCGTTCCTGGTCACGCGGCTGGGCGACGTGGGGTTCCTGTTCGGGATCTTCGTGCTGGGGTTCGCCGCGGGGAGCTTCCGGATCGCCGACGTGCTCGCCGCGGTGCCCCAGATGTCCACGGGCGCCCTGGTGGCCGCCACGATGCTGCTGCTGGCCGGAGTCGCGGGCAAGAGCGCCCAGGTGCCGCTGCACACCTGGCTGCCCGACGCCATGGCCGGTCCGACGCCGATCAGCGCGCTCATCCACGCCGCCACCATGGTCGCCGCCGGGATCTTCATCGTGGCCAGGCTCTTCCCGGCGTTCCAGGCGTCGGGGCCGACGCTGGACGTGCTCGCCGTGGCCGCGGCGCTCGGCATGCTCGGCGCCGCTCTGGCGGCCCTGGCCCAGGACGACCTGAAACGGGTGCTCGCCTACTCCACCATCAGCCAGCTCGCGTACATGGCCGGAGGGCTGGCGGCCGGGTCCGACCGGGCCGCGATCTTCCACCTGGTCACGCACGGTGCGTTCAAGGCGCTGCTGTTCCTGTGCGCGGGCGTGGTGATCCACCATGTGGGCACCAACTTCATGAGCCGGATGGGTGGTCTGCGGCGGCAACTGCCGGTGACGTTCGTCGCGATGACCGTGGGGTTCGCGGCGCTGATGGGCATCCCGCCGGCCGGCGGTTTCTTCAGCAAGGACGCGGTGCTGCTCGCCATGGAGCAGGCGTGGGCGGGCGGCGGCCTGACGGACGCGGCCGCGCTGCTGCTGTACGGTTGCGCGCTCGCCACCGTCGCCGTCACCGGGGCGTACTCCGCTCGCGCCTGGCTGCGTACCTTCTTCGGCCCGGCCCGAGCCGTCGCCGCCCTGCCCGAGCCGCAGCCCGGCACGGCGCACGTCGTGGACGTGCGCGAGGCGCCGCGCAGCATGCTGGTGCCCGTCGCGCTGCTGACGGTTCCCGCGCTGCTGCTCGGCTTCGCCGGCGGAGTGCACCTCGACGTGGCGGTGGCCGCCGTCAGCGTCGCGCTCGCGCTGCTCGGGGCCGCCGTCGTCTACGCGTTCTGGCGCGGCGACCCGGCTGCCGACCCGGCGCGGCTGCTCGGGCCGCTGCGGATGCCGTGCGAGCGGGCGTTCTACGTAGACGACCTCTACGCGGCCGTGTTCGCGCGGCCGGTGATGGCGCTGGCCCGGCTCGTCGTCCGGACCGATGACGTGGTGGTGGACGGGGCCGTGCGAGGCTCGGGTGGCGCGGCCCGCGGCCTGTCCGGGATACTGCGGCTCGCGCAGAACGGCAACGTTCAGCTCTACGTGAGCGGGGCGCTCGCCGGAATCCTGCTGATCGCGGTGGGGGCGGTGGTGTTCACATGATGGGCTGGCTGCCCGCCGCGCTGCTCGCGGTGCCGCTGCTCGGCGCCCTGGCACTCGTCGCCGCGCCCGGTGCGTCGCGACCTGTCCTGTGCTGGTACGGCACGGCCGTGTCCGGGGTCGTGCTGCTGCTGGCCGCCGTCCTGGTGGCGGCGTTCGACTACGGGCAGGCGGCGCGCCCGCAGTTCACCGTCGACCAGCCGTGGATCCCCGGCCTGGGACTCCGGTTCCACCTCGGCGTGGACGGGATCTCCCTGCCCCTGATCGCGTTGACCGCGCTGCTGACGTTCCTGTGCTTCGCCTACCTGGGCTGGGGCGACGGGCGCGGTCCCGGCCAGTTGCTCGGGGCGCGGGAGGGGGGCGCCCGGCCGAGGGCGCTGGTGTTCACGCTGCTGGTGCTCGAAATCGGCATGATCGGCACCTTCCTCGCACTCGACCTGCTGCTGTTCTTCGTGTTCTTCGAGATCGTGCTGATCCCGATGTACTTCCTGATCGCCGTCTGGGGAGGCAAGGGTCGGCGGGGCGCGGCGATCAAGTTCATCCTCTACACGCTGCTCGGCTCCGTCGTCATGCTGCTCGGCCTGCTGCTCATCTGGGCGCACACCGGGACACTCGACATCGTCGCCCTCGGCCGGGCCCACGGCGCCGGCATGTCGCGGGCCGTTCAGATCGTCGCGTTCGCGGCGGTCGGTCTCGGGCTGGCGGTCAAGACCCCCATGTGGCCGTTGCACACGTGGCTCCCCGACGCGCACACCGAGGCGCCGACCGTCGGCTCCGTCCTGCTCGCCGGCGTCCTGCTGAAGATGGGCACGTACGGCTTCGCCAGGATCGCCATCCCCATCCTGCCCGAGGGGGCGGTGGCGGCGGCGCCCTGGCTGGGGGCGCTGGCCGTGGTCGGGATCGTCTACGGCGCCCTGGCGTGCCTGGCCCAGCGCGACCTGAAGCGCATGATCGCCTACTCGTCGGTCGGGCACATGGGGTTCGTGCTGCTGGGGTTCGCCACGCTGACGACGGTGGGCGTCAACGGGGCCCTGTTCGCCAACATCGCCCACGGGCTGATCACCGGGCTGCTGTTCTTCGTGGCCGGGGCGGTCAAGGACCGGTACGGCACGGCCGACATGCCGTCGCTCGGCGGTGGCATGCTCGCCACGGTGCCCCGGCTGGGGTCGATCCTGACGTTCGCCGCCATCGCGTCGCTGGGGCTGCCGGGGCTGGCCGGGTTCTGGGGAGAGATGCTGGCGTTGCTCGGGGCGTTCCAGCCGGGTGGTGGGTTGCCCCGGGGCCTCTTCCTGACGTTCATGGCGATCGGTGGGCTGGGGGCGGTGCTGACGGCGGCGTACTTCCTGGTCATGCTGTCGCGCGTCACGCACGGCCGTCCCGCGCGGGTCCCCCTCGTGCCGGCGGGCACCGGGGCGGCCGGGCCCGGCCCGGTGGCGCTGGACGAACGCCCGGTTCGGCCGGAACGGGAGGGGGAGCCGGTTCTGCCGGAACAGGAAGGGGAACCGGTTCTGCCGGAACAGGAGGGCGAGCCGGTCCGGGTCGGAGCGGACGTGGGTGGGGCGGGCGTGCGGGACGTGCGAGGTTTTGAACTCGTCGCGTGGGTGCCGTTGATCGTGCTGATCCTGCTGTTCGGGCTCTGGCCCACGCTGCTGCTGTCGCTCACCACCCCGGCCGTGCAGCTGCTGCTGGGAGGGCTGAGGTGATCCAGCAGATCGACTACTTCGCGATCGCGGCGCCGCTGACGCTCGCGGTCGTGGCCGGGCTCGTGCTGCTGCTCGACGCCTTCCTGCCGGCCCGTCCACGGCTACGGACCGGGCTGGGGCTGGTTACGCTCGGCGGGATCCTGGTCTCCCTCGGGTTCGTGGTGGCGCAGGCGGTTCGAGGCGGCCGCCCGCCGGCCACGTTCTGCGTGCCCGAGGCCCTGACCGGGGCGGCGGGTGCTCCAGGCACGACCGGCACGGGCGGTGGCGCGGGACGCGCGGCGGAGGGCGGCGCACGCCTGGAAGGGGTGTCCGGCCAGGCCGACAGCGGGCTGTGCTCGTTCGTCGTGGACCGGTTCACGCTGGTCTTCGCCGGGCTGGTGCTGGTGGCGGCGGTCGTGGTCGTGCTGATGTCGATGACCGAGCTGGCCGGGGGCGGAATCCCGGTCGGGGAGTGGTACTTCCTGCTGCTCTGCACCCTCGTCGGCGCCGTGACGCTGCCGGCCGCCCGCGACCTGGTCATGCTCGTGGTGGCGCTGGAGCTGGTGTCGCTTCCGGTCTTCGCCCTGACCGCGCTGAAACGCTACGACGGGCGCGCCTCGGAGGCCGCGGTCAAGCTGTTCGTCGTCTCGGTGGTGTCGACGGCGGTCATGCTGTTCGGGGTGTCCCTGCTGTACGGGGTCGGGGGGACGGTGTTCCTGTCGCGCCTCGGTGACGTGCTCGGCGGCGCGGCCCTGGCGCCTGGGCTGGCGGACGCGGGTCAGGGGCTGCCCGCGGTGGTCACGGTCGGTGTCGTGCTGGTGTTGGCGGGGTTCGCGTTCAAGATCGCGGCGGTGCCGTTCCACTCGTGGGCGCCGGACGTCTACCAGGGTGCTCCCCTCCCGGTGGCCGCGCTGCTGTCGGTGATCTCGAAGGCGGCGGGGTTCGCGGGGCTGATCCTGCTGCTGGTCACCGCGCTGGCGGGTCAGGTCTCCACCTGGGGGCCGGTGATCGCGGTCGTCGCGGCGCTCACCATGACGGTGGGCAACCTGCTGGCGATGCGTCAACGCTCCGCCGTGCGGCTGCTCGCGTGGTCCTCGGTCGCCCAGTCCGGCTACATTCTCGCCCCGATCGCCGTGACGTCGCAGGCTTCGCCGGGCGGGGCGGCATGGGGACCGACCGCCGCGCCGTCCCAGGAGGCGGTGGGTGCGGCGGCGCAGGGCCCGGTGGCGGTGGCGTCCGAGGCTCTGGCGGCTGGGGAGGCCCTGGGGCATGGCGGGGCGGGAACCGATGCGCTGGCGTCGGGGGCGGTGGGGGCCTCGGTGGCCTACCTCGTCATCTACGCCGCGATGAACCTGGGGGCGTTCGCCGTGGTCATGCTCGTGTCGAGGACGGCCGTGCGCAACGAGCTCGACGACTATCGGGGGCTCGCGCTGCGGAGTCCGGCGGCGGGGCTGGCGTTGGCGTTCTGCCTGATCTGCCTGGCGGGGCTGCCGCCGGGTCTGGCCGGGTTGTTCGCCAAGGTGGTGGTCTTCCGAGAGATCGTGAGCGGCGGAGCGGGCTGGCTGGCCGTGGTCATGGCGGTCAACACGGTGATCGGCCTCTACTACTACGTGGTGTGGACGGCCCGGCTCTTCGCTCCGGGGCCCGCCGTGGTGGTGCGCCGACCGTCCGCCGCGACCTGGGTGGCTGTGGGGCTGGCGGTGATGGTGGCGGTGGCGTTCTCGCTCGCGCCTCAGCTGGTGTTCGACCTGACGGCCCTGTCGGCTTCCCGCTGACCGTTTCCCGGCGCCGGCGTTCTCGTGAGGCATGGTCGTGGGCAGCGTGTTCAGGAACGCGAGTCCGGTCGCAGTGCCGCTCAGCACGGCAGCATCCGAAGTTTCGGCCGAACGTGGGCACCGGCGCTGCTCCGTGCCGAGCGGCTCGGGCGCGTTCCGGGCTGCCTTGAGGGTCAGAACCCCGCACGGTCGACGGCCAGGACCCAGGACTCCGCCCAGGTATGAAGACCCCGGGCCGGGGGTCAGCGATCCAGAACTCCGCCCCAAGCTGAGGACCCCGGGTAGACGGTTGGGGTGGTGTGGTCGGTGGTGGGGGTCTGGTCTTGACGGTTGGGGTGGTGTGGTCGGTGGTGGGGGTCTGGTCTTGACGGTCGGGGTGGTGTGGTCGGAGGTCAGGGCCTGCTCTTGACGGCAAGGATGCCGTGGTCGGCGGTGAGGGCCTCCGCTTTGACGGCCAGAGTCCCTCGGCCGGTGGTGGGGGCATGCGCCGGTGGTCCGCAAGGGCGAATGCTGAGGTAGTGCTGAGGGCGCGTTGAGGATTGCTGAACATTCGATGCGAAATGTCGTTTTATGTGGTCTTCTGCAGTGCCGGGCGTGCGGGGGTAGGCATGCGTCGCGTCATGGTGGTCTACGGCACCCGGCCGGAGGCGATCAAGGTCGCGCCTCTGGTGACCGGGCTCATGGACGCGGCGCGATTCGAGCCGGTCGTGGTCGTCACCGGGCAGCATCGGGAACTGCTCGACCAGGTTCATGAGACATTCGGCGTCAAGCCCGACGTCGACCTGGAACTCATGCGGCCGGGGCAGACGCTCGCCGAGCTGACGAGCCGAGCGGTCTCCGGGCTGGACGCGCTGATGACCGAGCGCCGTCCCGACGCGGTGGTCGTGCAGGGGGACACGACAACCACCCTGGCCGGCGCGCTGGCGGGTTTCTATCACCGGGTACCGATCGTGCACCTGGAAGCCGGGTTGCGCAGCGGTGACCTGTACTCGCCGTTCCCCGAGGAGGCGAACCGCAGCCTCACCAGCCGGATCGCCACCCTGCACCTGGCGCCGACCGCCGGCAGCGCGTGCAACCTGCTGCGCGAGGGCGTGCCCGCCGAGTCGATCGTCGTCACCGGCAACACGGTGATCGACGCCCTGCTGCGGAGCAACCAGGTTTGGCACGGCTACCGGAACCCGCAGCTGGCCCCGCTGGAGCGGGACAGCCGGCGCGTGGTGGTCGTCACCGCGCACCGCAGGGAGTCCTGGGGACGCCGGATGGAGGGCATCGGGCGAGCGCTGTCCCGGTTGGCGACTGGGGAGCGGGACGTGCACATCGTGTTCCCGATGCACCCCAACCCGGTCCTGCGGCGAACGCTGCTCCCGCTGCTCGGCCCTCATCCGAACATCACGGTCACCGAGCCGCTGCACTACGGCGACTTCGCCCGGCTGCTGCGCCGCTCGTACCTCGTCCTGACCGACAGCGGCGGGATCCAGGAGGAGGCGCCGAGCCTGGGCAAGCCGGTGCTCGTGATGCGCGACACCACGGAACGGCCCGAGGCGGTGAGCGCCGGAGCGGCGCGGTTGGTGGGGACCGAGGAGGGCGGCATCGTGGCAGCGGTGAGTGGCCTGCTGCGGTCGCCTGAGGTGTACCGCCGGATGGCACGGGCTCGTAACCCTTACGGCGACGGGCGGGCCACCGAGCGAGTGCTGGCGGCGCTTGCCCACCTGTTCGGTTTCGGGCCCCGCCCGGCACCCTTCCGCCTGCTTCCCGGTGAGGACGAGGTGTCGCCTGGTGAGGACGAGGTGTCGCCCGGGAAG
Organism: Nonomuraea muscovyensis; assembly: GCF_014207745.1. Taxonomy (NCBI): domain Bacteria; kingdom Bacillati; phylum Actinomycetota; class Actinomycetes; order Streptosporangiales; family Streptosporangiaceae; genus Nonomuraea; species Nonomuraea muscovyensis. Next base: position 3,401,530 of record NZ_JACHJB010000001.1, read on the forward strand.
GACGTCCTGCTGCCCGAGCAGGGTCGCCTGCTCCGCCGGCCGGACTGGCGGGTCGCGGACGGGCGGGTCGCGGTCGCGCGTGTTGAGGTCCTCGGTGGGGAGGCCGGTGGGGAGGCCGGTGGGCGGTCACCGGGAGGCACGAGGCCGTGAGCGGCGACAGGCGGGTGAGCGGGCTCAGGCAGCACGCCGGCCTGAGATGGCTGGTCGCCCTGCTGCTGAGCGCTCTCGTCGTGTCGGGGGCGAGTCTGGGGATCTTCTCCCGCAAGGAGCCTGCGACGCTGCCCGCGCCGCGCTCGTGGCCGGAGTGCGGTACGAGCGGCCCCAGGACGCCCACCGGGCACACGACGGGCCTGCAGACGGCGTACGCCGACGCGGGCGCCGACACCGGCGATCGCGCGGACACGGGCGATGGCGCGGACACGGGCGATCGTGCGGACACGGGCGATCGTGCGGACACGGACGCGGGCGATGACGCGGGCGACGGCACAGCCGGTGCGGCCGGCGCGGCTCGCACCACGACGCTGGTCGTCGTCGACGACGCGGACGGTCCGGCCGCGTTCCAGGTCCACGCGAGCCGCGCCGCCAACCTGGTGTCGCACTTCGGGCCGGTACGGGTGGTGCGGACCAGCGCCTACCAGGCCGGCATGCTGGGCCGCCACCGAGCCCTGGTGTACCTGGGCACGTCGGCCGCGCAGCGGCTCCCCGAAGGGCTGCGCCGCGACGTGCTCGCCGCCCCACGCCCCGTCCTGTGGATGGGCGGCAACATCGGCACCCTGACCACCGCGGACGACTTCGCGAACCGGTACGGCTGGCGATGGGACGGCGACGGCCTGGCCCCTCGCCAGGTCCTGGGGCAGCAACCCGCGGACCAGGCCCGGGCGGCAGGGGGACAGGGACTGCACGGCGTCACCGGGGTCCGCTACAAAGGGGCGCTGCTGAGCCGCACCTCCACCCAGGGCCCCGTCGCCACGTTCACCACCCTCGACCCACGGCGAGCCCGGGTCCTGGCCACGGCGGTCACGGACGACGGCCGCAGCCGCCCGTGGGCCGTCAGGTCCGCGAACCTCACCTACCTCACCGAGGTCGCGCTGAACTCCGACACCGACGACGACCGCTTCCTGGCCACGGCCGATCTGCTGTTCGACCTGCTCGCCCCGGGCACGCCGACCCGTCACCGGGCGCTGGTCCGGCTGGAGGACATCGGACCGCAGGCCGACCCCGACGCCGTCCGCGCGGCGGGTGACGCGCTGTCCAGCCTGGGCGTCCCGTTCAGCTTCGGGGTCATCCCCGTCTACCGCGGCCCGCTGCCGGACGGGCCCGAGCGCGCGACGGTGCGCCTGCGGGACCGGCCGGAGCTGGTCAGGGCGCTGGTTCACCTGCTGGACCGCGGCGGCACGATGATCCTGCACGGCTACACCCACCAGTCGGACGGTCCGCCCAACCCCACGAACGGGGAGACCGGGCACGACTTCGAGTTCTTCCGCACCCACTTCGACGCGCAGCGGCGGCTCGTCTACGACGGGCCCATCCACGGTGACTCGGCCGCCTGGATGCAACGCCGCCTCGACGAGGCGACAGCCGAGATCCGGGCGGCCCACCTGCCCGTGCCTCGCGTCTTCGAGACGCCCCACTACGCCGCCTCGCCCACCGACTACCGCGTCATCGCGCGCGAGTTCGACGCCCGCTACGACCGCGGGTCCTACTTCACCCCCGGCTGGCAGGGCCGCTCGCCCGTCTCGCCGTACATGGACGAGCAGTTCGCCCCGTACGTGATCCGCGACGTCTACGGCAGCGTCGTGATCCCGGAGACCCTCGGCATGGTGGAACTGCGACCGTCCCTGCCCGACGAGGGCACCGCCGAGGCGATCCTGGCGCACGCCCGCTCCCAGTTCGTGGTGCGCGACAACGTCGCGAGCTTCTTCTACCACCCGTTCCTCGGCACCGAGCAACTGGAGGACATCGTGAACCGGATGCGGTCGATGGGCTACCGCTTCGTGGCCCCCTGCGAGCTGTGAGAGGGCCGTGACACGCCGAAGGGAGAGGCAGGCATCATGACTCCGGCCACCACCTCATTCGTCACGCAGGCCGTGGACGCCGGCGGCCTGGCATTCGGCGTGGCCCGGCTCGCGCTGGCCGTCGCGGGCCTGCTGTGGGTGCTGTACGTCGTCACCGTCGTCGCGCTGGTGCTCGCCGTCCACTGGAGGAGCCGATGACCACCGTCCTGATCGGGTGTGCGGTGTCGGCCGTGCTGCTGGTCTTCACCTACACGCTGGGGATGTACCTGGAGTCGGCGGGCGCCGCGGACCACCCCGGTGGCAGCGGCGACGGCTTCACCGTCGTCCACGTGGTGCCCTGCCTGAACGAGGCGCGGGTCATCGCCGCCACGCTGCGTCACCTGCCCGAGGGGCTGGTCGTGGTCGTCGACGACGGCTCCGACGACGGCACGGCCGAGGTGGTCCGGCGGCTCGCCGACCCGCGCGTCCGCCTGCTCAGGCGCGAGCCGCCGGACGCCCGGCAGGGCAAGGGGCAGGCGCTCAACCACGCCCTGCGCCACCTGCTGGCCGACCTGCCCGGCGCGCGCCGCACCGCCGACCGCGTCCTGGTCTGCCTCATGGACGCCGACGGGCGGCTCGACCCGGGCAGCCTGGAGGCGGTGCTGCCGTACTTCGCGGATCCCCGGGTCGGCGGCGTCCAGATGGGGGTGCGCATCGGCAACCGGAAGCAGAGCCTCCTCACGCGGATGCAGGACATGGAGTTCGTCGTCTACACGCGGATGTTCCAGCGCACCCGCAGCCGTATCGGGTCGGCGGGGCTCGGCGGGAACGGCCAGGTCATGCGGCTCAAGGCGCTGCTGGACCTCGGTGACCACCCGTGGTCGCGGAGCCTGACCGAGGACCTCGACCTGGGTGTGCGGATGGTGCTGGCCGGCTGGCGCACCGCCTGCGTGCCCGACGCGACCGTGCGCCAGCAGGGGCTCGTCGGCCTGCGCGCCCTGGTGCGGCAGCGCTCACGCTGGTTCCAGGGGCACCTGCAGGCGCTGCGGCTCGTGCCGTCGGTGACCGGCCGGGCGTCCGGCCGGGTCGCGGTCGACCTGCTGAACGTCCTCCTCAGCCCGTTGCTGATCTTCGTGGGCTCGTTCATGACGCTTTCCCTGGCCGCGTCGCTGGTGGGGGTGACCTTCTCGGCCACGGCCCGCGCGCAGCTCTTCCAGCCGGTGCCGATCGTGTCGTGGTACGTGCTGACGTTCGGCGCGGCCTTCCTGCTCGGGCCGCTCTACGCGCGCGTCAGCGGTGACATGGGCCGGCTGCGCGGGCTCGGCTACGGACACCTGTTCATCGTCTTCAACCTGGTGTGGCTCGTCGCGGCCTGGCGGGGGCTGTGGCGCGCGATGCGCGGCCGGCGGGCCTGGCTGAAGACCGAACGGCTCGCCGACCCGTCGCCGGGACCGGCATGACCGCGTTCCTGCCCCGGGCGCTGGCCGCCGTCGCGCTGATCGCCCTTCCGGCCGCGCCGGACCGGCCCGCCCGGTGCGCCCCCTGGGCGGAGGGCACGGTCAGGGCGGGGCTGTTCCTCGAGTACGACGGGTACGGCAGAGCGTGCACGTACCAGGACGGCGGCCGGTGGGTGTGGCGGCTGTCGCCGAGACCGGCACGCGCCCCGGCCGAGACGCACGCGGCGCTGGCCCTGAGCACCGGCGATTACGCGGACGTCCGGCTCCGCGTCCGGGCCAGGACCGTGCATCAGCTGCGGCGTCCCACGCCGAACCCGTGGGAGGTCGCCTGGGTCGTGTGGCACTACACCGACGACAACCACTTCTACTACCTCGTCCCCAAGCCGAACGGCTGGGAGCTCGGCAAGGTCACCCCCGGATATCCGGGCAACCAGCGCTACCTCGCCACGGGCGAGGAGCCCTTCGAGGTCGGCACGTGGCACACGATCGAGATCCGCCAGGTGGGCGACACGATGACGGCGGACGTGGACGGCCGCCGGCTGGTCCGCTTCCGCGACCAGGAGCGGCCCTACCACCGGGGCCGCGCCGGCCTCTACAACGAGGACGCGACGACGGACTTCACGGATCTGGGCGTCGCACCGGCCGCCGAGCGGTTTCGCGGCACCGTGCGGCGGTAGGTGACGCCTGGAACGGGGAGGGGATCGCCAGGGTCACGGGTCGCGCGACCACGCCACCGCTGGTGATCGGTCGCTGACTAGAGGTGATGGCGTGGTGGATCGGCCGGGGGCGCTGGTCATCGAGGACACCGGCGAGGTGCGCCGGCTGCTGTGCGAGGTCCTGCGGATGGCGGGGTTCGACGTCACGGAGGCGGCCACCGGCGCCGAGGGGCTCGACCTGATCGCCGAGAGACACCCCGACCTGGTGACGCTCGACCTCATGCTGCCGGACATGGACGGGATCGAGGTGTGCCGGCGGCTGCGCGGCATGACCAGCGCGTACGTGATCATGCTGTCGGGTCGCACGGAGGAGGCCGACCGTCTCGTCGGCCTGGAGGTGGGGGCCGACGACTACATGACCAAGCCGTTCTCACCCCGTGAGCTCCGAGCCCGGGTCGCGGCGATGTTCCGGCGGCCCCGCCGCGGCGACCTGCGGGGGAGCGGCGACCGGCCGCGCATCCTCACGTCCGGCGACCTCGTCGTGGACGAGGAGAGCCATGAGGTGCGTCTGGCGGGCCGGCCGGTGCCGCTCACCCGGATCGAGTTCGACCTGCTCCTGCTGCTCGCCTCCAACCCGAGGCGGGTGTGGACGCGCGAGACGCTGACCCGGATGGTCTGGCACACCGACTGGCCCGGCAACGACCATGTCATCGACGTCCACGTCGCCAACCTGCGGCGCAAACTGGGCGACGACGCCCGCTCCGGTCGCTGGGTGCGCACGGTGCACGGCGTCGGCTACCGGTTCGGAGGCTGACGGCCATGATCGTCCCGATTCACATCCTGCTGTGCGAGGCGGACGACGACGACGCGCTGCGGATCGTCGCCCGCCTGCTGCGCGACGGGGTGGAGGCGACCCACGAGCGGGTGGAGGACGCCGAGGCGGCGGCCGCGGCGTTGCGGCGCCGCCCGCCGGACATCGTCTTCTCCGACTACCGGATGCCGGCCCTCACCGCGCACGACGTGGTCCGGCTGCTCCACGAGGCCGCGCTCGACGTCCCGTTCATCCTGGTCTCCGGGCAGATCGGCGACGAGCGCGCGGCGGCGCTCATGCGGGCCGGTGCCCGGGACTTCGTCCGCAAGGACCGGCTTTCCCGGCTCGCCCCCGTCGTGCGGCGGGAGCTGCACGAGGCGGAGTGCAGGCACCAGCGCGAGCAGGCGCAGGCCGCGCTGCGGGAGAGCGAGCAGCGGCTACGGCTGTACGCCGCGAACGCTCCCGACGTCATCTTCCGCTGCCGCATGTCCCCCCGGGCGTGGGTGGAGTACGTGAGCCCCGCCACGGCCGCGATCCTCGGCCACCCGCCGGAGGAACTGCTCGGCGACCCCGGCAACCTGCTCGGCCTGGTCCACCCCGCCGACCGCGACCGGCTCGAACGGTCGTGGCGCTCGCCCGGCGGCGAGCCGCTCCTGGTGCGCTGGCTCGGGCCGGACGGCACGACGGTGTGGACCGTCCAGCGGGTGACGGGCATCCGCGACGACGGCGGCCGGCTGCTCGCCGTCGAGGGCATCCTGCGCGACGTCACCGCCCAGGTGCACGTCCGGCGCGAACGCGATCGCCTCGAACGGCGGCTGCGCGAGGCCGAACGGCTGGAGTCCCTCGGCCGGCTGGCCGGCGGCCTCGCGCACGACGTCAACAATCTCCTCGGCGTGATCGCGGGGAACGCCGAGCTGGCCCTCGACACGCTGCCCGAGGACACCCCCGGCCGCGCCGGCGTCGAACGGATCCAGCAGGCTGCCGAGCGCGGCGGAGCCCTGGCCCGGCGGCTGCTGGCTCCGGCCGCCGCGGACCCGCCGGGGTCGGCCGACCCGAACGCGGTCGTCGAGGGGACGGCCGAGTTGCTGCGCCCCACCCTGGCCGGCGGTGTCGAGCTCGTCACCCGGCTGGCTCCCGGTCTGCCCGCCGTCGCCATCGGCCGCGCCGGGCTGGAGCAGGTCCTCATCAACGTGCTGGTCAACGCGCTGGCCGCGATGCCCGGCGGCGGCCGGCTGACCGTCGAGACGGGACGGGGCGACGGCGAGGTCCGGCTCACCGTCTCCGACACCGGACACGGCATGCCCGCCGAGGTGGCCGAGCGCGCCTTCGAGCCGTTCTTCACCACCAGGGAGCACGGCACCGGCCTGGGCCTGTGCACCGCCCGCGGCGCGGTCGAGCGGGCGGGCGGCCGGGCCACGCTCACCTCACGGCCGGGCTCCGGCACCACCGTGCACATCCACCTCCCCGAGGCCCGCTGACCTGCGGCGTTCGTCGCTCAGGGGCAGCGGTCGCACACTCCGGGGAACGATGGACCGGGGAGTAGTCGTTGGACGTGGTGACCCCGCTTCACGAAAGGGGGTGCACCATGCACCACAACGGTCTGCGCACCGCCGTTCTGCTGGGCGGCATGTCGGCGTTGATCCTCGCGGCGGGCGCGTGGCTGGGCGGTGGCACCGGCCTGCGGATCGCGCTGGTGCTCGCCGTGCTGGGCAACGGCGCCGCCTACTTCTTCTCCGACCGGATCGCGTTGTCGGCCATGCGGGCGCGGCCGGTGAGCGAGGTCGAGCACCCCGTCCTCTACAAGATCGTGCGCGAGCTGTCCACGCAGGCCAGGCAGCCGATGCCCCGGCTCTACGTGTCGCCGACCGCACAGCCCAACGCGTTCGCCACCGGCCGCGGTCCGCGCAAGGCCGCCGTCTGCGTCACCTACGGGCTGACCAGGCTGCTCGACGAGCGGGAGTTGCGCGGCGTGATCGGCCACGAGCTGTCGCACGTCTACAACCGCGACATCCTCATCTCCTCCGTGGCGGGCGCGCTCGCCACGATGATCACCTGGCTCAGCTACGTGGCGGTGTTCTTCGGCGGCTCCGACGACGACGAGGGGCCCGGCTTCCTCGGCGCGCTGCTCATGATGGTGCTCGGGCCGGTCGCGGCCGGCGTGATCCAGATGGCCATCTCCCGGGCCCGCGAGTACCAGGCCGACGAGTCGGGGGCCCGGCTGACCGGCGACCCCCTCGCGCTGGCCTCGGCCCTGCGCAAGATCGAGATGGGTGCCCGGCAACTGCCCCTCCCGGAGAACAGCCGGCTCACCTCCGCCTCCCACATGATGATCGCCAACCCGTTCAGCGGCTCGGGCTTCGGCCGGCTGTTCTCGACGCACCCGCCCACCTCCGAGCGGGTGGCGCGCCTGGAGCGGATGGCCGGCTACCGCCGCTGAGTGCGCCGCGACGGGTTTGTCGGGACGCCTTTGTCAGGACGGCTTTGTCGGGACGGGCAAAGCGGGCCGCCGACCTTGATGGCGTGCCACTAGACGCGGCGGGCCCGGCAGCGGTTGCATCTCGTCCATGCTCGAACAACCGATGTACGCGCTGGACGACCCGGCCGCGCTGCGCGCCCTCGTCGCGGCCCACGGCTGGGCCCTGCTCGTGAGCGACGGCGGCCCCGTCGTCTCGCATTTGCCGATCATCCCCGACCCGGCCGACCCCGGGGCCGCCGTCCTCGGGCACCTGGCCCGCGAGGACGCCGAGCTGCACGGCCTCGGCGAGCGGCCCGTGGTGATCGTCGTGCAGGGGCCGCACGGCTACGTCTCGCCCACCTGGTACGAGGCCGGCCCGTACGTGCCGACCTGGAACTTCGTCACCGTCCACCTGCACGGAACGCCGGAGCTCCTCGGGCCGGAGGAGACCTGGCAGGTGCTCTCCGGCACCGTGGACCACTTCGAGGCCGGCCGGCCCGAGCCGTTCCGGATGGGCGAGGTCGAGGAGTACGCCCGCCGGCTCGCCCCCGCGGTGACCGGGTTCAGGCTGGTGCCCACCCGGGTGGTGGGCAAGGCCAAGCTCAGCCAGGACAAGCCGGCCGAGATCGTGGAACGGGTGATCGGCGCCCTGGACGCCGAGAACCCGCCGCTCGCCCGCGCGATGCGGGGTGGGTGAGGCCCGCGCCCGCGCGGGGACTCACGCGTGCGCGGCGCCCGCCAGGATGCCGCCGTACTGGATGGCCACCAGGTGGCGGATCGGGATCGTCTCCTCCGGAGCGCCCGACTCCGCCTCCGCGCACCACGTGGCGTACGTCTCCGCCAGCGCCCGCGCCCGCGCCCGGATCACCGGCGTGCCGTTGCCGACGGCCAATTCGCCCTCCAGCGCCCGCAGCAGCATCCCGCCGAACCGCAGCCGCATGCTGTGCAGCAGGTCGCGGCTGGAGGACACCTCGGCCACCGTGGCCGGCCGCTCGTTCTCCGGGGCGCCGGCGCGGCCGGAGTCGGTGGCCGCCATCCCGGCGAGCATCGGCACGAAGCTCCGGCTGGCCCGCAGGAACGGCGACCCGGTCACCAGGTCGCCCGCCACGGCCGTCAGCGTCTCGTCCAGCACCTCGAACGTGGCCCGCAGGTCGGCGGCCTGGCCGAGCACCAGGTCCCGGTAGGGCCGGTCGGCCGGCGACGTGTCGCCCGCCGAGGCGGTGGTCCAGTAGGGCACCTCCGCGGTCAGGCCGAGCGTGCCGTACCTGGCGATGTAGGAGTCGCTGGCGGCGCCGCCGATGTGCTCGGTGGGGTCCTGGCCGAGAGCCTCCAGGTAGTCGTAGGCGTCCTGCATCCGGGGCGCCAGGTAGACGGCCTGGTCCAGTTGCCGGACGGACGGGTGCTCCGGCTCGCCCGCGTGCAACGGCACGCCGTACCTGCCGGGCAGGGCCTTGAGCACGGCCTGCAGCTCGGGCTCGGGCCGGTTCAGGTAGTAGAAGACGCCGCCCGTCTCGCCGTTGTGCAGGGTGGTCATGAACGCCGGCCTGGTGTCGTCGATCAGCCGCATCAGCGCCAGCGTCTCCGGCAGCACCCGGTCGAAGTAGGCCCGCTTGTAGGCGAACGGGAACGTCCACTCGACCTGCTCGTCGCCTGCCGGCCGGTAGAAGTGCCTGGCGTAGTGGGTCTTGGTGAACGGCCCGGCGAACCAGCCCTCGTTCAGCCGGGTGCCGTCGGGATCGAGGCAGCCCACGACGTGCCAGGTGCGGCCGGTGGCACGGCGCAACCCCGCGTCCTCGCACAGCCGGGTGGCCAGGTGGGAGACGGTCAGGCCGCCGATGGGCTCGTTGGGGTGCGGCCCGGCCGCGACGATCGCGTGGCGCGGCCCGTCGCCCACGGTGAGGCAGAGCAGCGGGTCGCCGAGCCGGGAGGTGCCGATGCGGCGCAGTGACGCCACGCCGGGATGGTCGGCCGCCAGCCGGGTGAGGGTGGCGTACACCTCGTCCACGGTGGCGAACCTGTCGAAGTCGGGGACGGTGTCGAGTTCTGAGATGAGGGTCGCGTCGAGCACATCCCAGTGTCACCCCCTGCCGGGGACGGGGGCATCGTCGCCGCTGCCAACCTCACCGTCCGCGGCTTGTGGTGGCCGTCAAGCAGCAGGCTGGTTGAATGAGACTTCCGTCCCGGAGGTCATAGATATGTCGGTTTCCCCGCGCCCGCCCGACGCCTCGATGACGCGGCCGTACCGGCCACCGCTCGCCCAGGTGCTCCAGACGTTGGGAAGCCACGTGCTGTCGGCCGCGCACCTGCCCGGCGACGGGTCGCTCACCGTGGGCGAGCCCGTGGTGCACGACCCCGACGACCCGCTGGAGGAGCGCCCCGGCTGCGTGCTGCTCGCCGTCGGCTCGGGCGCCGACGCCCGCGACCTGGTACGCCAGGCGGCCGCGCTGTCGTACCACGCGGTGGTCGTCAAGGACCGGGGGACCGACCTCGGCCCGGCCGTCGAGGCGGCGGGGCAGGCACGGATCGCGCTGCTCATCGCCCCCCAGCAGATCCCGTGGCGGCAGCTCGACGCGCTGCTGACCGCCGCGATCTCCGGCCCCGGCGCCGTCACCACGGCCTACGCCTCGGCCGGCGCCGGAGACCTGTTCGCCTTCGCCAACGCCGTCGCCGCGACCATCGGCGGGGCCACCTGCATCGAGGACCCGCAGGGCAACGTGCTCGCCTACTCCAACGTCCCGGGCCAGGAGATCGACGAGATCCGCCGGACCGGCATCCTCGGCCGCAGGACGCCGCAGCGGCCGACCAACCGCACCGAGTACAGCCGCGTCTTCCGCGCCGACGGTCCCGTGCGGTTCGACAGCCTGGGGCCGGGCCACACGCCGCGCCTGGCCACGGCGGTCCGGGCGGGCGCCCAGCTCCTCGGGTTCATCTGGGTGCTCGACGGCACCCCGCCCGTGGTGCCCGGCGCGATGCGGCTGCTGGACGAGGCGGGGCGGGTGGCCGCCCTGCATCTGCTGCGCGCCCGCGACCCGGCCGACCAGGAGCGCCGGCACCGTTCGGAGACGTTGCGCGCCCTGCTCGACGGCACCACCTCCGCCTCGGCGGCCGGCGCCCGGCTGGGTCTGCCGCCCGGCTCGCGGGTGGCCGTCGCCGCCTTCGCGCCGGCCGACCCGGCGCCGGAGCCGGACACGGTGATGGCCGGCGTGCTCGACCTGGTCGGCCTCTGCTGCGAGACCTGGCATCCGCAGGCCGTCTGCACGACCGGCTGGGGCCGCGTCTACGCCCTGCTGCCGGTCCCGCCCGGCACCCCGCCGTCGCGGCTGGCCCGCGCGGCGGGCGACGCCGTCACCGCCGTGCGCAAGTCCGCCCGGCTCAGCCTGTACGCGGGCGTCGGCCCCGTCGTCGCCGGGCTCGGCGAGGCGGCGGCCTCGCGGCGGCTGGCCGAGCGGGTCGTCCGCGTGCTCGCCGACGCGGGAGGCGAGCCGGTCGCGCTGGTCTCCGACGAGCGGGTACGCGCCCGCGTCGCCCTGCTCGACCTGGTGGAGCGGGGCGACGCCGTCGAGCAGGTCCTGGAGCCGGTACGGCGGATGCTCGACCACGACCGGGCGCACTCCACCACGCACGGCGTCACCCTGCTGGCCTACCTCGACGCCTTCGGCGAGGCGGCCAAGGCGGCGGCGGAGCTGTCGGTGCACGAGAACACGCTGCGTTACCGCGTGCGCCGCCTGCAGGAGCTGTTCGACGTGGACCTGGCCGATCCCGCCGAGCGGCTGGTGATCTGGCTGCAACTGCGCCTGCTGCACCTGCGGGGAGAGCTGTAGCGGACCACAATCGGCGGGGGCCGGGATGTCCGCTCTCGACGATGAGCCGCCGGGCGCTGCCCGCCTAGCGTCATCGCATGCCCTCACTGCTGCTGCGCAACGCGCGGATCGGCCCGGGAGGCCCGCTCCGCCATGTCCTGATCGCCGACGGCCGGGTCGCCGCGGTCACCGAAGAACGGCCGCCCGCCGACGAGCCCGCCGGCGAGACGGTCGACGTGCAGGGTGGCACGCTGCTGCCCGGCCTGTGGGACGCGCACGTGCACGCCGTCCAGTGGGCGCAGGCCCGGCGCCGGGTGGATCTGAGCGCCGCCCGCTCGGCCCGCGAGGCCGTCGACCTGGTCGCCTCGCACACCGGGTTCACCATCGGCTACGGATTCCGCGACGCTCTGTGGCCGGACGTCCCGCACAAGGAGCTGCTGCACGCGGCGGCCCCCGGCCGGCCGATCGTCATGGTCAGCAACGACCTGCACACCGCCTGGTTCAGCCCCGCCGCGCTGGCCGCCATCGGGATGGGCGAGCATCCCACCGGCGTGCTGCGCGAGCGCGCGTGCTACACCGCGATGGCCGAGCTGCCCGCGCCGCCCCAGGGGGAGCTCGACCGCTGGGTCGCCGAGGCGACCACCGCGGCGGCCTCCCGCGGCGTGGTGGGCCTGATCGACTTCGAGTTCGCCGACAACGTCGCCGACTGGAGCCGCCGGGTCCGCGAGCAGCGGGTGGACGTGCGGGTCGCCTGCTCGATCCCCAAGGACCACCTGGAGCTGGCCATCGGCCGCGGCCTGCGCACCGGCGAGCCGGTCGCGGGCTCCGGCGGGCTGCTGGAGGTGGGGCCGGTGAAGATGTTCGTGGACGGCTCGCTCAACACCCGCACCGCCTACTGCGACGACCCGTACCCGGGCACCGACGGCCGCGGCCTGCTGGAGACCCCGCCCGACGACCTGTACGACACGATGAGCCTGGCCGCCGTGCACGGCATCCATCCCGCCGTGCACGCCATCGGCGACCTGGCCGCGAGCATCGCGCTGGACGCGTTCGAGCGGGTCGGCTGCCCGGGCCGGATCGAGCACGCCCAGCTCGTCCGGGCCGCCGACTTCGCGAGGTTCGCCCGGCCCGGCCTGGTCGCCGGTGTGCAGCCCGCGCACGCCCCCGACGACCGCGAGGTGGCCGACCGGCACTGGCCGGGCCGCACGCACCGCGCGTTCGCCTACGCCGACCTGCTCGCCGCGGGCGCCGTCCTGGAGATCGGCTCCGACGCGCCGGTGGCGCCGCTCGACCCGTGGGACGGCATGGCCTCGGCCATCACCAGGACCGACGACGACCGGCCCGCCTGGCATCCCGAGCAGGCGATCCCGCTGGCGGCCGTGCTCGCCTCGGCCGCCCGTGGCCGGCGTGGCATCCGGCCGGGCGACGTCGCCGACCTCGTGGTCACCGCCACCGACCCGGCCGGGCGGGCCCCCGCCGACCTGCGCGGCACCGAGGTGCTCGGCACGCTCCTCGGCGGCCGGTGGACGTACCGGCAACAGCTCTGAAACACCCGGTTCATCCCGAAGGCACCCGCTGTCCGCCCACACAAAGGCATGGCGCCCGGTTGAACCTTCCCGACAATGAACCCCCTGCCCGTGCTGTGGCACGCTCGAAAACCAGCGCGGGCGACCCCGGCGCGATTCCCGGCAGCTGCCACCCCCACCCCCCTTCCGTGTCGAGCATCCTTTGGAGGTGCCACGCACATGTCCGTGAGAAGACCGCGCTGGGCCGGGGCCGTCGTCGCGACCGCACTGGCCGTCACCACGGCGGCCTGTTCCGCCGGGGCCGGCAAGGCCGCCGCCCCGGCGGGGGAGAAGTCCTTCGCCGTCGGCGTGACCACGTACTTCCTGTCCCACTTCACGCCCGGCAAGTCGGTCGGCAGCAACATCGACTACGCCCTGTTCACCCCGCTGACCACCGTGGACGCCTCGTCGGGCAAGGCCGTCAACGCCCTGGCCGACTCGATCGAGACGGCCGACAACGTCACCTGGACGATCAGGATCAAGCAGGGGTGGACGTTCCACAACGGCGAGCAGGTCACCGCGCAGTCGTTCGCCGACTCGTGGAACGCCACCGCCTACGGCCCCAACGCCATGACGAACAACTACCTGTTCACCGGCTTCAAGGGCTACACCGACCTCAACCCGGCCAAGGGCGAGCCGTCGGCGAAGACGCTGTCGGGCGTCGAGGTCGTGGACCCCGCCACACTCAGGGTCACGCTCACCAAGCCGCTCTCGCTGTTGCCGTACATGCTGGCCCAGACGCCGTTCTCGCCCATGCCGAAGGCGGCCTTCACCGACCTCGACGCGTTCGACCGCAAGCCCATCGGTAACGGGCCTTACCAGATCGACGGCCAGGGCCTGTCGGCCGGCACCACCAAGGTCACGCTGCGCAGGTTCGACGCCTACCAGGGACAGCAGGGCGACGCCGCCACGATCGAGGCCAAGTCCTACCAGGACGAGGCCGCCGCCTACCGCGACCTGCAGGCCGGCAACGTCGACGTCACCCTGGTCACCGGCAACAACCTCACCGACGCCGCCGCCCGGTTCAAGGACCGGCTCGTCCAGGTGCCCTTCCCCGCCGTCATGTACCTCGGCTTCCCGCTGTGGGACGAACGCTTCTCCGACGTCCGCGTCCGGCAGGCCTTCTCCCACGCCGTGGACCGCGACACGATCGTCAAGTCGCTGCTGCGCGGCTTCGGCCAGCCCGCCAAGGGCCTCGCCGGTGCGGGCGTCCCCGGCGGCGGCGCCGCCGACTGCACCGCCTGCACCTACGACCCCGCCAAGGCCAAGGCGCTGCTCGCCGAGGCGGGCGGCTGGAAGGGCCCGCTCAAGCTCTGGACGTTCCAGGACCCGCTCAACACCGTGCTCCTGGAGGCGATCGGCAACCAACTGCGCGCCAACCTCGGCATCGACGCCGTCACCACCCAGGCCCAGCCCGTCGACCAGCTCTACCCCAACCTCGGGGCCAAGAAGATCGACGGCCCGGTCCTGCTGTACATGGGCGCCGGCTACCCCCACCTTTACGCGCTGACCGACCAGCTCTTCACCAAGGGCAACGCCACCAACGTGACCGGCTACGACGACCCCGACTTCGTGAAGCTGCTCGACAGGGCCGCGAGCGCGCCCCAGGAGGAGGCGCTCGGCCTGACCCGGCAGGCCGCCAAGGTCGCGCTCGACGGGCTGCCGCTCACACCCCTGTTCCAGCCGGTCGGCGGGCTCGCCCACACGGCCAGGATCAGCGGTGTCCGGCCGGAGTTCCTCGGCGGCGTGGTGCTCGCCTCCGTCAAGGTCGGCTGAGGCACCCGTGGGCAGGTACGCCCTCCGCAGGCTGTTCATGGCGGTGCCGGTGCTGCTCGGCACCACCTTCATCATCTACCTGGCGGTCTACGCCCTGCCCGGCGATCCGATCCAGGCGCTGGCCGGCCCCAACCGGGTGCTGACGCCGTCGGTCGAGCAGGCCCTGCGCGAGCAGCACAACCTGGACGAGCCGCTGCTCGTCCAGTACGGCCTCTACCTCGCGGGCCTGCTGACCGGCGACATGGGCATGAGCCTCACCGGCCGGCCCGTGTCGGAGGTGGTCGCGGCCGGCTGGCCCGTCACCTTCCAGCTCGGCGTGACCGCCTGGCTGTTCATGGCCGCCATCGGCGTGCTGCTCGGCACGTTCGCCGGCATGCGGCGCGGCAAGCTCGCCGACGCCGCCGTGCTCGGCGGCACCACCGTCATCATGGGTGTCCCGTTCTTCGTGGTCGCCTACGTCGCGCAGATCGTGCTCGGCGTCAACCTCGGCTGGCTGCCCGTCTCCGGCACCGAGGCCGGCTGGCCGCTCGCGTACGTGCTGCCCGGACTCGTCCTCGCCCTGTACGGCCTGCCGCAGGTGGCCCGGCTGACCCGCACCAGCGTCCTCGACAACCTCGGTGCCGACCACGTCGGCACCGCCACCGCCAAGGGCCTGACCAGGCGGGCCGTCATGGTCCGCCACGTGCTGCGCAACTCCCTCATCCCCGTCGTGTCGCTGCTCGGCGTGAGCCTCGGCTACCTGCTCAGCGGCACCGTCCTCATCGAGGGCATCTTCAACCTGCCCGGCCTCGGCTACCAGATCTTCACGGCGATCCCGCAGCACGACGGGCCGGTCGTCGTGGGCGTCGGAACCCTGCTCGTCCTCGTCTTCCTGCTGGTGAACCTCATGGTGGATCTGCTCTATGGCATCCTCGACCCTCGTATCCGGCTCGACCTCGACTGAGCCCGGCCCGGCCGCCCGCCGCTCGGGCCTGTGGCCGGAGCTGCGCCGCCGCCCGGCGTTCGCCGTCTCGTCCGTGATGGCGCTGCTCGTGTGCGCCATGGCGGCGGTGCCGCAGGCGTTCGCCGGCTGGTTCGGCGGGGGCGACCCGCGCCGCTGCGACCTGGCAGGCAGCGGCCTGCCGCCCGCCCCCGGGCACCCGTTCGGCTTCGACATCCAGGGCTGCGACCTCTACACCCACGTCGTGTACGGCGCGCGTTCCTCGGTGCTCATCGCCGTGCTCACCACCGCCGGCATGCTGCTGCTCGCCGTCGTGCTGGGCCTGCTGGCCGGCTACTTCAGGGGCTGGGTGGACATGCTGATCAGCCGGGTCATGGACGTGTTCTTCGGCTTCCCGGCACTCGTCGGCATGATCGTCATCCTGCAGACGCTGAGCACGCACAACGAGGTGACCGTCTCGGCCGTGCTGATCCTGTTCGGCTGGCCGGCGCTGGCCCGCGTCATGCGCGGCTCCGTCCTCGCCACGGCCGGCAGCGAGTACATCGCCGCCGCCCGAGGCGTGGGCGCGAGCACCCCGCGCATCCTGCTGCGGCACGTGCTGCCCAACTCCTTCGGCCCGGTCGCCGTGCTGACCGGGCTCAACGTGGGCGGCGTGATCGCCTCGGAGTCGGCGCTGACGTTCCTCGGCGTGGGCCTGCAGACCCCGGCCATCTCGTGGGGCGTCCAGCTCAACACCGCCCAGCAGTACTTCACGACCTCCCCGCACCTGCTGATCTTCCCGTCGATCTTCCTGACGGTGACCGTGCTCAGCTTCGTCCTCCTCGGCGACGCGCTGCGCGACGCCTTCGACCCCCGGCTGCGGCAGGTGATGTGATGACGCTCCTCGCGACCCTTCCCGGCCACGACCCCGCCGCCCCGGCCCTCGCCGTCTCCGGCCTGCACGTACGCCTCGGCCGCACCGGCATCGTGCACGGCGTCGACTACGCCGTCGAACCCGGCCGCACCCTCGCCGTCCTCGGCGAGTCCGGCAGCGGCAAGAGCGTCACCGCCCGCGCGGTCATGGGCCTGATCCGGCCGCCCACCGGCGCCGTCACGGCCGGGTCCGTCCGCCTGCGCGGCGTCGACCTGCTCACCCTCCCCGAGGAGACGAGGCGGCGGCTGCGCGCCACCACGATCGCCATGGTCTTCCAGGACGCCCTGTCGGCGCTCAACCCGGTCCTCAGCGTCGGCTACCAGATCGCCGAGCTGTTCCGCGCCCACCTCGGACTGTCGCGCAAGGAGGCGCACCGGCGGGCCGTCGAGGTGCTCGACCTCGTCCGCATCCCGGCCGCCGCACGGCGGGCCCGCGACTACCCCCACCAGTTCTCCGGCGGCATGCGCCAGCGCGTCGGCATCGGCCTGGCCATCGCGCTGAACCCCCAGGTCATCATCGCCGACGAGCCGACCACCGCCCTCGACGTGACCGTCCAGGCGCAGATCCTCCGGCTGCTCGGCGAGATCCAGCGCGAGCACGGCACCGCCCTCGTGCTCATCACCCACGACATGGGCGTCGTCGCCGACGTCGCCGACCGGGTCGCCGTCATGTACGCCGGGCGGGTCGTCGAGCAGGGCGGCGCGGCCGAGCTGTACGCCCGGCCCGCCCACCCGTACACCGAGGCGCTGCTCGGCGCCATCCCCCGGCCGCAGCTTCGCGGGCAGCGGCTCGCCGTCATCCCCGGCGCGCCGCCCGACCCGGCCGACCCCGACCCCGGCTGCCGGTTCAGGCCCCGCTGCGGATACGGCACCGACGCCTGCGACCAGGCGCCGGCCGCCCTCCAGATCGCCGCCGGCCGGCTCGCCGCCTGCCACGAATGGGAGCGGGTGACCGCGTGAGCGAGACCGTGCTGGAGGTGCGTGACCTGGTCAAGCACTTCCCCGTCAGGCAGGGCGTGCCCCGCAGGACCGTGGGGGTGCTCAAGGCCGTCGACGGTGTCAGCCTGGAACTGCGCGCGGGTGAGACGCTCGGCGTCGTCGGCGAGTCCGGCTGCGGCAAGTCCACCCTGGCCAGGATGCTGACCGCGCACGAACGGCCCACCTCCGGCGAGGTCACCGTGCTCGGCCGGTCGCTGCTGGACCTGCGCGGCCGCGAGCTGCGCCGGGCCAGACGGCACATCCAGCTCGTCTTCCAGGACCCGTACACCTCACTCGACCCGCGCATGACCGTGGCCGAGGCCGTCCGCGAGCCGTACGACGTCAACCCCGACCTCGCCCCGCGCCGCGACCGCGACCGGCTGGCCCGCGACCTGCTGGAGGTCGTCGGCCTCAGCCCCGGCCACGGCGACCGTTACCCGCACCAGCTCTCCGGCGGCCAGCGGCAGCGCGTCGGCATCGCCCGCGCCCTCGCCCTGCGCCCCCGCGTCCTGGTGTGCGACGAGCCCGTGTCGGCGCTCGACGTGTCGGTCCAGGCCCAGATCGTGAACCTGCTGGAGCGGCTGCGCGAGGAGTTCGGGCTGGCGTACGTCTTCATCGCGCACGACCTGGGCGTCGTGCAGCACCTCGCCGACCGGGTGGCGGTCATGTACCTGGGCAAGGTCGTCGAGACCGGGCCGGAGGCCGACGTGTACGGCTCCGCCGCCCACCCCTACACCCAGGCACTGCTGTCGGCGGCGCCCGTGCCCGACCCGGCGCTGCGCGGCACCCGCCAGGAGATCGTCCTGGACGGCGAGCCGCCGAGCCCCGTGGACCCGCCCGCCGGCTGCTCCTTCCACCCCCGCTGCTGGAAGGCCGTGGCGAGCTGCGCCGAGCGGCCCCCCGCCCTGGAGCCCGTGGCTCACCCGCGCCACGTGGCGGCCTGCCACCTCCGGACATAATCATCCTCATGGCCCGATCTCCACGCCTCAGCGAGGCCGAGCGCAAGCTCTGGAACGCCTTTCCCACCGGTGAGACCGTGGATCTCGGCCCCGCCCCCACCGGCCCCGTGTCCAGCGGGCCTGTCCCCACCGGGCCCGTGTCCAGCGGGCCCGTCCCCACCGGGCCCGTCTCCGGCGAGCCCGGCGCACCCGCGGGCCACAACGCGCCCGAGGACGGTGACACCTGGGGCCCCGAGCGGACCGTCCGCGCCGGCGTGATCACATCCCTGCTGCTGGGCGCCCGCGAGGCCGCCCCCGGCTCCGTCGCCGCCGTCCGGTTACGCGGCGCCAGGATCACCGGCTCCCTGGCCATCATCGGCGGCACCGTGGACCACGACCTCGACCTCAAGGGCTGTCACCTCGACGAGCCCGTCCTGTTCACCGGCACCACCACCCGCTCCGTACGCCTGACCGACTGCACGCTGCCCGGGCTCAGCGGTGGCGGCATGCGCGTCGCCGGCCACCTCAGCCTGTCGGGCTCCACCGTCACCGGCACCGTCCGCCTCGCCCGCGCCCAGTTCGAGAGCGGGCTGTGGCTGGCCGGCACCCGCATCACCGCCGACGACGCCTGGGCCCTGTCCGCCGGCTCCATGGTGGTGGAGAGCGGCGCGACCCTGCGCAACGCCGACATCACCGGCGGCGTCCGCCTGGCCGGCAGCCGCGTGAACGGCGACCTCAACCTCGAAGGGGCCACCCTGCGCAATCCCGGCGGGCGCGCGCTCAGCGGTGACGACATGGTGGTCGAGGGCACCGTGCACTGCACCCGCGGCTTCACGGCACTGGGCTGCGTCCGGCTGCGCGGCGCGCGGATCAACGGCACGTTCTCCTTCAACGGCACCCTACGCAGCCCCGACACCCCGTACGCGCTGCACGCCAGCCACATGGAGGTTCGCGAGTTCTACCTCAAGCCCACCGAACCCATCGACGGCGTCGTCAGCCTCGCCTACTCCCGCATCGGCACCCTGCAGGACGACCCCGGCACCTGGCCCGACAAACTCCGCCTCAACGGCCTCACCTACGACCGGCTGCGCGGCAGCGGCGTCGCCCGGCGCATCGACTGGGCCGGTCGCGACCCGGAGGGCTTCCGGCCCCAGCCGTACGAGCAGCTCGCCGCCTGGTACCTGCGCGACGGCAACGACGCGCTCGCCCGCCGCGCCCAGCTCGCCAAACTCCGCGCCCGCCGCCGCACCCACGGCCGTGGCCTGCGGGTGTGGGGCCGGCTCCTCGACGTCACCGTCGGGTACGGGTACCGGCCCTGGCTGGCCGGGGTGTGGTTCGCCGTGCTGCTGCTGACCGGCACCGTCGCCTTCGCCCTGAACCCCCCGCGTCCCCTCAAACCCGACGAGGCCCCCGTCTTCGACGCCTTCGCCTACAGCTTCGACCTGCTGCTGCCGCTGCCGGCCTTCGGACAACGCGAGTTGTTCGACCCGGCGGGGTGGACGCAGGGCCTGGCGTACGGGCTGGTGGTGGCCGGCTGGATCCTCGCCACGGCCCTCATCGCCGGCGCCACCCGCGTCCTGCGCCCCCAGTGACCTGCCACGATGCCGCGCCTGCCACGATGCCGCGCCTGCCGTGATGCCGCGCCTGCCGTGATGCGACGCCCGCCGCGCCCGCCGCGCCCGCCGCGCCCGCTGCGTCCGCCGCGGCAGGTCTCAGGCCCGTTCCCGGCTCGGAGGACGTCCGCCTTGCGTGGCCGCGGCGGTTCGCGCTATGCAACATCGATGCTCTTGGTGAATGTGGTGCGGGCCGGCGTCGTCCTCGAGAACGCCTCCCACATGCGAATCGGCCAGGCATGGGACGACCCCTCGCTGGACGCGGCGCTGCCCGGCGTCCGGGCCGGGCGGCTCGACCAGGGGCTCGAACTCATCAGAGCCGCCCGAGGCGACAACGAACTGCGAGCGCTTCGGGTCCAGGAACTCGCGCTCGCCGCCAGGTCGCACACCGACGCGCTGGCGCGGTTACCGGAGAACGACCCCGACGCCCTGCTCTGGCTCGGCGCGGCCCGCGTCAAGCACGCCTGGGACATCCGCGGCGCCTCTCTCGCGCGATACGTGGATGACGACCGATTCACGCGTTTCCACGAGGCCCTGGAAGCGGCCGAACCCCCGCTGCGCCGGGCGGCCGAGGCGCTGCCGGAGGATCCCGTGCCCTGGGCCCAGCCCCAGTGGCACGCGGTCGGCCGCCAAGCGGGCCGACCGGCACTGGACCGCATCTGGAGAGAACTCCACACCCGAGACCCGGCGCTCTACGCCGGGCACCACGGCCGCGCCCAGGCGCTCTGCGCGAAGTGGTACGGATCGGATGACGAACTCCTGACCTTCGCGCATGACACCGTGGAAGCGTCCCGGCCAGGCGACCCGGTCACCGCCATCCTGCCCCTGGCCCACTTCGAGATCGCCTGGCAGGAGGCCGACTACTCCGGCCACGACAACGAAGAGACCCTCCGGGCCCGCTTCCGGCGCCCGGACGTGTCCGGCGAGCTGATCGAGGCGGCGGACAAATGGCGGGTCGGCTCCCTGCCGCACCCCTTCGCCCCCGAGGCCATGCACCTGTTCGGAGCCGCCTTCTCCTACAGCGGGCACCACAGCCGTGCACAGACGTTGCTGACGGGCGCGGGCAGACGCGTACCGGAGATCCTGCCGTGGGCCGCCGCCTCCATCACCCCCGGCCGCCGCTACGCGAGGGCCCGCCGCGAACTCGGCATCACCTGACCCCACCGCACCAGCCGTCACCGTCCCGCACGAGGGCGCGGCCGCCGGGGCACGCGCACCCGACGACCGAACCCGAGGTCCCCTGTACCCTGTAACGCTCCGTGAGCGCCGGAACGGGCGACACGAAACCCTCCCGAACCGCTGCCGAACCTCGCGCGGGCGCCGACCGGCTCGTCGCACCCGTCAGCGGTAGTTCACGAACTGCAGCGCGATGTCCAGATCCTTGCCCTTGAGCAGCGAGATGACCTCCTGCAGGTCGTCCTTCTTCTTGGAGCTGACCCGGAGTTCCTCGCCCTGGATCTGCGCCTTGATACCCTTCGGCCCCTCGTCGCGGATCAGCTTGGAGATCTTCTTCGCGTGCTCCTGGTCGATGCCCTCCTTCAGGGAGACCAGCATGCGGTACTCCTTGCCCGACAGCTTGGGCTCGCCCGCGTCGAGGACCTTCAGGGACAGGCCCCGCTTGACCACCTTCTCCTTGAACACGTCCAGCGCGGCCGAAGCCCGCTCCTCGCTGTTCGCCTTGATCTCGATATTGTCCTGACCGGACCAGGCGATGCTCGCCCCCGTGCCCTTGAAGTCGAACCGGTGCCCGATCTCCTTGACGGTCTGGTTCAGCGCGTTGTCGACCTCCTGCCGGTCGATCTTGCTGACGATGTCGAAAGATGAATCGGCCAAAACGCACATCCTCTCAGCTGCCAACGCATGTCATCCGGCCCCCCGTCCAGGTCTCGCCGACCGCCCGGCGCATCCCCCGAACACGGACCCAGCGAACGAGCCTAGCCAGCATCGAGTCCCCGCGCAGCGCACCGGCCCGCCCCCGGCCCGCCGCGGCCGAGAAAGATCCCTCCAGGACAAACCGGTGTCACGCGCACCCCGGAAGTCCGCTATTCTTCTGTCTGTCGCCACGAGAGCGGATGACACGGCAGGTTGCCCGAGTGGCCAAAGGGAGCGGTCTGTAAAACCGTCGGCTCAGCCTACGCAAGTTCGAACCTTGCACCTGCCACCAGCAGTAAGAGCAGCTCAGAGGCCCTACGGGGCCTCTTCTGCGTTTTAGGACTGTGCAGCCGTAGGCAGCCCTGAGCGGCCGTTTGTCGCTGGTCCCGGAATATATCCGGAATGGATCATGGGGCGTTTCCCCTGGTAGACGTGCATGATCCGGAACGGCCACAGCTACTACGCGGCCACGAAGAAGGGCCCCGGAGGTGATCCGGAGCCCTGTGCTTCTTCTCAGATGGGGTCATCTCAGGCGACGAGCGCGTCTTCGATCCGCTGATTGACGATCTCCTCCTGGCCGTCGACGCACTTGGCGTAGACGCGGAGCAGGACGTCGACGCCGTGTCCGGCGCGGTTGGCCACCTCGGGGGCTGGGACGCCGCCGTTGAGCCAGAGCGAGACGGCCGCGTGCCGTAGGTCGTAGGGCCGCCGAGCCAGGGAAGAGGCGACCTGGGCAGGAGTGAGAGCCAGCGTGCGAGCCTCCTGCCAGACCTCGGTGTAGGCCGTCGAGGCGACGACGCCGCCGCGTTCGCTGCGAAAGAGCCGGCCGTCCTCGCCGACGCCGAAGTCCGCGATGTGCTGCCGAAGGATCTTGACCAGCTCGGGCGGGATCGGGACCACTCGGACGTCGTTCGCACCGCGGTGCTTGAGCCCGCGTTCCTCGTGTGCGTCCCCGGTGTCGGTCCACTGCCTGTTGACCTCGGGGCGGGACACATCGAGCGTGAGGCGGCCCCAGCCCTTGGCGGGGAGGTGGCAGTCATCGCGGCGCAGGCTTATTGCTTCGGCCGGGCGCAGGGCAGCGAAGTACATGCAGGCGAACATGGCCATGAGGCGTTGCCCGCGTCCCCGTCGTCCGTTGCCGCGTTTGCCGACGTAGGTCACCGCGGTCAGGAGCTCTCGGGCCTGGCGGGGGTTCACGACCACGCGAGGGTCGACGGTCTCGGTCGTCTTCGGAGGCGACCACTTCACCCGGTGGAGCGGGTTGGACGGCAGTTCCTCCAGTTCCACCGCGTACTCCAGGACGTGATGCAGAACGGCCCGCTTGCGCTTGATTGTGTTCGCGCCGGCCTTCGAGCCGTCGAGGCACAGCGTCAGAGCGTCGAGCGCGGGGCGGAGCACCTTCGTCTCGTTCAGATCTTGCACGCTGAGCGAGGCCGACTCCAACCAGCGGAGGGCCTTGGTCATGTCCAGTGGCACCGGTGGGCGCCGGTCCTCGGGGAGCAAGGCGTACTTGCGGAGGGCGCGACGGAGCGTCTGAGCGTCGGGCCTGCCCGGCATGTCCTTCGTCAGAGCCGGAAGCACCGTGGCGAGAGCGTCGGACATGCTGTCTCGGCTCTTGGAGGCCGCGTGGGGCCACTTCATGTCGATGTAGGCCCTGACGAAGTCGAAGACCGTGCGTGCCTCCTTGGCTTTGAGCATGGACACGGGAAGGCCGGTCTCGATGTCGAACGGCTCACCGTTCTTGGCCGCCTGTCTGAGGTCGGAGAGCCAGTTCTTGGCCTGTGCGGACTTCTCGTAGGTCTTGGACTTCTCGCGGCCGGCCACCGTCCAGCGGACCGTGTAGGAGATCGTCTTGCCAGACTTCACCGCCGACTTGTTGGGGCGAATCTCCCAGAACTTGACCTTGTAGGAAGTGTTCATGCTGCGCTCCTGAGGGATTCGAGCCAGGCTTCCAGGTCGCTTCGGTAGATGCGCAGTTCGCCGTTGGGCAGGCGGATGCCCTGCGGGGCCTTGCCGATCTCACGCCAGCGGTAGAAGGTGCGGCGGGAGACGCCGCCGAGTTCGTCGAGGACCTGGGCAACGGTGAGGAGTTCGTCTCGCCTCCTCATGCCGCCACCGCCTCGGTTACCGAAGGATCTTGGCCGTCTGCCTGAGCTTGGAGTCGGGCCATGTGGGTTCGCCAGCGTTGGCGTTCGGCGACCGATCGCAGGAGGCGTACGGCGAGTGGTGACACGTTGGCGTCGCCGGCCGGGACGGGCTTCCAGATGTAGCGGTGCGGGTCGGCCGGCTCGTTGGGCTGGCCGAGGGCTTCCAGAACCCAGGTGCGGCGGTCCTGCTTGTGTTCGGCGAGGGTCTTGTTGCTCCACTTGCGGGAGAGCAGGACGCGGCGCCCGGCGTAGCCGAGGTGGTCAGGCTTGTGAGCCTTGCTCCGGCACCGGCCGGGAGCCATTCCCGGCTTGGCGTCCTTGGGCTGGACGCCGTACCGGAGCCAGTTGGGACAGCGCGGCGAGCAGGGTTCGTAGTGCAGCGCCTCGACCATGCGGGCCGCGTGCTCGCGCTGAGCCTGATTGCCCGCGTTGAGGCTTTCGCCGAGGCTCTTGGTCAGATACTTGGACAGGTAGCGAATGCACTGGTCGGCGTCCGGGGTGCCGGCGAGTACGCCCTTGACGTCCATCTGGTCGCCGAAGCGGAGCACATGCAGCGGTTCGGCGTCCTCGTCGGCGTCGAGCTGGTCGAGGGCCTGCTCCCAGGTGGACAGTACCTCGCCGGTGGTCGGGTCGAGGTAGCCCGTGCCGTCCTTCCAGACAGGGAGGTGGTCACCGTCGAAGACGACCTTGTCGGCTGGTGGCCACCACACCTGGTGGTAGGTGGCCGCCGCGATCTGCTTGACCTCCGCGCGCGGGAGAGTGCCGCGGATGGCCATGTGCAGGTGCGGGGCGAGCCGCTTCTGTGGTTCGACGGTGGCGAAGTACTGCACGTCGTAGCCCGCGACGCGGCGGAGGTTCTGCACGAAGCGGTCCACGAGCTTGGAGAAGTGGAGCGCGTCGCGAGCGGCTCGCGCGTAGTCGTAGGTCTCGGGATCGACCGGGACGCCATCGCGCACCTTGCCGTAGGACGGGAGGGTCAGGGTGACGAAGAGCGAGGGGCGATAGACCTTGCCGTCCGAGCTGGTGAAGGTCCGCCCGAGTGTGGTCGGCGACATCCTCCGCTTGGGAAGGTTCGGGGCGTCCTGCCGTCGCCTCGTCGAACGCGTGCGCTTGGAGACCGTCCGGCCGAAGACGTTGCCGCGCATGCCCGCCTGGTTGATCTCGGCATCTACGCCCTCGATGGCGGCGTCCCAGTCGGCGGTGTCTTCGCCGAGGGCGTCGGCCTGGTCGCGGCGGGCCTGGAGGTCGGCGCGGAACTCGACCAGCCACCGCTGTTCGTCGGTCGGGTCGTCCGGAGTGATGGCCGGCTCTTGGTCGAGGTGCCAGCCTTCGCGGCACTGTGCCATGCGGAGCTGCCGGTTGCGCTTGGCACAGGACGGGCACTTGGCGTCGAGGGTGGCGCCGCATGGGACGTCCACGACTTCCCAGCGTCCGGTGTCGATGTCCAGGCGCTTGAGCGGAACGGGCCGGATGCACACGCCGTACTGCTTTGCGACCTCCACGGCCACGTCACGGGCCAGTGGCATGGCCTGCCGAACGGCACGTGGCAGTTCAGCCATGGACACCTCCCTCGTCTTCGGCCATGTCGGCGCAGAGCCGGAACAAGCCGTTGTACGGGTGCTTGAGCGTGCGGGGGTGGAGCAGCGCGAAGACACGCAGCCGAGGCAGATCGCGGAAGGTGAGCAGGACCATGAGGGGACGGCCGGAGACGAGTTCGAGTTCTTCGGCCGTGCCGTGGAAGCAGACCTTCATCAGGCAGTGTCCTTTCCGGCGGCGGAGGTGGCGGCCATGTCGCGAATGTCGGTGTCGGAGACGTATGCGGCGCGGACCCGGACTGGGTCGGGCGAGGTCTCCAGCCGGACGTAGCCGATGCCGGCGCCGAGTTCGGGGACGGGTGAGATGTGGTCGGCCAGGGCGCCACGGTCGCGTGCGCCGTCGCCGAGGACCATGTCCACCTGCTCGGACTCGTCGAGGCGGAGGGCGATCTTGTCGGGGAAGAGGTTGCGGATGTTCATGACCTCCTTGCGCGGGTCCTGGAGCGCAGCCATGACGCCGATGCCGACCGCTCGGCCCTGGGTGGTGAGCGTGGCCAGCGCAGCCGAGATGCGCTGCTTGAGCTGGCGGTCGGCCTGGTAGGCGGTCAGGAACGCCACTTCGTCGACGACCACCAGGACGAACGGGTCCTCCACGGTGGGGGTGTGGGAGCGCAGAACGCCGGCGAACCGGGCGGCGCGTTCCTGCATTACGGTGACGGCCTGGTCGAGCAGGTCGGCGCACTCCTCCGGAGTGGCCGCGTACCGCTCACCGAACAGGGCGCGCCCGTATGACAGCTCCATGAGCTTGGGATCGAGCGCCCAGATCTCGACCAGCCCCGCCCGCACGGCCGGGAGGAGCCCGCGGATCGTGGACCAGATGATCGAGCCCTTGCCGGCCCCGGTGGCGCCCGCGACCAGGACGTGAGTGCCGTGCACCTTGAGCAGCCAGGGCAGCCCGTCCTCCTGCTTGCCGATCTCGACCGGCCCCACGGTCGCGACGTCGGGCAGTGGCAGAGCATTGAGCGGCACGGCCAGCGGGTCGGTACGCGGGAAGGTGAGCAGGAGCCGCCCGCCCTGGGTGACTGCCACGCGGCAGGAGGCCGCGCCGAAGCCCTGCGCGAGGTGGTCGAGACGATCGGCCCAGTCCTTGACAGACTGCCCTTTGAGCATGCGCACGGTGACCAGGTCCGCCCACGCGGTGCAGGTGACCTTGCCGAGCCGGGGAAGGTAGTCACGGCCCCACAGATGCCGGCCGAGCCTTGAGACGACCATGACGCCTTGCCAGTGCCGTCGGTAAATCCAGACCAGTCGCCACCAGGCCAGCAGCCGCAGGCCGAGCAGGCGGACGAAGCTGCACCGGTCGGTGAAGGCCCAGGCGAGCACCCCCGTGGGCACCGGGACGAGGAGGAGCAGCGCGGTGCGCCAGCCGTACGCCAGCATGAGCGCGACGGGCGTGAGTGTGACGAGCACGGCGACGGGATGCCGCCACAGCAGCCGTACGCATCCGGCGAGGACGCGCCAGGCGAAGATGATCAGGGTCAGGATGGCGGGAGTCTGGACGACGGCCGGGCGGAAGACGATGGCCGTGTCGGGCGTGGTGGTGACGAGGTTGCGCGCCTCGTCGCCAGGCAGCCGCTTGAACATAAGCTTGGAACCTCTCGTGATGTGGAGTCAGGGGAGAACCGAGGGGCCGCCGGAAGTTGCCGCTTCCAGCGGCCCCGCCTTACGTGTCAGGCCGCCGTCTGGTCGGTGGCCTGCTGCTGGGTGTGCAGGTGCTCGCAGTCGGCGAGGTACTGGGCAGCGGCGGCGTAGATGTCGCGGGCCAGGGACAGGTCAGCGTCGGTGATCGGCCCGTCGCCGGTGGTGGAGACGGAGACGTTCGCCTCCGGCGTGCTGAGCGACAGGTACGGGCGGCGCTCGTCGATCACGCTGGTGTGGACGCGCACCGCGCCGGTGTGGAAGGACACAGTGAGGCGCGGGTCGTCTCCACGCGGCATCGACAGCGTGACGTAGGTGTACGGTCCGAGGCTCACGCCGCCGCCTCCTTGCCGGCGGGAGCCTGCTTGGCGCGGGGCGGGCGCATCCCCGTGGCGCGGATGGAGTAGGCCAGCCGACCGGCCTGGGAGACGTACGGCGTGACGGTCATCCCGACGAACTCGACGGGCGTGATGGGCACGCCGGCCACGCTCGGCGGGGCGATGGGTTCGGTCGAGGACAGGAGCTTGACCGCGACCGTCTTCTGGGACGCCTTCACGGTCGGGTCGCCGTCCATGACCGGGACCTGCCAGACCGGCTCACCGGTCGTCTTGTCCTTGGCGTAGACGGTCCTGCCGTTGGTCGAGGCGTCGAAGTCCTTGACCTGCTCGACGTTCCCGACGAGGTAGCAGCCGTGCGGGAAGACCTGCTCGAAGCTGATCGGGATGGGTCCCTGGATTGCCATGTGGTTCCTCTCTGCTGCGGCGGAGAGCCCTTCGTTCGCTCATCCACTTGTCCGTATGAGTTGAGAGTAAGCAACGGCCACTTGTCCGCACAAGTGGCCGAGCCGGAATGGATTGGTAAGAGTTAGCTCACCTTGTAGACATCCTCAAGTTCGTGCAGGGTCCCAGGGAGGGCCAGACTCATGGCGAGCAGCACCGTTCCCGCAGGATCGTGCACGGTTGCCAGCACGCCGAGCACCGGACCGGACGAGCCGAGCAACTCGGCCTCTTCCTTGGTCGGCTTACGGGCGGAGACGCGCTCGGTGATGTGGTCGAACCGCAGGTGCTTGACCGCTTGGAGGTGCCGGCGGATGCCACTCCGTAGTGGTTCCGGCTTGTCCAGGTCGGAGCCCACCGCGATCTCCAGCGGAATCCACACCGTCTCCACCGCCGACGGGACATCCCCCTGACGGGCCACCCGCTTACGCACGATCACCGGCGTCCGTTCAGCCACACCGAGAAGCCGCGCCACATGCCGGGGAGCCGGAACGCGCGTCACCTCCACGAGACTGTCAGCGCTCTCACCCTGCTCCGTCGTGGTCAGGCCCGGACGGACGCGGTCGGCCCCGCTCTCAGGACGGCCCTTCACGAACGAGCCGCGACCGTGCTCCCGCTCGATCCAGCCCTGCATGGCCAAGGTCTGGAGAGCCCGCACCACCGTGGTACGGCCCACGCCGAGTTCCCGCACCAACTGCGTCTCAGATGGCAGCATGTCACCGGGGGAGTACTCACCCGACTCGATACGCTCCTGAATCGCCCGCATGACCTGGGCGTATTTCGGTGGGGCGAAGTCCATGCTCATCTTGGCCGTCCGTTCACTCTTGCGCTCGTCCGCACAAGTACAGTACTGGCTAAGACATGGCCTGTCAGGGTCCTTGCAAGGCAGTCTTCTGTGCCATCTTCGCGGCCTGCTCCCACCGCCGCGCGCATTCCCGGCAGGACGCCGTGCCGGTCGGGACGAACGGCACATGCCAACCGTCGATCATCACCGGGCGAACCGACGCCCCGCACCACGCCGTCGTGCCCTCCGTCCGTACTGCATGCTGCACCAGCACGGAGTTCCGCCGGACGCCCTCCACCCCACACCCCCAATAGGCCGTTTCGCTCATGGCTCGACCTCGCGCAGGAAATCAGCCAGCGGCCCAGTCGCCGAATGCGCGGCCCGCAGGTCCGCATAGCGCATGGCGACGCGATGAGCAGCCCGCACCGGGTCAATGGCGGGATGCCAGGCATAGATTACGCGCCGACGTCCGGCATTCCACCCCGTTCGCCACCAGAAATGCTGACCGTCGCACCACACCACCAGACCGACCCAGACCGATACGAGCGCGAGCCCGTACCCGTCATGAACGTCGGCAGCGACCCCTTTCCCCGCCAACGCTTGTCGGAGAAGTTCGGCCGAATGACCCGGATCAATCGTGATCAATTTCGCCGCGTTCATTCGGCTACCCGCTCGAACCGCACCGAGCCCGCCGGGTCGAGGTAGGCCCGGAAGATCTCGTGCCGACTCTCACCGTCCGGCACAGCCCCGAGTCCGTAGACAGTGTGCGTGATCCGCCCCAGCACCGCAGTGCCTCCGGACATGCTGCGCATCGCCTTGCGCAGCTCGTCCATCGCGGTCGCCTGGAACGGGCTCGTCCCGCACGGCCCCAGCTCGTCACTACGGCCGGACTGAACCCGGACCTCCCACTCGAACACCTCACCGCCGGCGGCGTCGCGCTCGGCCCCGTCGCAGTAGAGGCACTCGACGGTAGAGGAGGAGACGACGCCCAGCTTCGACGCCGCCACATGTCCGCGCCGGGTGACGATCTTCCATCCGCGCCCGTCGCATTCTTCGCACCTGACCGGAGTTGTCATGCGGCAGAGCATGAATGGACCAACCGTTTATACATATCCCACGGCGATATACCACGG
Source organism: Nonomuraea muscovyensis (assembly GCF_014207745.1). NCBI lineage: Bacteria > Bacillati > Actinomycetota > Actinomycetes > Streptosporangiales > Streptosporangiaceae > Nonomuraea > Nonomuraea muscovyensis. The sequence continues at coordinate 3,431,370 of NZ_JACHJB010000001.1, forward strand.
AGGCATATAGAGTCCCCGGCACGGCAATGCACCATCTCGGAGTCGAATCCCGGAGGACCGCATGCGCGCGAGTGCTTTCGAGCCGATCAAGCTACCGCCATCGGTTTGGGAACGCGACGACATGCGAGAAAGCCTGAAAAACCGCGACATCACCGGACTATTCCGGCTCGTCGCAAAATACGGCGGCGCCAGTCAGGTTCGCATCGCGACAGCGACCGAAATCGCCCAGCCACGCGTCAACAAGATCTTCAAAGGAACGGCCGGCCCCATCGAAGAACTGGCCGTCTTCGAGCGCATCGCCACCGGACTCGGTCTACCCGACCACGCCCGCATGCTCCTCGGCCTGGCCCCGCTCGACACCGCTTCGCCCACGGGCGACCTCGACGACGAGCACCAGGAGCAGACCGACGAACTCACCGCCCGGCTGGAGGCCGCCGCCACCATCGACGACACCATGGTCATGATCCTGCGGACGGACACCAACAACCTCCGCCTCCAGGACCGCCGACTCGGAAGCGTCGCCATCGCCGACAAGATGCGCGCCCAGATGGCCCAGATCGAACGAGCCCACCGCCACGCGATACGTCCGCGCATCCGTGCCCAGCTCGCCCACCTACTTGCCGAAACAGCGTCACTCGCCGGCTGGCAGGCCATCAACACTGTCGCCCTGAACGACGCCTGGAACCACTACGAGCGCGCCAAGGCCGCCGCCCGCGAAGCCGACGACCCCGCCGTGCTCGCCTATGTCTCAGGTGAACAGGCGTACGTCCTCATGGATCTGGGCCGCCCAGCCGAAGCCGCCGAGCTGCTCCAGTACATCCACACCACCCACCGCGACCGTGTTCCAGCCCGTCTGCGAACATGGCTCGCCGCAGCGGAAGGGGAAGCCGCGGCCATCCTGGGTGACGAAGCGGCTTGCCGTCGCGCACTCGACCAGGCCGCCGCCGTGTTGCCGGAAGGCGACAGCGACCCAGATATGCCGTACCTGTCGATCAACATCCACCACTTCGCCCGCTGGCGCGGAAGCTGCCTACTCCGCTTCGGCGACCCTGGAACCGTCGAGGACCTCCGCTCAGCACTTGCCGGAATGGACGGTACCTACAACCGTGCCGAAGCTGGCGTGCGCTGCGACCTCGGTCACGCGCTCCTCGCGGCCGGGGAACCCGACGCGGCCCAGCCGCACATCCACCGCGCCAAGCAGTTGGCCACCATGACCGGCGCCCGCCGCCAGCGACGCCGCATCGACGAGCTATCGAGAGCGGTCAACCGCGCCCTTGGCCGTTGAGACGCTGCTGAGCCTGAAGCAGCCCGATCAACGTCCCGGACGTCCAGATGTCGCCGCGGGCAATCATGTCGGGGATCTCGGCCATCGGAACCCACTCGAGGCGATCGGCCTCAACCTCCCCCTCCGGCTTGCCGACCAGCTCGGCCCCGCGCATCAGGAACAGGATGTGCTCGGAGTCGACCATGCCGGCCATTGGCTGATAGCTCACCAGGTGTTCGACCTGCTTGGGCCGATACCCGGTCTCTTCCTCGACTTCCCGGGCGGCCGTGGCCATTGGGTCCTCTCCGGCCTCGACCAGCCCACCGGGGAGCTCCCAGCCCCACCGGTCGAACACGAACCGATGCCGCCACATCAGCAGGACCCGGTCCTGCTCGTCGACGACGACGGCGATAGCGGCACGGTCGAGGTGCACCACGTGATGCTCGAACCGCTCCCCGCCGGGGATCTCCACATCGGCCATGCCGAGCCGAATCCATCGGTTGTCATAGATCAGTCGCTCCCCGTGAACCACCCAGCGCGTCAGCTCAGCGTCATCAGCCACACCGCGAAGCTACCGGCCCACGTCGCTGTCGTACACGCACTTCCAGGTGACAGCCGTGATCGTTGCCGAATAGTCCCTATGAAGATCAAGCGGCGGCGCTGCGCGCCGCCCTGCGGCCCGCGCACGCCCGCACGCTGCGCGTGCGGCCTGGGGGCCGTTCTCGCGCGCGACGCGCGCGGGCCGCAGAACTCCGTAGAGCACCCAGGTCTACACACCATCGGGCAACGCTCACGCGTTACGCTCGGACCACTCGGCCACGGTCTGCATCGGCCCCAACAGCCTTTCCGCGATCTGGGTCTTTGTCTCGCGGTCCAAGCTCTCAGGCAGCCGATCAAAAGTGGCTGGCAAGACATCCAGCAGCGAGAAAACTTGCTGACCGTCCCGCAGAGCCAGCAACAGCATGCAGCGCCAATGCGGCGAGTGCTTCGGCCGATGGTTCAGGCGATGAACAAACGCTGGCCACAAGTAGTGAGTCGCTTTCGGATCAGCATGCTCGGCCAGCCATCCGGCTTCGTGCTGACGATTAAGGCCGCACACCCTCGCCTCGTCATCAAGATGAATGAGCTCCGCTGTAGTGACGGCCTTGACGGTGCGCGGGATCTCCGAGGATGCCATGCCACAAGTATCCGTAGATCAGCTTCGCAGGAATGCTTCCGGCGGGGGCGCTCCGGCTCCGGGATGACCACCACGCCGTCTACGAGGACCGTAGACGGCTGAGGTGGAAGCCTGCTCATCCCGCCCACCATCGACCCGGGACAAGCCGAGCAGTCCAGGGCCACGGGGCCAAGGTCGTTCCTCCGGATGGGGGCTCCACCTTGTCCCCGTGGCCCTGGCCCGCTTCCCCAACGGGCGGGTCGACGGCAGACGGGATGAGCAGGCGGGCAGGGTGCGCGCGTCGCGCGAGAATCCCTAGGTCGTGGGCCATTAGCCTCGGGCTTTCACGAAGGATTTGAGCCAGACTGATCGTTTACATGAGAAAAGTGCCTTTGAGCTGGGAGGATAGGGCTTGTCGAAGGTCCTGTCCGCGCCAGAGCAAGAGGCACTTTTCACGTGCAGACTATCGCGTCCAACCGCAAGATCAGTGTGTCCGCCGACGCCAACGGTCTCCTGTCTCATGCCGGCGGCCTCCTCCTCACCCGGACGCTGGCCATCACCGGCCTGGATCGGGCGCTGTCGCACGAACTGGAGCGGTGGCGCCCTTCACGCGCCGTACACGACCCAGGCAAAGTCATCGCTGATCTCGCCCTCACTCTCGCCCTGGGCGGAGACTGCCTCGCCGACATCGCCCTGCTGCGCTGCCAGCCCCAGCTGTTCGGCCCCGTCGCCTCCGACCCGACCATCTCACGCCTGATCGACCGGCTCGCCGCCGATCCGGTCCGCGCGCTCAAGGCCATCCGTGCCGCCCGCGCCACCGCACGCCAACGCGCCTGGCACCTGGCCGGCGACCACGCCCCCGGAGCCGATGGCCAGCCAGTCATCGTCGATCTCGACGCCACCATCGTGATCTCTCACTCCGACAAGCAGCACGCGGCACCCACCTGGAAGAAAAGCTATGGATTCCACCCGATGACCGCCTTCGCCGACCACGGCCCCAGCGGGGGTGGAGAACCGCTGGCCCTGTTGCTGCGGCCTGGCAACGCCGGCTCCAACACCGCCGCCGACCACATCGAGGCCACCCGGCTCGCCCTGGCCCAACTCCCCAAGCACCTGCGGCGCAACGTGCTCATCCGCACCGACTCCGGCGGCGGCACCCGAGAGTTCCTCACCTGGCTCACCCGACCCGGACGCTGGCTGAAGTACTCCATTGGCTTCACCCTCACCGACGACATCGCGCAGGCGATCGGCAAACTCCCGGCCACCGCCTGGACCCCGGCATACGACGCTGACCGCCGGCCACGCCCAGGCGCCTGGGTCGCCGAGCTCACCGGCCTGCTGAAGCTGACCGGCTGGCCCAAGGGCATGCGGGTCATCGTCCGCAAGGAACGCCCGCACCCTGGGGCCCAGCTGCGCTTCACCGATCTGGACGGACACCGCTTCACCTGTTTCGTCACCGGCACCCCCGGCGGCCAGCTCGCCGACCTCGAACTACGCCACCGCCGCCGCGCCCGCGCCGAAGACCGCATCCGCGCCGCCAAGGACACCGGCCTGCGCAACCTGCCGCTGCACGACTTCACCCAGAACCAGATCTGGTGCGAGATCGTCGCCCTGGCCTGTGAACTGCTCGCCTGGGCGCAGATGCTGGCCCTGTACGGCACCGATGCCCGCCGCTACGAGCCCAAACGCCTGCGGTTGCGTCTGTTCGCGGTCGCCGGACGCCTGGCGCGTGGTGGCCGGCGCCTACGCCTGCGCATCGCCATGCGATGGCCCTGGGCCGACACACTCCTGACCGCCCTGGCACGACTCCAAGCCCTGCCAGCGCCGACCTGACCAGCACCAAACCATCCCAGCGAACTAGGAAGGAATCCTCGGGCCCGTGGAACCCCGCCTACCCGGCGCGACAGCCGGGCAGCCACGCTGACCACAGCGAGCCAGTCGAGCTCCAGCCGAAGACCTCAGCCAACCAACTCAAGGTCGGGAAAGATCGAGGTTAGCGGGCCATTAACCAGGGCGACGAGGGGTCAACCACGGTCACTCACGACCAAGCCAGCAACCGCTGCGACCAGGAACGCCCTGCTACGCGTACCGTGATCGATGCAGTTCCCAAGCTGACAGCGCGTTTCGATAATCCCAACCTGCCCAACGGAGGCCAGCCAGAGCTTGGAACTGAATCCTGGGCCTTGATCTCCCGGACACGCCTCTACTCCCCGAACTGATGATCGGCAAGCGTGACGCTCCCGTAGCAGTCAGAAGTGCCTCATTCGTCACGAATTTCGCAATCATGCACATTCATCCCCGATGCTGGAGGAGTTGCCTGCGACTCTTGGCCATGCTGGGGCTGCGAACGGGTAAGACGACCCGTCGCGCAGGCTACGTTGCCCTCTGGACAGGGGGCGCTCGAGTGCTATACGTATCGAACATATAGCTGTAACCCGCAGAGCACGCTACTCTGGCACAGAGAGCGAAACTAAGGAGCTATAAGTGGCGGAAGAGAACACATTGTTCGATGACGAATCCTCAGAAGAAGTGACGCAAGATCAAGAGGAGCCGCTGAATCTCGAACATCGAGAGCGTCGACTGGTTACGCAGCCGTACGACCTCTCTCTAAGCACTCTAGTCGACGACATCAAGAAGGAGCGTCTACTACTCAATATCGAGTATCAGCGCCAGTACGTATGGGACAGAGCAAAGGCGAGCAGGCTAATCGAAAGCCTCCTGCTCAACATACCTGTTCCCGTTTGCTACTTTGCGGAAAACGAAGATGGCGCCTATGAGGTTATTGATGGATTGCAGAGAATTACAACCATCAGCGACTACCTCGAAGGGAAATTTGAACTTAAGGGGATACCAGTCCTTTCGGAGCTGGAAGGGAAATTCTTTTCTGATCTGACGTTGCGTGACCAGCGACGGCTCAGCGGACGAACCATCCGCTGCATTGTGATAACTGAGGATTCCGATCCGGATATTAAGTTCGATGTGTTTGAGCGTCTGAATACCGGGTCGGCACGTCTAGGTGCACAAGAGCTCAGGAACTGTATCTACAGAGGCGAGCTAAATGACTTTTTGAGGCGCACGGCCGAAGTTCCATACTTTACAGGAATCCTTAGTGGCATCCGGAACAGGAGAATGGAGTTCGAAGAGCTCGTCTTGCGGTTCTTCTCACTCTACAAGTCCATTGCGGATTATCGGCCTCCGCTTCGTCAATTGCTAAATGGATATATGCGAAACAATCGCATAGCAATCCCAGGGCGGGCCGACATGGATGTCTTCGCCGACGTCTGTCGGACAGTTGCTGAAGTCTTCGGTGACTCCGCCTTCAGGCTCCCCGCGCCTAATGGGAGGCCAGCTCCAGGAATGAACAAGGCGTTGTTCGATGCGATTATGATCCCCTTCGCGCACGCAGACCGTGAAGCGATCCGTGCTGCGCCTGAAGCCGTTCGTGAAGTCCGTCATCAACTGCTTCAGGACGAAGCATTTCTTTTTGCTATCGGCCGCGCCACGGCTGACCGATCCCGCATGCACTACCGCGTTTCTAAGTTCTCTGAGGGCCTTGCTGCCCGAGGGATTTCGATTACCCTGCATGAAACACTTAAGAGTGAGCAATAAATGTCGATCAAGCTTGCGGCATATGGCGACTTCATCAATAGCATCACAGAACTACATCATCTTTTGGCGGTGCGCCCCGTCTCTCCACTTGTTCGGCGAACCGACGAGGCTGTTCAACTAGAAAATGCGGTGCATCGCGCCTGCCTTGTTCTGCTGGTGGCCCACTTCGAAGGCTTCGCAAAGGCAGCATTGAGAGAATATGTTGATGAAATCTGTGTTGTTCGTCCGCCCGCGCGCAAACTGCCTCCGGCGTTCTTGGAGCTCTTTACGCGAGACAGAATTCAGGAGATCGCTTCACTACCTCATGGAGTTGAACGAGTACATAGAACTAGAAAGCTATTCACAGCATTCTCAATTTTGTGGGATGAAGAGCGCTCCATTGATCCGCAGGTCATTTCAGCTAAGATCCTGGCGCGTCAAATGACAAGCTTGAAGCCTGACGTACTACGAGAGGCATTTGCGCTGATTGGTATCGACGATATTATCGACACCACAACATCTCACCTGTTTGCGGCCGGACTCTCTGTTCGAGTTGACATCAAACTTGAGGAGATTGTCAACAAGAGAAATTCAATTGCGCATGGGGATTATTCAGTCAAGCCAACCTCGACAGAACTAGAGGATTATCTTGAGTTCTTTATGGCTGTCGGCAAAGCCTTCTCCTATTCTGTGGAGAAAGCGATTGCGGATACATGTACCTTAAGGTCGGTTGTTTAACGCATCGATACAAAGATCGAGTGCATCACGGCCACCGTAGGCCTCTCGGGCTATCTTATCTCGAACACGAAGACGGATCTGGCTCCATTCGATCACAGCTGCCTGCTTCTCGTCAGCGAGTGTGACGAGTTGGCGATCAAGCTTCGACGCTTGATTGCGTCGATCAGCGTTCGGTAATGAGCCCGCTCCCTATCATCCGATGCCTCGAGCCCGCCTCACTCCCGGCGTTCTCTACCCGACGCAACCCCGCCATTTACACGGCTTTCCATGCCGCCCACCGTCGCATACACGAGAGCACGCACCGCAATCACCTCGACTGCAACCCGAATGGCCACTTTCCGTGGCCCTGTCTGCCCTCACCGGCTGGGCGAAGCCAGACGAGATGATCACCAAGTCGATGTCTCGCTCCCTGGGTTTAGACCGTTCTGGGTTGCAGTACCACGTACCAGCCCGTTCAGCCTGGGCCACCGCATCGGTCCAGATGGAACTGATCGGGACGGCCATGATTCGAGCTGCTAATGCGGTTTGGTCGCAAAGCGCGCCGTACGGGGAAGCCCTGGCCCACCGAACGATGTGGTTGGCGTGCCCGTTGCCTGCCCGATGAGGCGGGGAAGTGGGGGCAATGGTGGGGAGTCACGGGAAATGCCACCCGCATGCTGGGCTGCGTCTTCCCTGATAGAGCAAGATCGGCGTGCGTCTTTGTAAGCAGGATGCCAGCTCGAATCGGGATTACGCTCCCAGAGCTCCGTTGCTGGATAAGCTACAGCGACGATTGCTGCCTAGCTACGGCTTGCCTGTGCTAGAAGAATACTCGGATGCCACCTCATTAAGGAGCATATCAATGTTGTCCCTGAGTGATGCTGGGCGTGTATAAGTCCCCGTGAGTCCAGAGTCAACCGAGTTCAGTCGCCTCCGCAGGGTCTCTACTTCCCTGGCGCTGGATGCGTGCTGAGGCGGAATATTCTTGCGACAGAAGTATATCGCTGCTCTCTTGTTAGCCTGCATGAACTGTGTGATCTCATGAACCGTGCCAGATACCGCGTTTTTGGTTCGCGTGCCAATGCTTGTCCAAAACAGGCCAACGAGGACATCGCATGGCGTAAGCAGCTTTTTGTCGATCAAGTCTTGAGCCGACTGGCGTGTGTCCGGAACTCCATGCGTTTCCCATCCAATCGGAAGGAATACGATGCCTCGACGATCCGCGTGCACGACATTCCAGTGCAATATGGAGTCCTTTACTGTGGTCCTATCTCTTCTGACATCCATCGGCGAAGCAATGAAAATCCGTAGGACGTTTGCCTGGAACATAAATATTCTCTTTCTGTAGTCCACTTGAGGGGCAGCTGGCGTCTGACACGTCTATATTGGCAGCAGCGCAGCATATATGCCTGTCTAGCGTATAGTTTTACTAACCTAGAATGATATCTTTAAAATTTTCCCTATGGCTTGAACTGCCATATGAATCACCGATATATCCCTTTGTTGTGCGCACTTTTATCCCCGGTAAAATCTGCCCATCCACTTACTGATCTTAGGTGCCAAATTGATAAAGCGATGCTGGCATGCGCTTGTCCAGCCGCCCTGAGGCGGAACACTGGAACTGCCAGCTAAGTCGCGAGACATAGCGACCCCCATAGGCCCCTCACGGTCACGCCGGCGCACTCAGCTCTAGAGGTGGTGCCGGATGACGCCTACTACAGCCTGTGACAGGGGTCTCAGGCTACGAGATGATCTCGATAGCCGAACGTTGCCAGTGGCTTGGGTGGGCCGATTCGATGGGGGAAGGGCGTGCGTGCGCACGCTGCTACTGATGATTAGCTTCCCTGCGGATACCTATGTCACGATAGGGCGCGAGGAAGATGCCGGAGTCGGGGATCACCTCAATCTCCTCACGCGTGAAGCGATCGACTGACATGCTTCGGATGCGCTCGTCCGGTGCTGGCTCAAGACCGTACTCGGCACACTTGCTCATACTGGGTGCGTGACATCCTATGGGGGAACCTCGCCCTCAACTCGTCGCGCAGATTCAGTCGTACTCTACGGCGCTCGGCCTTGATGCCGAGCCACGATATTGGGGGCCATTCGCTGCTCGATCGCGGTCGCGAAATCGTGCAAAGGTGGGCCGTGTCGGCCGTCGCTGAACTCCGGACTGTCACATACCTCGCTGGGCAAAGGAGTCAGCTCAAGGGCTAGGCAAGCATGTTCGTACTCTTCGCGGGTTGCCCGGATCAAAGACCTAACGCCGGCAGCCGCGCATGCCCGGTCCTCGGTCGCATCGACTGCCTGCCAGAATTGCTGGTCTCGCGGATCGCTCGGTGTGGCAAGGCCGGCAAGAGGTATGGCACCACGATACCGATGATGGGGGAGAGTCGCAGACACATGATCCGGAATATGTGCGGAATGATCAACGGTGCGGGACGACCGAGCGGTAACGCTGGCGCACGTCAGACGCCCCACGACTCGTGCAACTGTCATGCCCTGTAAAACCGTCGGCTCAGCCTACGCAAGTTCGAACCTTGCACCTGCCACACCAGCAGAAAGAGGCCCCTCACCAGCGGAAACGCGGTGAGGGGCCTCTCTCGTTGTGTCCGGCTGTCCATGGTCATCGACGGCGGGCTACGGCCATCCACGGCTAATACGCGGCTAAGTTTTGAGAGTGCTGTGGCGTCCCAGATCTTGGGGTGTGGCACAGTTCGAGACCATCCCCGCGTGCGCGGGGAGCACGGCGCATGGAATGACCGGCTGGATCGGCAGCGGGGACCATCCCCGCGTGCGCGGGGAGCACCCTCCCGATTCGGCCGGTGAAGGTGCGGCCACAGCTATTCGCGCGATCTCTTAAGTGGTCCGGCTCGTAAGTCATTCGAGGGTTCACGTGGTTGCTGGTAGTGCGGCAGGCTGGTGGCCGCAGCCGGTGGGTTGCTGGAAGTGGGGCTCCTTCTGTTCGTGTCGCTCGATCCGGGCCATCAGGTCCTCGAGGTCGGCCGGGGTGAACTTCCATTTGAAGGGCCGGGCGGTCTCGTTGTAACGGCGCTCGAAGGCGATCAGCCGGTCTTCGACCTGGTCAAGGCCGGTGAAGTCGTTGGGTGTGACCACCTTGCGCTGCACGATGGAGAAGAAGATCTCGATCTGGTTGAGCCAGGACGCGTGCACGGGAGTGTGGACCATCACCGCGTTGGGGAACCGGGCGGTGAGCCGGTCGGCGGCTGCCTTGCCACGATGAGAGCAGCCGTTGTCCACGACCCAGAACACCCGCCGGGCCGAGGCAGACGGCTCTTGCGTCATGACCTGCTCGACCAGATCCATGAACGGGACGATGCCCGTCTTGGGCGAGCAGCGCCCGAACACAC